>JAAYXD010000173.1 GCA_012516065.1 Clostridiaceae bacterium
GAAGATTAAGCCGTCGTTCCAGAGAATAAAGGTTCTTGAATACTTAATGGTGAATAAGCACCATCCGACGGTTGAACAGATATATTCAAGTTTGAAGAAATTATTCCCTACACTGTCTAAAGCGACAATTTATAACTCGCTGAACCTGTTTGTTGAAAAAGGCCTTGTGCAGCCAATAACAATAGAGGAAACGGAAATACGTTATGACTCCACGGTAGAAAGTCACGGCCACTTCAAATGCGATTGCTGCGGGGCTATTTACGATTTTGATGTTGATGTTGACAGCTTACCTTTCAGCGGCCTGGATAATTTTATTATCAACAGCAAAGAGGTTTATTTCAGGGGAACCTGCCATAACTGCGCCGCTGTCCGGAATTAATGCTTATAAACAGGGGAAACCGAAAAAGGTCTTCCCTGTTTTTTTAGTAAGCCATCGTTTTTATTTAACATCATCTCTTTATGAATCAAGTGGACATTATATTCAGCAGTTAAAAAAACTTGCCCATATTTGATCGGCATAAACCGGCTTAAATATCTTGAATAGTATAAGGAATATGATTATAATAGATATAATTATTTTGCGGTAAGCTGAAATAACATTAATTCGAACTGAATGCATTATTTTTGCCGGGCTTCTGTTATTATGATAGAAGTCCTTGTTAAAAATACGAGAAGGGGAAGGATCATATAATGAACGGTCAAAGGGTGAATATAGGAATACTCGGTTTAGGTACGGTCGGAAGTGGTGTTGCGCGTATTCTGCTGCAGCAGCAGGAACTTTTGAAAGCACGCTCAACATTGTCCTTTAACCTTAAAACAATTGCAGAGCTTGACTGGACAAAGGATCGCAATCTTGATTTGTCGAATGTAAAATGCACCGACAATGCGTATGATGTACTTGATGATCCGGAAATTAACATTGTTGTTGAGACAATTGGAGGCTATGAGCCTGCATTCAGTTTCATAAAAAGAGCTCTTGAGAACCGTAAACATGTAGTTACCGCAAACAAAGCCCTTATTGCCACCCGCGGCAGGGAATTGTTCCGGATTGCCCGCGAAAACGGCGTTGATATTCTTTTTGAAGCAAGCGTAGGCGGCGGCATACCGATTATCAAAGGCCTCCGCGAGGGATTAATCGCGAATAAAATTGAAAGCATATACGGTATCCTTAACGGAACGTGCAATTATATTTTAACAAAAATGCATAAGGATAACGTTGAATTCGAAGACGCATTGAAAGAAGCACAAACCAACGGATTTGCCGAAGCTGACCCGACGCTTGATATTACCGGAACTGATGCGGCCCACAAGCTCACGATACTGGCTTCCCTTGCATCCGACAGTATTGTACAGTTCGATAAAATTTACGTTGAAGGTATTACGGGGATAAGCAAACTTGATATAGACTTTGCGAAATCATTCGGATATACGGTAAAACTTCTTGCGATATATCGCGTTTTCAACGGCGGGATTGACGTCAGGGTGCATCCTACGCTGGTTTCCGACACACATCTATTGTCTGCGGTTAACTATGAAATGAACGCCATATTCGTAACGGGAGATTTTGTCGGCAATACGGTATTTTACGGCCCCGGTGCGGGTGAACGGCCTACCGCAAGCGCTATTGTAGGCGACATTGTCGACCTTTCAAGGGATCTCCTGTTAAAGGAGGGACAGAAATTCTGCAACCGCACGATCAATCCGACAGCGGACGTAAAAATAATACCGGTAGAAGAAGTTTCGAACAGGTTTTACCTGCGCTTCTTCACGCTTGACAAACCGGGCGTGCTCGCGAAAATATCGGGTGTTTTTGCCGAATACAAGATTTCGATATCTTCGATGGTTCAGCTTGAGACTCATGGCAAAGATAATTATGTGCCTATTGTTCTGCTTACGCACGAAGCATCGGAAAAGTCGATGGAACAGGCACTGCAGAAAATCACGAAGTTTGATTTCGTAAAAGATAATTACCTGCGCTTAAGGATTTTTTGATTCCGAATAAGCAGAATTAACATCATTACCGGGGGTTTTCGGCAGTGAATTCAGAACGATCGAAAAAACACTGCCTTCCCCCGGTTTGCTTTTTACATTAATCTTCCCGCCATGCCGCAGAACTATTATTCTGGCAATTGAAAGGCCAAGCCCGTGTCCCCCCTTGTTCCTGTCACGGGACTCGTCCGCCCTGTAAAATCTGTCAAAAATATTGTTAATATCTTTTGCGGAAATGCCGCATCCGTTATCCTTTACCGAAAGTACCGCGGTATTATTGCTGTTTTTCAGGCTGATTTCAATAATTCCGCCCGGCTGAGTGTATTTCTGCGCATTATCTATAAAAATCCGCATTGCCTGTTTTATGCGGTTTCTGTCCCCATTTATATATACATCCTGGTCAATTGAGCTTTCAATAATATGATCCTGATCCACCATTCGCGTCTCCTTAACCAGTTCGTCCATCATTTCACTCAGCGAGAATGTTTCCATTGACAAATTCAATGTGTCTTTGTCGTTTCTCGCAATAAACAGCAGTTTATCGACCAGTTCTCTCATGTTTTCGGCTTCATTGCGTATAGCCTCTATAGATTCGGTAAGAACTTCCGGGTCTTCCTTGCCCCATCTTTCAAGCATGCGTGCATATCCCTGGATTACCGATATTGGGGTTCTCAATTCGTGCGACGCGTCTGAGACAAACTGGTTCTGCTTGTTATATGCATCTTCAATTCTGTCCATCATTTCATTGAAAGTAATTACAAGCTCCTTAAGTTCGTCCTTCGCATTCGTTACGTTAAGCCTCAGGTTCAGGTTCTGCGCCTTTATTTCCTTTGCCATCCTTGTCATTTCGGCAATCGGGTACAACGCATTTTTCGTCATCGCTCTTCCCCTGAAAAAAATCGTCAGAAGAACCATTGTTCCAAGGACAACGGCGGTTATCATCAAAACAGCCATCTCCAGCAGAACGGTTGTAATATCCTTGAATATGCCGACAAGGTAAAGACCATCCGGACGGTTTAAATACGTTCTTATCATCATATAAACAAGCCCGTCTTTACCATAAAACCACACCGGAACCATACCCGGAGGCTTATCGTATTTACCGAAGGTATTCAGCAGCACCTCGCCGTCGACTGCAGATATATCGAGTTCCGTATCATGCTGGACAACTATATCGTAAATTGATTCCGAAAGTTTATCCGTAGACCCCAGATCATTAATGATATGAATAACATCGCGGATAATAACGGCGGCGTTGAAAATGCAGTACACGATGAGAATAAGTATAAGGCATGACAGGAAAGAATCAACCATCATCCTCGTATACGCCCCCGAAAGGCGGCGCCCCATCGAGGATGCTCGGGCGTTTTCCTTTTTCCCCGGTTTTCTCTGCATCTTGTTTTCATTCTTATTCTTCTGCGTATTTTTGGCCCTGTCTTTTTTGTACAGGAAAACCGTCTTTATTTTTTCCGGTTCATTTTTATTCCTTGTCTTCAAAAATATATCCCACTCCACGAACAGTCTTTATGAATGACTGGTTGTACTTCTGATCAATCTTTGCCCTCAGATACCTGATATAAACATCCGTTACATTCGTGTCGCCGTAGTAGTCATATCCCCAGACCTTTTCAATGAGCTTTTCACGCGTGAGCACTATGCCCTTGTTTTCCATCATATATACGAGCAGGTCATACTCCTTTTTCGACAGCGGTATCTCTTCACCGTTAAACATAACCTTGCGGGCGGTTTTATTAACCGAAAGATCCCCTGCCCTGAGTATTTCTTCTTCGGGTTTTCTCGCCGTGTTTTGTTTCCTTTTAAGCGCGACACGGATTCTCGCAAGCAGTTCCTCTATCGCAAACGGCTTTGTGACGTAATCGTCCGCCCCGCTGTCAAGTCCCATAACTTTGTCGGACACATCATCTTTCGCAGTCAGCATAATAACGGGCAGATCGGTGCTTTTTCGAATGCGGCGCAGCACTTCAATTCCGCTTAACATCGGGAGCATCAAATCAAGGATTACAAGATCAATGTCCCCCTTCAAAACTTTTTCAAGCCCGTCACGCCCGTCGTAGGCAAGCTCTACGTCATATCCTTCATGTTTGAGCTCCAATTCGAGAAAGCGCGCTATCTTGCTTTCATCTTCAACTACAAGTATTTTTTCAGCCATCCGGTTTCACTCCATTAATGTTGGAATCGTATGATTTACCCCGCCTGTTATGCGCCCTGGCTTATACGCCTTTTTTCTGCCTTTTGTTTATTATAACATGAATCCATTCAGCGCGGCATCGGCTGAATATATTCATGTTACCATGTTTTTGGGGAGTCGTTTGAAATTTATGGCTTAGGTAACGGTGAGGTTATGGCAGGCCGTTTGAAATCTACGATTTCGTTAACGGGCGGGATTGTTTTATCATAGCACGAAATCCTCCGTGCCTGACGCAAGGAGGATTTGCAGCAGAATAATACAAATTATTCATATTAATACGCTGTCCGGTTATTTTGCCTTTCGTGCCAAAGCAATGCCTACTCAATCGTGAGTTCATTATAGCCGTCATTTTTTATTTCACTGACAGCGTTCTCATCATGGCACCGTTGAGGTTGCTCGCAGCTGCCGCTTTTAAATTGGCCGGCCATATCATGCATCATTGAAGTCAGGTTTATCTCTTCACCCTTCTTCTTCCTGATGCTTATTTTATACCCGACAAGCATAAGTACAAGCAAAACCGGGATGATAACCATAGGTATTAAGATGATGAGAATAAGCATTACATTAATGGGCAGATTTATCAATATGCCGTTCCTATCCTCAATTACGACATTATTCTCAAAGCCCTTCCGGATTACTTCCAAAACGCTCTTGAAAAAATCCCCGCTCTGCTTCTTCCACGACTTTTCGTCAAACCCATTGCATTTTCTGCCTTTATTTTTTTCAAACTCCACAATTGCGTCCAAAACATTGCCGTTATGCTTTTCAAGCAGAAACTTTGCTTCTTCATAGCTGCAGTTGGTTCTTTTCCTCAACTGATCTACCTGTTCCAGTGTAATCATATCCGCACCTCCGAATATTCTCAAACACTTAATTTTACACTGGCATTTTACATATCGAAAATTAACCCTCCGTTTGCAAACAATTAGAATTTGATTAGAATTTTATTTCAATTTACGTATAATCAGCCGTGCATTTGAATCTCGCAGAGCTTTTTATACAGCCCGTCGGTTTTCATTAATTCTTCATGCGTTCCAATCTCCGCAATCTTTCCATCTTCGAGAACGATTATTTTATCCGCTTTGCGTACAGAAGAAAGGCGATGGGCAATCATTATAGTGGTGCGGTTTTGTATAATGCTGTCTATTGCCTGATGAATAAGTTTTTCAGTTTCCATGTCCACTGAAGCCGTAGCTTCGTCAAGGATCAGGATCGGAGTATCCCTGAGAACGGCTCTTGCAATCGAAAGCCGCTGTTTCTGTCCACCGGACAGTTTTATTCCTCTTTCGCCTATTACGGTATCATAACCACGCTCCATCTCACAAATGAATTCATGCGCGTTTGCGATCTTTGCGGCCCTGATAATATCATCCATACTCGCATTTTTTACGCCGTATGAGATATTTTCCGCCACCGTGCCGTTGAAAAGGAATACATCCTGCAGCACTATGCTTATATTGTCACGCAGCGAAGATAAAGTCATATCCCTGATATCAATGCCGTCGAACAGGATCCTTCCGTCGTCGGGATCATAAAAACGCGCCAGCAGGCTGATCAACGTCGTTTTCCCGACACCTGTCGGCCCTACAATAGCTACCAGTTCTCCCGGATTTATCGAAAGGCTTATATTCTTTAACACATCACGATGCGTTATGTAGCTGAACGAAACATTCTCTATGTCTATCTTTCCCGAAATCCTTCCCACATTTATCGCGCCGCTTTTTTCCTTTACATCGGGTTCGGTATCAAGAACCTCGAACACTCTTGATGCCCCGGCAAGCGCGTTCTGCAAATCTTCGTTAACCCTTCCGAGAGTGCTTATTGGCTGGTAAAACATATTTAAAAGCAGAATAAACGCTATTATATCAGGAAGGGGGACCCTGTTCAAAGAAGCAAGATATCCGCCGAACCCTATAACAAGAACCGTACCCATATGATTGAAAAACTCAATCGAAGGATGGTATATCGCGCTTAATCTTAACGCTCTTAAAACCTGGTTTACATGGGCTTTTGATGACTTGCATATCCGGCTTTTTTCCCTTTCGTGCTGGTTAAAAACCTGGATCTCCTTCATACCGGACAGGTTATCGTGAAGCGTCGCATTGAATTCGGCAAGTCTCTGCTGTGATGTCCTGAACTGGGGCTGAATTTTTTTCGCGAATATCCCTATAGCGAATATCAAAAAAGGTACCGTGACAAGGCTTAACAGGGCAAGCACGGCATTAATCGAGAAAAGCAGAATCGTTACGCCCAGCAGAATAAGAACATTGACAATCAAATCCGGCACCGCATGGGCTATAAGAAGTTCAATAAGCTGAACATCGTTTGACGCACGGGACATGATCTGTCCGGTCTGCTTATCATGGTAATAACGCAGAGACAGCTTCTGAAGGTGGTTATATATCCGTACCCTCATGTCCGATACAAAATTCCATGCCGCGTAATGTGTTATGTAAGAGCGCAGGAACGTGCAGCCCGCCTGTGCAAGATATATAGCCGCCAAAATAAGCGCAAGCCGCAGAGCCTTTTGACCGAGTTCAGGGTCCTGGTTCTGAATCAGGCTCGTCAGTTCCCTGACAATCATCGGTGCCGTAAGCTGACATGCTGTCATCAAAACTATTGCAATCATGCCGATGATCATGTATTTCCAGTATTTTTTCGCCATCCCAAGGAGTGTAATTATTGTTTTCATGTAAATCCTCCGACAGTGGTTCTTTTAATCATTATAACAACTCACACATGAACCTGTATGTAATATCATCAAAACCAGGCAGTAATTCATGCCCGAAATCAGGATATATTACAACATCTTTCTTTGATTCAATCTTGTTATATGCCGCAAACTGCGTTGAAGGGGGACATACCGTGTCCATGAGTCCGGTAGCCATCAAAACCTCGCCTTTTATGCGTTTTGTAAGATTCTGTACATCGATATAGCCAAGCTTCTTAAATACCTCGTCTTCCCTTTGATGCATCGGATCAAATTTTCTAAAATAATCAGCCAGCTCTTTGTACGCATCTTTGGCCAGATCCATTTCCCATACCCTTTTATAATCGCACAAAAACGGGTATACCGGCGCCGCCTTTTTTATTTCAGGAACTAATGCCGCGCACGCCAGGGTTAATCCACCACCCTGTGAGCCTCCCATTGCTCCCATTCTTTCGCCGTCAACAAACGGCATACCGGAAACAACCCTCGCAAGCATGGCGGTATCCAAAAAGATCTGCCTGTAAAGAAGATTGTCCGGGTTTGGGTCATCGAGTCCGCGTATAATATGGCCGTGCAGTGTATTCCCGAATACTCCTCCCTTGTCTTCGGACAAACCGCCCTGCCCGCGGCAGTCCATTGCCGCAACGACAAAGCCTGATGCAGCATACCCAAGCTTGCTCTGCCAGTCCCCGCAGTTCCATGCGTACCCGTGAAACTGCAGAATTGCGGGATACTTGTCTTTTTTCTGCTTCGGCTTTAGCAGCTTCGCATGGATCCTTGCGCCTTTCACTCCGGTAAAATAAAGATCATAGCATTCGGCGACATTGCTTTGAAATTCTGCGGGAATAAGCTTGACGTCGGGATCGGTACTGTTCATTTCATCGAGAGCTCTTTCCCAATACTGTTCAAAATCTTCGGGTTTCGGGTTTATCCCCTGGTACTTTTTAAGTTCGCTTAATGGCATTTCAAATACCGGCATATATACAACACCTCCTAGTTTTCCTCCTTGAATTATACCTTTGATTGGCGTATTAAACAATATGCAAACTAAACAGCATGTTTCAGGTAAACGAAATACCCCATTCATTCCGTTATAGTTTTCTTTATTGTACAATAGTTCTTCATTTCGCGTCCGAATAAACAGCCCACGAATTAATGCGGAAACCCGGCGGGCGGATAACGGATCGAGGCATTGCCGCGTCCCGGATAAACAAAATCCATTTACATTGAAATAATGGTTTGGTAAAATTAAATGGAATTTTAGACATAAATTATTAGATACGGCGGGGGGAAAATGGAAAAAATAAAAAAAATAAAATACAGACACAGCAAATGGTTTAATAAGCTGCTCAGGCTCACGTTCGGAAAGTATTTATCACTTCGATTCAATGTGAAAATAAATAATGAAGAAATTGCTGATGTGAAACCTCCCTATATTGTTATAGGCAATCATATCGGAGCCTGGGACCCTTTCCTGATGTCAATGGGTATTAGCGAGCCAATTTACTTTGTAATTTCCGACACACATTTCCGCCACTTCTGGCTCAGGCAGTTGTTAAAGCTTGTCGGCGGGATACCTAAATCAAAAAAACTGGCCGACTCCGGAACCATCCGCGCTATTATAAGCATAATAAAGAACAAAGGTGTTGTTGGAGTGTACCCCGAGGGAGCGCGAAACTGGGATTTGAAAAACGTGCTGGTTTTTTATTCAACTGCTAAACTAATAAAGAGCCTTAAAGTACCTGTAATAAACACGTTAATGGAAGGAGCGGGCCTCACCAGGCCAAGATGGGCAAGAAGCTCAAGAACCGGTGTCATCCATATAAAATACAGCGTTCTTTTCACTCCCGATGACATTAACAAAATGTCCACAGATGAAATATACCGGAAAATAGTTGAAGGAATACGGATGAATGAATATGAGTGGCAGGAGAAAAACATGGTGCCTTTCAAAGGGCGAAACCTTGCCGAATACCTTGATCTGTTTCTTGTGGTCTGCCCGCGCTGCAAATCGCTGTGTTCGCTGCGAAGCCGCGGAGACTTTTTCACATGCGGAAACTGCAATTATACTGTCAGGTATAACGAATACGGTTATTTTGACACCGAGCATGAACCGTTCTTTCTTTCTCCGCAAACATGGAGCGATTGGCAGAATACGTATTTATACGAACTGTTTTCAAAAAACGAGTATATGTCGGGACAAATACCGCTGTTCTCGGATACGGGCGTTAAGATCTTTACCGGGAAACGCAGGGGTAGATTAAGACAATACAAAAAGCTCGGCAAGGTGGAACTGTTCTTTGACAGGCTTATACTTTCATCCGAAAAGACAGTTTATGCTTTCCCTATTAGTGAAATGACCGGGGTGAATATTCAAAACAACAACAAGTTTGAGTTTTATTATCATAACACGCTGTACCGCTTTAAATTCACAACCCAGCATAAATCGGTTTATAAATACGAGCTTGCTATCAGGATAATTAACTCGATTAACTCACAGAACCAGTCATGACCCGGTCGATTTATACTTCCGCAGCCCTATGCGGAAGAAAGCGCAGCTTGGTATTATAAACAGCAGACCGATCACGGGCGTGAACATATAAAGCATGTTTTTTTCCCTGTCCAGCAGATACAGAAGCGGATAATACTGAAAAAGCGCGAGCGGAACTACAAACGTAAGAAACTTCAGAATTCTTTTCCCGTAAATCGAAAACGGATAGCGCCCGAACTCCCGGCCTCCGTCAGTAAAGATGTTCATAAATTCCAGACCTTCGACCGTGAAAAACGTAAATCCGGCATATACTATAAACAACGCGAAGAATATCAGGCTGCCGCAAACAACCATCAATAAAAGCGCTAAAACTTTATCCCAGGTCCAAATAACACCGCTGTTCGGAATTGCATAACAGAATACGAGTATAGCCTGAAATAACCTGCCGAATCTTGTGAAATCCATCTTTGCCGCAAGAACCTGGAAGATTACGCTCCTCGGTCTTACAAGAGCACGGTCAAACTCGCCGTTTCCAAGCATTTGCGGGAACTGATCAAAACCGCGTCCAAACATTTCGGCAATAGAATACGCCATCAGCACTGCTGCAAAACATAAAAGCACATGCTCAAACTGAAAACCTTCAACTTCGTGGAACCGTGAAAACATAAAATATACACCAAGCAAAACTGTAAATGACGCAAAGAATTGACCGAGCGCAGTCAGAAAAAATGATAACTTATACTGCATCTGGCTTTTTAAGTGCATCGCGAAAAACTTAATATATAACTGCATCTTTAGCCTCCCTGCACGATGACCCTTTTAAGCGCCCGGCTCATCATAAGCCGCCCGACAGCCAACAGAGCCGCAAGCCAAAAGATTTGCAGGCCGATACCCGCAAATGCGTCCATACCCGCGATATTTCCGCTGTAAATTCGAAGCGGCATATTCTGCATCGCCGCAAACGGCAGCCATTCGGCAACGGCGCGAACCGGCGCCGGAAAAAACGGCAGCGGCACAATCCCGCCTGCAAAAAAATCGGATATAACCGCGATAAATAACCTGACTCCTGTAGGTGATAATGTATAGAATAATGAAATATACATCAGCATTGAAAACGCTACCACTACACATAACGCCAGAAGTACGGAAAGCAGGAATAAAAAAAGCTGAGCCGCGTCAGGTGGCAGCGTCATCCGATACGGTTCCGGAACGAGAAACGCAAAAATCAGGATCGGTGCGCATCTTAAAGCCGCCCGCGCCAAACGGTTGGCCGTAATCTGGCAAAACCAGCGGTTGTATATGTCAAGCGGGCGTACCATTTCGTAAGCTATCGAACCTTCGATAATCGAAGCAGCAATATCATATTCCCAAAACCACATCATAAACAGTGTAAGAAATGCCTGCTGCATCCATATGTAAGAAACCGTCTGCGAGAATTCCATCGGAAATGCGGCAGGATTTGCGCGGTAAAAAGCCGAAAAAGCCGATATTTCCATAAACCCCCAGGCAAACTGTGTAGCAAGCCCTGCCAACGCAGCGGCGCGATACTGCAAACTGTTAATAAAGCGAATGCGAAACAGCGCTGAATATTTTTTCATATATGATACTCCCTGTACAGCTCTGCTACCATTTCCTCCGCTGTTATGCCGGACACCGATACGTCGGTGAGTTCCGTCCTTGCGGCAAGATAGGCTATCGCGTCCGATACCGGAAATATCTCCGGGTCAAGAGATATTACAAGGCGCCCGTTTTTCTTCTCAATAAGGGTCATATCATCGGTAATTTCCGGTGCAGATCCGTTATATTCAACGACAAGCGTTTTTCTCCTTGATGAGCGCTTTTTTAGTTCGGTAAGGCTGCCATCGAGCAGTATCCTGCCCTTGCCTATCAGCAGTATTCGTTCGGTCAATGCCTCAATGTCCTGCATGTCATGGGTTGTCAGGATAACTGTTGTACCACGCTCTGCGTTTATTCTTTTTATGAATTGGCGTACGGTCATTTTAGAAACCGCATCAAGACCGATAGTAGGTTCATCAAGAAACAGAATTTTAGGAGAGTGCAGAAGCGACGCGGCAATTTCGCAACGCATGCGCTGGCCGAGACTGAGGCTTCTGGCAGGAGTCTTCAGCAGTTCGCTTAAATCAAGAAGCACTGTCAATTCGTCAAGATTATTTTTATAAATTTTCCTGTCTATTTTATAAATATCGCGTAACAATTCAAAGCTGTCAATAATCGGAACATCCCACCAAAGCTGGCTGCGCTGGCCGAAAACTACGCCGATTTCCCGTACGTGCGCAATTCGGTCGCGCCACGGTACGCGTCCGTTAATTTTGCACATACCGCTGTCAGGTGTGAGGATTCCGCACATAATTTTAATAGTAGTGCTTTTTCCTGCGCCGTTCGGACCGATATACCCAACCATTTCGCCGTCTTTGATTGTAAAGCTGACATCGTTAAGGGCATGAATAAGTTCATATTCGCGCGAAAACAAAGCCTTTACGGCACGGCCGAATCCTGCCTGCCGCCTGGCAACACGAAAGGTTTTATTGATATTTGAAAGCGTAATCATTTATCCACCTGTTCGGTTTCTTTTTTAAAAAATAAAACCAATACCGGTAATTATGTCGTACAATCATTCCCACTCAATTGTAGCAGGAGGCTTTGTAGTTATATCATAAACAATCCTGTTAACATGTTTTACTTCATTTACAATACGGTTGGAAACTTTCTCGAGTACTTCGTGCGGTATCTTTGCCCAGTCGGCTGTCATAAAGTCGGTAGTTGTAACCGCCCTTATCGCGACGGTATAATCATAAGTCCTTTCGTCTCCCATGACGCCGACGCTTCTCATGTTAGTAAGAACAGTGAAATACTGGCTGATTTTCCGTTCGAGCCCTGCCATGGCAATTTCATCGCGAAGTATATAATCGGTGTCTCTGAGAATCTCAAGTTTTTCGGGAGTAATATCACCTATAATACGCACCGCAAGACCCGGCCCCGGGAACGGCTGCCGCCAGACCAACTGCTCCGGCAGGCCTAATTCGAGCCCAACCTTGCGGACTTCATCTTTGAATAAATCCCTTAACGGTTCTATGATTTCATTGAAATCGACATGCTCGGGAAGACCGCCGACATTGTGATGGCTTTTAATTACTGATGAATTCCCGAGGCCGCTTTCAATGACATCGGGATATATCGTTCCCTGGACAAGAAAATCAACCTTCCCAAGCTTTTTCGCTTCCTCTTCGAAAACACGTATAAACTCTTCGCCGATGATTTTTCTTTTTCTTTCCGGATCGGTAACGCCGGCGAGCTTTTTCAGGAAGCGCTCCTGTGCGTTTACCTTGATTAGGTTCATATTGAATTTCCGCCTGAATACATCCTCAACCTGTTCGGCTTCATATTTTCGCAAAAGGCCGTGATCAACAAATAGGCACGTTAACTGCTGCCCAACGGCTTTGTGCACAAGGGTGGCGGCTACCGACGAATCAACACCGCCCGAAAGCGCGCATAAAACTTTTTTGCTTCCCACTTTCTCACGGATTGATTTTACTGCGGACTCAACAAACGAATCCATCTTCCAATCCGGTTTGCAATTACATATTTTATACAGGAAATTCTTCAGCATTTGCTGTCCGAACGGCGTGTGCTCAACCTCCGGGTGGAATTGGACTCCATAGATCCTTTTCTCACGGTTTTCCATGGCAGCAACGGGGCAATTCTTTGTTCCCGCCGTCGCAGTAAAACCTTCGGGCATTTTTATGACATTGAATGTATGACTCATCCAGCAAAATGTATCGGGCTCCATATTTTCGAACAATTCACTGTCGGTATTAAGTTCAATATCAACCTTGCCGTATTCCCTTGTTGAAACACTGTTTACGGTTCCTCCAAGCACAGCGGCAATCAACTGTATTCCATAGCATATTCCAAGGATGGGCACATTTATATCGAAGAGCTTTGGATCGCACTTCGGCGCGTTCTCATCGAGAACCGACGCCGGCCCGCCTGTCAGAATAATACCTTTTGGGTTTCTCTCAATAATTTTTTCGATGGGAACATTGTACGGAAGTATTTCACAATATACGTCAGCTTCACGTATTCTTCTTGCTATCAACTGGCCGTACTGGGCGCCAAAATCAAGAATAACAACGGTATCGTGCTTCAAGCGGAAAACCCCTTTCATAAACGCGTTTAACAAATTCAGGGAAAAAAACAATGATAATATTATAAATTAAAAAATTTCTTCACGCAATCAGATAAATTTGAAATATCGCCCGTCTTCACCGAAAGCACCCGAGCCAGAGCCGCGTTCCGGTGGGTACGCGGTTTTATTTGGGGTGTTTTGTTTTGCGGGCAGGCATGAACATTTTTTTAGCTTGTATCATATTCTGATAATAAAGAAATAAATGAAAGAGGGATGATCATTTTGACGTATTCCAAATTAAAGGAAATATTGAATAAGTATCCGAATTGCTTCAAGACGGTCAAGGAAAAAGAAGAAGAATTCGACCGTTTAGTCGCAAGCATTGAAAAAAGGCCGATTTCATTTTGCAGGCAGGGAAACAGAACAAACTAACCTGTTTTTCATAGTCCCGCCCAAAGGACTTGCTGATTTATCGGAAAATGCTTAATTCCAATGCGCCGGAAAGGAATATACGGGCTCGAGAAATCTTTTTATGAAGCGGGACGGATTTACGGCTTTCCCGTCCAGTTTTCCCGGCGCAACAAGAAACACTTCGCTCCTTGCCCTTGTAACGCCAACATAAAATAACCTTGCTTCTTCCTCATACAGCATTTTTTTGTCTGCGGCAGCTTTATCAAGACTTTTTTCAGCCGGAAACAAACCGTCAATCAGATCAATAAGAATAACTTTATCAAACTCGAGACCTTTGCTTCCATGCAGCGTCAGCAGGCAAACGGCGGAATCGCTGTCCGTCCGGCAGCTTCGCTCTATTTCCCTTTTAATTATCCCAAGCCTTTTTTGCAGTTCCGATATTGTTTTTGCCCCGTCGGACAACTGTTTGAGAGTTGAAAAAACGGTTGAAAAACCTGCGTTGCGCTTAATATATTCTTCGTAACAAAGGTCATTAAAAATAATATCAAAAGCTCTTGATGGTTTTGAGCGCCGGATTTTCTTAATCGCTTTTCTAATCCTGAACAGATGCTCCCTCATATCCCTGTTTTTCCAGTAGATATCAAATAACGAAATAATTATATTCCTGCTCGCGCCGGCATTTGATTCAAGGTATGTTATACAGGTTTTCGAAAACGGAGCGCCCATCTTAAAATAAATTTTCTTAAAACATTCAATATCGTCCGGATTTTCTGAAAAATGAAAGAAATTAAAAACGTCCGCGATAACAGGATGCCTGAAAAAATTCGAGTAATTGTCGCGCATGTAAAATGGAATACCGTTTTTTATAAGCTCATATGCTACGGGTATTCCCGACAGGTTATTCCTGTAAAGGACGGCGGCGGTTTTTTTCGCATATCCGTCCGCTAACAGTTCAATAACCTTTCTGATCTGATCCTTTGAATCTTTAGCCGAAATATAGCAGGGATACTTCCCTTTTTCATTTAATGTATCCATTCTCTTGGGATGCCTGTAAACATTCCGTGATATAAAACTGTTCGACAGTTCGACTATGCACGCGGTTGATCTGTAATTTGTCTCAAGTTTTATTATTTCAGCATCGGGATAAATCATATTAATGTTTACAATATATTCGGGATCTGCGCCCCTGAAACCGTATATCGATTGGTCCGTGTCTGCTACCATGAATAAGCTCCCGTTTTTTGACAGCAGCTCTATTACTTTATGCTGAAGGAGCGAGACATCCTGGGCTTCATCGACATGTACAAACCTGTGCGCCGCATACCCCGCGCATACGCCCTCGTCGCTTTTCAACACCGAATATGCAAGGGACAAAATATCATCAAAGTCGATCAGGTTTTTCTCTTTTTTGTACTGCTCATACTTTTCGAATATAAGAGGAAAATCCCGTAATTCTCTTTTATAACTTTCTGGGGGTATAAGTTTATTTTTTACAAAACTTATTGCATTCTATATTTCTTCCAGCGCATCTTCACTGAGATATTCACCGCTTAATGAGAAATAAATATTTTTTAATATTTTAAGTTTGCTTCCATCCTGTTTCCCTTCCAGAAGTTCAGGAACGCGGAGAATTTGTTTTTTGCCGCAGTATTTCAAAAACCCGTAACAGAAGCTGTGGATAGTGGAAAAGTGCACAGGGCTGTTTATGACATTCCCAAAAAGGCTGTAAAACCTTTTTTCCATGTCGCGCGCCGAAGCGCGGCTGAACGAAAGGGTTAATATATCCGATGGTTCCGCATTCCCGCACAGGATAAGGTACGCATTCCTTGAAACGAGCGTTGTTGTCTTGACGCTGCACGGACAGGCTTCAAGCAACACCCTCCTTCCGGATACCTTTACCGCTTCTGATTGCTGTTTGTTAAGGCGGATATTCAGTTCATCCTCCAAATACCTGAAACAATCCACAATCGCCTCCGATTCAAATAACGCAAAGATAATATTTTATTAGTCTGTTATTCTTCGAAAGTATCTATCAGTTTCCCGTTCATCCTTCTCATATCGAGACCCGAATTTTTTATCGCCGTTAAAACTCTTTCCAGTTCGATATTTCTTTTCGTTTTCAGTGTCGTGGTTTTTATCAAATCCTTGAAACTGTAAACGAAATACCTGATAATCTTATACTGCGGCAGTCCTTTATTTATCTCTTTTATTGCCGAATCGATTATTTCCTGTTTATCATTTTCGGAAACACTGTTTTCGGAAGATAAAGCATCCCTGTCGATAACGATTTTCGCGCAGACCTGGATATCGCCGTCAGGCGCCTTATTCCCCCAGACAAAGGAATCCTTCACGTACGGTATATTTCCTAACAGTATTTCATATTCCTCAGGAAAGGCCTTTTTCCCGTTTGTGAATACAATCATCGATTTTGCCCTTCCCGTAATTCGGATAAACCCTTTCTCGTCTATTGTCGCGAGATCACCGGTTCTCAGCCAGCCTCCATCTATAAGCGTATCCGATGTCGCATCTGGATCCTCGTAGTATCCGAGCATAACATTCGGTCCCCTGACTATTAATTCACCCATTCCGCTATCGTCAGGGTCAAGAATCGCTGCTTCCACATCTTTTATCGGATACCCTATTGTTCCGGGTTCATTTACGAAATCGTTATTTGTAGCCACGACCGGGGATGCCTCGGTAAGCCCGTATCCCTGCAGCAGCCTGAAACCGATATTGTCAAACCATACCACAATCTCAGGATCCAAAGGCGCGGCTCCGGAAACAGCCAGTCGCAGTTTCGGCGCAAACTGGTCGAATATGCTCTTAAACAGCACCCTTCTAAGATCAATCCCTATTGACCGCAAAGTTCCGGATACTTTGAACAGCGATTCAACAAGCTTTTCCTTTCCCGATTTTTTTATTCCTTCCGTAAGCCTCCTGTAGAGTGTTTCAAATACAGCGGGCACAGCAACAAGCAGGCTTATGTTATACTCCTTCAGGTTTTGTGCGATGTGCTTAATTCCGTCGCAGTACGCGATGCAGACTCCGGCGCTTACCATAAACAAAAAACCTACGGTGTTTTCAAACGTGTGATGCAAAGGCAGCAGCGACAGGTGCACATCACCGGGTCCTGCCTTAAGGGTGGCTGTTATTGAAATAACATTGCTCACAATGTTATTATGCGAAAGCATAACCCCTTTTGACAAGCTTGTAGTTCCTGAAGTAAACAACAGGACCGACATTTCATCGCTGTTTATTTCTTCATTAACAAACGATTTATCCCCCGTTTTAAGCAAATTCTCGCCCCTGTCAATAAGGTCGGGCAAACTCATGAATCTTGTGTCGCCTGGCATGTTTTCCAACTGTTCCATGCAAATGTAATATTTCAGCCGTTTATTCTTGTTTGATATTGAAACCATCATATCATGAAAGGACGGGCTGTAAAAGATAACATCCACTTTTCCCCTTTCAATCAGCGTCTCGACTTCATTCTCCGGAAGGTATTTGTCAAGCGGCACCGCTATACCGCTCCCGTTCGTAACAGCAAGGTAACAGACCCCCCATTCGTAACGGTTTTCGCCGATTATCGAGAACCTCATTCCCTTAAGACCCAATGAAATTAAGGCAGTGCCGAGACAGTCGATATCCCTGTCAAAATCAATATATGTTTTTCCGGTAATATTCCCATTTTTATCCTTGAACCTGAAAGCTACGGCATCGCGATATCTTTCAACGCTTCTCTTCACGAGGTGTTTCAGATTTTTTATCTCAGGCGTTTCATAATAACCAAGGCCTTTTACAATTCTTTTCCCTTCCTTTGTTTCAATAAGCACACCCTTGGCCATAATTATCCCTCCATCATATTAATAGATATTATTACCTGGTTATAATTATAACTTAAAAAAGCGTTATTTACAATAAAAAAATAGAATAAGAAAAAGGCCATCGCATAGATAAGCCGAAATCTGAAATAACGACCGGATAAGCATTGTTAAAAATAAAAACAAGAATAAAGAATATAGATAAAAACGGCAGGAAACCGCCGCTGTGCCATACATTTTTATATAAGAATCACCTGAAAGGCGTTTTGTTCAGGAAGAATCTTCAAATAGTATAATTTTGAACGAAGATCGCCGTATACAGCCATAATACTGTAAAAACCAGGGGGCAAATCATCAATCGTAAAATTTCCGTTTTCATCCGAAGTTGTTTTGTGGACAGGCATACTGCTATCATAGCCGAAGAACAGCAGTATCTCTGTTCCTTTTATAGTGCTTCTTGTTTTTCGTTCATATACGGAGCCCGTAATTTTACAGCTGTAGTCTGCTTTTTCATTGACCAGGAATACACGGACGTCTTGTTTATTGTATTGTTTCGGGTTTAAATTTACTTCCTGTTCCTGATCCATGTCCTGTGAATTATATTGTAAACTTTCCTTAATTGTTCCGGGTTTTACCTGTTCCATCCGCAATAACCTTCTTCCCTGTCAAACAGCCTTTATTATTGACAGCACATAAACTGCAGCTTCCCCCTAAATAAATCGAACGTTATCATATCATTAATAATATTTTACTTTTTTACCGCCATCGGCAGCCTTTGCATCAGCTTTAGCTTCAGCTTCGCCTTCCGCCTCAGCCTTGCTGTCGGAATCGGCTTTAATCTTTGTATTAAGCCAGTTGTCGGCTTCGCTTTTGCTTTTTGATACGTTTAAAGCTTCATTTGTCAAATCACTGTCCGTATCGCTGTCGCTTTCAGCCTTCTGACCCTGTATTTGTTTTTGCGTGAGGACATTGTAATTTATCTGTTTGTTTATCTGTTTCTGGTTGTTGGTGTCCTTATCTTTAATTTCCACTTCCTGTTCCGATTCCAATTCGGCTTTCAGTTCATCCTTTAACTGTTTTTTCAGTTCAAGATAATCAAGCTCGAGCACCCTTGTAACCTCCTTTCGAATCACTTTACCCCGTTCCATACCATAGTATGCTTGACTGAAAAAAAGTTTACCATAAAAGCTTAACATAATTACCGTTAATCTATGCTAAGATTTGGGATTCAGATTATGCTGCGGGCGGCATTTTCAGTAAAAATGC
>JAAYXD010000244.1 GCA_012516065.1 Clostridiaceae bacterium
AAAATTAATAGTAAAAAAACGTAAAAGAGCGATGACGAAGAGGAGTAACATGAATTATCGTTCACAGTGAGCGGGGAATGGTGAGAACCCTGTAAAGTGAATTCATGCGAATAACACTTCACCAGCTTCAATCTGAAAGTCATATTGCATATGGCGAGTAGGTGCGACGTAAGCCGTACGTTACAACGGCAGACACTAAGGAGTGACTGTACAATTGAGTACAGTAATTCAGGTGGTACCGCGGACGTTGATATAGTGCTGTTCGCCCTGAAATTTTATTTCGGGCGAGCAGCTTTTTAATTTAAAGAGCGCTCTCCCGACACAGTGAATTAAGAAAACATGAGGAGGGAGATTTTATGTCAGAGATTTATCGTACCAAGACAATGAATCAAATTACCGAAGAAGATATCGGCACCGTCCTTAAAATTGCCGGTTGGGTGGAAAACATCCGGGATCACGGCGGTGTGTCCTTTATTGACCTTAGGGACATGTACGGTGTCATGCAGGTGGTATTCAGAAACATTGAGTTTCCAAAAGGTATCAGAAAAGAGGAATGCTTATCCATTGAAGGTGTGGTGGAAAAACGGGATGAAGAAACCTACAACCCCAAGATTCCCACCGGTACCATTGAGCTAGCGGCACAAAAGGTTACGGTTTTAGGCCGGGTCTACAAGGATTTGCCCTTTGAGGTTACCACTTCCAAAGAAATTCGTGAGGAAGTGCGCTTAAAGTACCGTTACCTTGATTTGAGAAACCGTAAGGTAAAGGACAATATTCTGTTTAGGTCCCAGGTTATCAGCTTTTTAAGGCAGAAGATGACCGAGATGGGATTTGTCGAAATCCAGACACCGATTCTTTCGGCATCCTCTCCGGAAGGAGCAAGGGATTATATCGTTCCATCCAGAAAGTATAAAGGAAAATTTTATGCACTGCCCCAGGCACCCCAGATATATAAGCAGTTATTGATGGTGTCGGGCTTTGACAGGTATTTTCAGATCGCCCCTTGTTTCCGTGACGAGGATGCGCGGGCCGATCGTTCTCCGGGCGAGTTCTATCAGCTCGACTTTGAAATGAGCTTTGCCACCCAGGAAGATGTTTTCCGCGTGGGCGAGGAGGTTCTGACGGAAACCTTTAATAAGTTCGCACCCGAAGGGTATGAAATCACCGAGGCACCGTTTCCCGTTTTCAGCTACAAGCAGGCCATGCTGGAGTTCGGTACCGACAAGCCGGATCTTAGAAACCCCTTGCGTATCATAGATGTGACTGATTTCTTCCGGAGATGTGCCTTTAAGCCCTTCCACAACAAGACGGTCAGAGCTATCAAGGTTCATGCCGATATGTCTAAGGGCTTTCATGAAAAGCTGCTGGAATATGCACTGTCCATTGGCATGGGCGGGCTCGGCTACCTTGAAGTTCAGGAGGATATGACCTATAAAGGCCCCATCGACAAATACATTCCCCAAGAACTAAAAGGGGAGTTGGCCCAAATTGCCGGCCTTGTTCCCGGTGATGTCATATTCTTCATCGCCGACAAGGAAAAGCTTGCCTGCAAATATGCAGGGTTAATCCGCAATGAGCTGGGCAAGCGCTTTGACATCTGTGAGAAGAATGCTTACCGCTTCTGCTATGTCAATGATTTTCCGATGTATGAAATCGACGAAGAGACCGGAAAAGTGCAATTTACCCATAACCCCTTCTCCATGCCGCAGGGTGGGCTGGAGGCGCTTAATACCAAGGAACCTCTGGATATCTTGGCTTACCAGTATGATATTGTCTGCAACGGCGTTGAGCTTTCCTCGGGCGCAGTCCGGAACCATGACCTGGATATCATGGTGAAGGCCTTTGAGATTGCGGGCTACGATGAGGAGACCTTGAAAAAGAAGTTCGGAGCATTGTATAATGCATTCCAGTACGGAGCGCCGCCTCACGCCGGTATGGCCCCGGGGATTGAACGAATGATCATGCTCCTTAAGAATGAGGAAAACATCCGCGAGGTCATGGCTTTCCCCATGAACAGCAACGCACAGGATCTTTTGTGCGGCGCGCCCAATGAAGTGACCGAACAGCAGCTTCGTGAGGTGCATATTAAAATCAGGAATTAAGCGTGTTTGAATTATCCGGACAAATTTGACAGCCTGATGCTGTCAGAAATGGAGTGAGAATTATGTCAATTTCAAAAACCGAGATAGAAAAGCTCGCAAAGCTTGCAAAGCTGAGCTTTTCGGATGAGGAGCTTGAACGATTTACCGCTGAATTTGATGAGATTATAGCATTTGCAGATACCATCAACCAATCCATCGAAGGCGGGACTGAAGAGATAAGAAACGTAGGTGCCAGGATGGTTTCATTTGATGATCTGCGTGCTGATGAAGTGATGCCATCCCTGCCCAATGAAAAAATCCTTTCCAATGTCGAAGGGTATAACGGATTTTTCAGCGTGGAAAGGAGTAAAAAATGAGAACGAAAATATCTGAATTGGCCAAAAGACTTCGAAACCGCGAAATTTCTGCGGTGGAGCTTACAAAAGCATATATCGGTGCAATTGAAAAACTGAATCCAACCCTTAATGCCTATGTGCATTTGACCTTTGATACAGCCCTGAATGCTGCGGAGCAGGCCGATCAAAGGCTTAAAGAGGGAGATGCGCCGCTGCTTTGCGGTATCCCCATGGCCCTGAAGGACAATATTTGCACTGACGGGCTTAACACTACATGCTGCTCCAAAATACTCAAGGGCTTTAAGCCTTACTATGATGCTACCGTCTGGGAGAAGCTGAAAGCCCATGGTGCAGTGCTTCTGGGCAAGACCAATATGGATGAGTTTGCCATGGGAAGCACTTCGGAAACCAGCTGCTATGGGGCTCCGCTTAATCCCAGAAACACGAATTATGTTACCGGAGGTTCTTCGGGTGGCTCGGCTGCGGTTGTTTGTGCCAATCTTGCGGCATACAGCCTGGGCTCGGATACGGGCGGTTCCATCCGTCAACCGGCATCCTTCTGTGGTGTGGTGGGATTTAAACCTACCTATGGCGCAGTATCCCGTTATGGGCTCATCGCTTACGGCAGCTCTCTGGACCAGATCGGCCCCCTAACAACTAGTGTGAAGGATGCTGCCATTGTTTTCGATGCTATCAAAGGTGGCGATAAGCTGGATCAGACCAGTGTGGATTATGACTATGGATCCTCTCTGGCCGAAAGCCTTGACCGGGATGTCAAGGGCATGCGTATCGGTGTTGCTGAGGAGTTCTTTGACGGAATCAATCCGGAGATTAAATCAAAGATAGAGGAAGCCATAAAGCTGATTGAAAGAAATGGTGCCGTGATAGAAAGCATCAGGCTTCCGGCCTTAAAGTCTGCGCTTCCGGTATATTACATTATCGCCTGTGCCGAAGCATCCTCCAACCTCGGACGATATGACGGCATCCGTTATGGTTATCGCACATCTTCTTATGCCAGCATTGAGGAAATGATTGTTAAAACCAGGAGCGAAGGCTTTGGCGACGAAGTAAAACGCCGCATCATTCTGGGAACCTATGTGCTGTCCAGCGGTTATTATGATGCTTAATACAAGAAAGCCTGCCTGATTCGTGAAGAGATAAATCGGGAATTCGATGCCGTCTTTGAAAAATGTGACGTGCTCGTTGCTCCTACGGCGCCCAATACTGCATTCCCACTGAACTACAAGGGTGCAAGCCCGGTTGAGATTTACTTGTCGGATATCTGCACGGTGCCCGTCAATATCGCAGGCGTTCCGGCCATCTCAATTCCCTGTGGTGAGGACGCCAAAGGACTTCCCATCGGCATGCAGATCATCGGTAAGAAGTTTGATGAGGCAACAGTGCTTCAAGTGGCTCATTTTTATGAACAAAGCGCCGGAAAAGTGATTGGCGATTACGAAGGAGGTGCCGGGATATGAATTATGAAATTGTCTGTGGCATTGAAACCCATGTAGAACTGGCAACCAAAACCAAGATTTTCTGTGGATGCACCACCGAATTCGGGGGAGAGCCCAACACCCATTGCTGCCCTGTTTGCACCGGTCAGCCGGGATCCCTTCCCATTCTCAATCAAAAGGTGGTGGAATATGCCATTAAAGCCGGCCTGGCGCTGAACTGCAAAATTAATACCAAATCTCATATGGACCGAAAAAATTATGTATATCCCGATTTGCCCAAAGCTTACCAGATATCTCAATATGATGAGCCTCTGTGTGAAAAGGGATATATCGAGTTGGACAGCGGCAAGCGCATCGGCATTACCCGCATTCATATCGAGGAGGATGCCGGAAAGCTGGTCCATGAGAACGGGTATACCTATATTGACTATAACCGTGGCGGTGTTCCGCTGATTGAGATTGTTTCCGAGCCGGATATTTCTTCTGCCGAAGAGGCAAGAGAGTATGCCGAAAAGCTTCAGCTTACCATGCGCTATATCGGGATATCGGACTGCAAGATGCAGGAGGGCTCCATGCGCTGCGACGTCAATCTTTCGCTGCGAAAGCCCGGTGATTCCCGTTTCGGTGTGAGAACCGAAATTAAGAATATAAACTCCTTGAGTTTCATTCGAAAGGCCGTTATAGCCGAGGCTGAAAGACAGGCTGATATTCTGGATGCGGGAGGAATCATTGTTCAGCAGACCATGCGTTACGACGAGGGAACCAATAGCATCACCCCTATGCGTGATAAGGAAAACTCCGATGATTACCGCTATTTCCCTGATCCCGATATTCTAAGATTCAGTATAGATGATGAGAAGGTGGAAGAAATTCGAAAATCCTTGCCAGAGCTTCCCTTTGACAAGCTCAAACGGTACGTGAATGACCTGGGGCTTCCTGAAGCTACAGCCAGACTGATTTTCAAGTACAGAAAGGTGGCTGAATTTTTCGAAGGGACGCTGGCCGAGGGAGCAAGCGTCAAAAATACGGCTAACCTGATTGTTGGCACTATCTTTTCAAATATGGATACCGAGGAAGAAAAGGAATTATTTGATATAAGGATTTCCGCTGACCAGTTTGCCGCTCTTGTAAAGCTGGCCGATGAGAAAAAAATCAACATCGGAGTTGCCCAGAGCACCTTGCAAAAGATGCTGGATAGCGGAAAATCGGTAGAGGAGTTTATTAAGCCGGAGGATCTTGTGGGTAGCTCCGATGAGGAGCTTGAAAGCTTGTGCAAGGAAGCCATCGATGCCAATCCCAAGGTGGTAGCCGATGTCAGAGGCGGTAAGGACAAAGCCATCAACATGCTGTTCGGCTATATTATGAAGAAAACCGGTGGCAAGGCAGATATTCGCAAGGCTGAAGTCTTGCTAAGAAAACTGATCGGACAATAAAAATGCAGGGTATAAATGAT
>JAAYXD010000174.1 GCA_012516065.1 Clostridiaceae bacterium
AAATAATGTAATTTTACTGAACCGTTTCTGCAAACCGCACGGATTTTTTACGACGGAAAAATTTTATATTAATATTGGAGAAACAGGATGCGAATCCCGGCTGATTTTAAGAAAAAATTTCAGAATTTGATGGTACGCTCGGAATACGACGAGTTTATTTCCGCTCTTTCAGGCGAAAGAATAACCGGAATCAGGATAAACAGGCTTAAGGTAAATTTATCCGAATGGAGCTCAATGTCACCGTTCAGGATTGAACCGGTTCCGTGGGCGGACGGAGGCTATTACTTTGACGAACAGGAAAGGCCCGGAATTCATCCGTATTACCATGCGGGTCTTTATTATATCCAGGAACCGAGCGCAATGTTTCCGTCCGGACTGCTTGAGGCGGGCTCGGATGACCGTGTTCTGGATTTATGCGCGGCTCCCGGCGGAAAAACCGTCGGATTGGCGATGGATATGCGCAACAAGGGTTTTATATTATCGAATGACGTTAATCCGAAAAGAATAAAGGCCCTAATTAAGAATATCGAGCTTCTTGGGATTTGCAACGCAGTTGTCACGAATGAGTCACCAGAGCGCCTCGCTTCCGTATATGAAGGCTTCTTCAATAAGATAATGCTCGATATGCCGTGTTCGGGCGAAGGAATGTTCAGAAAAGACCCGGAAGCCTGTAAAAGCTGGAACCGGTATAAAACGGAAGAAATGCAGGGCATGCAGAGGAAGATATTTGATTCGGCATACCGGATGCTGGCTCCGGGAGGGATGATCGTATATTCGACATGTACGTTCAGCCCTGAAGAAAACGAACAGAACGTATCATGGATCTTGAAGAACTATCCGGATCTTTACCTTAAAGATATAAATAAAACCGGCGGAATAGAGCCGGGCCGTCCCGATTGGTCGGATGGGAACACGGAACTTCTTAAAACGGCAAGACTCTGGCCTCATAAAATAAAAGGCGAAGGGCATTTTGCGGCGCTGTTCGCAAAACAGGGAATATATAAAGGAAATGATTTGACGGATTGTCCGCATAAGGAGCCTCCTGTAAAAAGTTTTCTCGAATTTTGTGAAGGCATGCTTCATACAATACCTTCAGGAGTGTATGTAATGCGCGGCGCCGAGCTGCATATGCCGCCATGCGGGTATGTAGATCATCCTGACATAAAAACGGTAAAAACGGGTCTTTATTTAGGCTGTGAAACACATGGGAAGTTTGAACCATCGCAGTCGTTTGCGATGGCGTTGGAATGGAGCAGTATAAAGCGCAAGGAATCATTTTCGGTCAATGACGGGGACCTTATAAGATACCTTAAAGGCGAAACCCTTCCGCGTTTTGGTGAAAAGGGATATATCGCTCTCGGTGTTGAAAGCTATCCTGTCGGTTGGGGCAAAATTGAGGAAAACGGCTTGAAAAACCTTTATCCGAAGGGCTGGAGAAGAACAAGATGACCTGGTTGAGTTAATCCTTTTATAGAGAAAAACGGATAACGTCAGGTCTTCCTGACATTGCAGGATTTCAGACTGCTTAATAAGGGAAATTTTTCTCTTGACAATTAGTACGTTCTATCATAAAATACATTTGTGTCTTTTTGCAGGCACACTGGGATGCCCGAAACAGCTTGATTTTAAGCCTTGGTGGGTGTAGCTCAGTTGGTTAGAGCGCCAGATTGTGGCTCTGGAGGCCGTGGGTTCAACTCCCACCATTCACCCCATTTAACAGTCAGGTGAGTAGAAGGCGGAAGCTGTGACAATGCTCCGGTTTCCGACTTCTGAAACTGACTTTATACCGATGGGATGTAGCCAAGTCGGTAAGGCACCAGACTTTGACTCTGGCATACGTAGGTTCGAGTCCTGCCATCCCAGCCATAGCATGACTCACTAGCTCAGTCGGTAGAGCACATGACTTTTAATCATGGTGTCCGGGGTTCGATTCCCCGGTGGGTCACCAAATATTTCCAGTCTTGAAAGCCTTATGATACAGGGCTTTCTTCTTTTTTACACTTCTTTTTCATAGGAAAATTGTTTCTTAAAAATCCTCTTTTTATGTCTTGATGCTACACTAATGCTGCAGAATATTTTTAA
>JAAYXD010000239.1 GCA_012516065.1 Clostridiaceae bacterium
GGAGCATTCCTGTAAAGAAAATAAATGAACTTTGAAAAACAAGACACCTCGCAATAAGATAGAGATGTGCTGATTCAGACAAGAAAGGCACAAAACTAAAATATTGGAGGCGTCATATATGAAGCGTACACAAAATGAAAAGATTTTGCAAATCAAATTTGAGACATTGGTAGTAGGAATTGACATTGGAAAGGACACACACTATGCGAGAGCCTTTGATTGCAGGGGAATCGAGCTGTCAAAGCTCCTTAGATTCAGCAACACAAATCAGGGTTATAAAGCCCTTGAGGACTGGATGCAGGAAATAATGAAGGAGAAAGGAAAAACCGAGGCAATAGTAGGTTTTGAGCCTACAGGGCACTACTGGTTTACGCTTGGTGATCACTTGCAGAGAAAAGGCCATAGATTAGCAATAGTTAATCCGTTTCATGTGAAGTGTACGAGAGAGCTTGATGATAACAGTCAGACTAAGAATGACAAAAAGGATCCTAAGACTATAGCGATGTTGGTCAAAGACGGTAGATTCAGGGATGTCTACATACCGGAGGATGTATACCAGGAACTTCGTGAAGCGGTCAGCGAAAGGGAACGTCTGGTTGAACAGATGATAAGCCTGAGCAATCAGGTCATACGATGGTTGGACATAAGATTTCCTGAGTTTAATCAAGTATTCAAGAATTGGCGTGGCGAGGCAGCATGGCTTACACTTAGGCACTTCCCAACTCCTGCGAAAGTAGCTGCTACAGGTGCTTCAAGCATAGTAAGTACATGGCGAAAGAAAATGAAGAAGCCGAGCCTTAAGAAGGCTGAAAAGCTTGTTAACTTAGCTATTAGATCAATAGGAAGAACGGCTGGAAATGAGGCAGCGGAAGCAGCTTTGCAGAACCTGTTGACACAGTATGAAATGGTGATGCGGCAAAAACAAGACATAGAGCAACTGATGCAGGAACTGCTCATAAAGGTTCCAAGCGCATCGAAACTTGTAGATATCAAAGGAATGGGAATGGTAGCAGCGGCGGTCATTGTCAGCGAAATCGGAGATATCAGCCGATTTAACGATCCCAGGCAGATACAGAAGATGGCTGGACTGAGCTTGCGTGAGAATAGTTCAGGCAAGCACAAAGGTAAAACGAGAATAAGTAAACGAGGGCGAAGGCGCTTAAGAGAAGGGCTTTTCAGAGCTATGATAACGATGTTGGCAACAAACTCAGAGTTTCGTCAATTGCATCAAAGAAATCTTAGCAGGGAACAGAACCCTCTTAACAAAATGGAATCCATAGTAGCCCTTTGCGGCAAGCTTATTCGAGTTATTTTTGCGATACTGACAAAAGGCAATGACTACGATGCGGATAGGATGCTAAATGATATGAAAAGGTCGATGAAGGCTGCATAATAGCCGGAGATTAGCAGTTAGTAATTAGCCACATGTAGCCACACGCAATCACTCTGAAGACCGCAACAGAGAAAGATGCATTCAAGCTATAGAATTAAGTTTTAGCAGTATTTGCACCTTGAAATGTAGAGCCGGGGCAGTCAAGTTGAATTTTACCTTTAGGGCAAAGACCCAGTTTAGGAGCATGATTGACGTTCCACCTTTAGGATAAGCAGGACGAAGGAATTAGGCACAATTGATGCCGGAAGACATGGGAGGTTTGCTACCTGGAGTTGATGTGGAATCCCGACGGCCGAGATAGAAAAACACATGCGGTTTATTTTCTCTGCCTGAAACCACAGAGCTACC
>JAAYXD010000316.1 GCA_012516065.1 Clostridiaceae bacterium
ACCTTAATCCTCGCAAGGGAACGCCAACCTATCTATTCCTGATGTGACAAATTACGTGATTTCAGGCATCACGAGCCTTAGTTCAAATTTCTTAATGTTCTTTTACTGCTTCGCTAGGATACAAATTTCTTAACATTTCTGACTGATATAATTTCTGTACTAATAACTGCAGCAGCCTTTCAAATTCCTCTTTACTTGCCCCTTCTGTTTCAACAAAGCTTACGGCTGCAACCTACGCTTTTACGTTTCAGGGAGCAATACAGAGGCCTTTTCCCCGGCCGCTAAACCTTCTTCCAGCCTTTTGCTTTTAGTCTTTCCTGTGTGTAATCTTCCGGCCTGCAGTTCTCCAAGGTTTTTCTGCACTTGATGTTTTCGTACAGAATTGAATCCCCTTTGAGAACCAGCTTCTTTATCCAGCCGCTGGACAACGATTTTTCCCATACTTCACTTTGAATACTGGTAAAATACAACTCCAGCGCCCTTTCAATAATGGCATTGGCACCAGACAAACCCTCTTGTCCGGCAAGTTCCTTAGCTTTGTTCAATAAGGCTTCCTCTATGGTTGTGGTAATCTTTGCTCTCACGCTTTCACCCCTTCCTTCGGTTAAGGCCTTTATTCCGCAGTAACATTCATCACTCTGAACCGCTGATATAGCAAGTCAATTATGCTTTAGAAAGCAGTATTTCTATCAGTTTTAGAATTGAGCACCGCCCCTGCCAAAGCCTCTTGTAGGAGGAGCAGCACTTCCAATTTGCTCATTTCACCCTAAGTATTGCTTAGCCTCAGACTTGGCTCAAATCTGAGCAAATTATCTCGCTTCCAAAGCTACTGCCCATGAGAGCGTTGCTCCGTTTTTCGGTGTTATAGGTTTATCCCAGGTTCCCTGACCATCTACACGCACTATCACCCTGTAGTCGGTCATATCCTCCATCCAGCCGGGAACATTGGAGCGATCTAGAGCAATCTCTTTCCTCATGCCTATGGCATACTGGCTAAGGTCTGCGAGGATTAAATCTCTCTTAGCACCCAATGCGGGGCATTTCTCAGTGAATAGAACCTCTTTACCAAGAAGTGTGAATTTCCCGCTCTCTTCCCTGAATACCGGTATCTGAGCGCCACCGGTACCAATGGTAATGGTCATGGTGAGCAATTGTGGTATTACTGATGGATTGGCAAGCCATACCGCATTGGTAAAACAGGACGGAGCAAGCCTTGAGAACATATTGACAACATTCTGATAGGTAATTGTAGCTGGTTCTTGAGAGTCCTCTTTATTTACAGTAATCAGCGCCGGGTCATTTATAATACCAAGAGGCTGGCCTTCACCGGTTCCATTGATAAAGGCATAGTCCATGTACCAGCCCAAGCCTTTAATAAGCGCTCCGGCAAGCATTTCTTCAAAGGACATACCATCTGCAATGAGTTCATTGGATGCCTGTGAGAAACAAGCCAGCTTCTTGGCTTTCAGTTGAATCAGCCTTAACTTGGCTGTTTTTCGTGTGCCTGTCTGTCCTTCTTCAAGCCATTCGCCCGAGATGCCGCCGAATAGGTTGTTGGTTCTGTCTGCTCCGTCAAAGGCTGGTACTTTCTTTGTTTCACTTCCCATTGCCCATACCGTTGCTCTTGGACGGATGATTTCATTCTCCAGGGATTTATCCATCAGGAAGGCTCCGTATTCCTCCGGTACGGAATATCCGCCGAATTCGGGTATTCCTTCCACCATACTGGCATTTATTAGCCTGTTGTCGGCTCTGCCTGAGTGAAGTGTTCTCAGG
>JAAYXD010000017.1 GCA_012516065.1 Clostridiaceae bacterium
CTTTGTCTTTCTCGATTATAGCCTGACGTATCCGTAACCTGTAATTCTGCTTGCCTAAGGCTGCTGTGGCTTGTTATAAATGCTTCTCAAAATGAAAACTGTCTATCACGAATTTACAATTTGGCAGTTCATCTACCCCTTGTTTGATCCAGGATGCTCCATCACCATGTAGATATATCCTTTCAATCTGACTCTCATCATATGCTCGGGAAACATAGCCACCTACATTTTCCCATGCTTCTTTCGTCCCCTTAATCGGCGCTGTAAAATGCACCGGATTTATTAGCTCATTTCGGCCTCCTATAGCTCGAACTCCTTCACTTATTGTAATGAGCGGTACCACGCGGTTTCGTCCTTCTTGTAAAGGAGCATGACATTCATCCGCAAAAACATGCAGTTCCTTCACAACTCGCTTCTCCTCAGGCGCTCCCTTCTCCAGCTTCCCTACTGCCAGTATCTTGTTCTTTACTGTCTGCTTGCTTACTTCCCCTCCCGTTACTATCGCTGCACTCTTCTCATATGATACATCTGCCGCTTGCGTTACCAATCGCGCGCTTACATTGCTGCCAACCCTCTCATAAGGCGTAATCCCCAGCATTAGATCTATTGGATAAATATATTCTTTGCTCTCTTTGTCATAATAGTAATCACGCTTAATATTTATATATCCTACATCATTAAAAATACTGCGTTCCCGATCTTTCTCCCTTAGTGACAATCCTATTTCCCTGCGTAATCTCTTGTTTGACCGAAGTTCTTCATTTAACTGGTCCACAATTTTTAATATAAGTTCACGTATGCTGGCCTTACAAAGCTCCATTGCTTCCAATGAAAACTGATCAATATCAGATAGACCGCCTTCTTCAATCTTTTTTAAAATTTTTTTCCTCAATTCTTCAGTGATTTGTAGTATAATATTATTAATATCTTTCACAGAGATCCCTCCTTATGTTTTTTATTTGTTGGTTAAAATAATTTTAACACAGGAGGTTGATCTCTGTTTCTTTTTCTTCAAAAATTCCAAAATTATTTTACACTATCGCGCCGAGGCATTTAAGCGGTATTGACAGTGCTTGCCGGCGAATATATTATTAAAACATACCATTCATACATGAAATCAGTGATAATATGGATTTTTCAACGCTGTATGAGCAAGGCTGCGGTAAAAAATATGCGTATAATTTTGATGAAATAATCGAACGGCATGGTACCGACTCCTTAAAATATGATCTTGCCGTAAAAAGGGGCATGCCCGGTGACATACTTCCTTTCTGGGTTGCGGATATGGATTTTAAATCCCCGCCCGAAGTTCTTGATGCATTGTCCCGGAGAATACGCCACGGTATTTTCGGTTACAGTCATACCGCCGGCGAATCCTATTTCAACGCGCTTTATAACTGGTACAATGACAGGTTTGACTGGCAGATCAGGCCGGAATGGCTTGTAAAAACGCCCGGTGTCGTTTTTTCAATCTGTATTGCGATACGTACGCTGACAAAACCCGGTGATGCGGTTATAATCCAGCAGCCTGTATATCATCCTTTCGAAAACTCGGTGAAAAACAACGGCCGCAGGCTGGTTGTCAACCAACTGCTTTACGGCAGCGGACGGTATCAAATTAATTATAACGAATTCGAACGGCTTATTGCTGAAGAGAATGTTAAGATGTTTATCCTTTGCAATCCTCATAACCCCGTCGGCCGTGTATGGACAAGGGAAGAACTGATTCAACTGGGCGACATTTGTGTACGGCATGGAGTGTATGTCGTTTCGGATGAGATACATCAGGATTTTGTATATCCCGGATACAAGCATTCGGTGTTCGCGGCTCTGAAACCGGAATATGCCGATATTGCCGTAACCTGCACGGCTCCGTCAAAAACCTTCAACATACCCGGGCTTAAAATCTCAAATATATTCATCAGCAATGAAAAAATACGCCGGCTGTTCTTGGAAGAATTAAAGAAGTTAGGCTACGGCCAGCCGAACCTGATGGGAATGCTCGCGTGCCAGGCCGCATATGAAAAAGGGGCGCATTGGCTTGATGAGCTGATATGCTATTTATCCGATAACCTCGCTCTTTTCAGGAAATTCTTATCTGATGAACTGCCTGACATTTACATGGTCGAACCCGAAGGCACTTACCTTTTATGGCTGGACTTCAGCAAACTCGGCCTTTCGGACACGGAACTCGAACAACTTCTCGTACACAAAGCGAAAATCTGGCTGAACTCGGGACCGACATTCGGAGCGGGGGGCCAGGGTTTCCAGCGTTTCAATATTGCCTGCCCCCGCGCTGTTCTGCAGGAAGGCCTTAACCGTTTGAAGAATGCATTCCAGGATATTATTAATCAGTAAAGTTCTGAACCCAATACGTCTTCCCATCCTCGCCAACTGCAACTCCGACACCAAGGTGTCCGAATCCGGGATTCAGGATATTTGCCCGGTGTCCGGGGGAGTTCATCCAGGCGTCAACTACCTGTTTCGGTAATCGCGGCCCCACGGCTATGTTTTCGCCTGCAGCGAAATAATCTACGCCGTTTTCCTTAAAAGCTGTGAAACAACTTCTTCCATCCGGTCTGTTGTGAGAGAATAAAATAATGATCTCATTTGCGCGTATTTTCGCCGTCCTTGTCAGGGATGATGACTGTCTGAAAACTGTTAAACCCGCTTTTTCCCGTTCAATGTTTGTCAGTAAAAATACCTCATTCGCAAATGCTTCCAACTCAGCTTCACTCATAAACGAAATATTATTGAATGTCAGAATGCTTTGCTCGCGCGTGTATATACTCTTCGGATCGAATTTGTCATTGCCCGTCCCCAGCATTATTCCTGCGTTGCGGACGAAATTTATGCTGTCCACCGCCCAGTCCGAGGCATTCCCGATATCCGCAAAACCGGCGGAAGAGACGTTGCTTATATCCATACCGACAACTTTGCAAGTATTCCGAATCATCGTCGCCGCCTGTTCACGGTTAAACTGACCGTTCGGCGTAAACCGTTTATTGCCTGTGCCATTGGTTATCCCAAGAGCATATGCCGCTAATATGTCAGGGTCATTTGTATCGATAAACGCATTCGGATCGCGGGACACACCCTTTTCCCGCATAACCGCTTCGATGCTTTTTCCGGTTTTATATTCCACCCATTTGACAGCCATGCGGCAGAACTCCTGTCGCGTAATTACATTCTTATAATTGTTTTGCAGATCTGATGGCACAAAGCCTTTTTCTATGGCCTCTTTAATATCATTTCGCGCCCAGCCGCTGGCATCATACCTGTCCAGTATGGTTGTTTTACCGTCAATACTGCCGATATTGTTCCCATTTTCATCGACAATGTAAAATCGGACTTCGGACGGTTTAATCGTACCGCCAATATTGGCTGTCATTTGCGTTCCAATCGTCAGCGGAATATTCTCAAAGGACTTTATAACGCTGCTTCCGATAGCAAGAGGACTGTACTCACGTATGACATAATCCATCGTACCGGAATCTCTGGGCCAGATGTTATGATAATAGCTGTTCCCTGCCGGTGACAGGATGTATTTCTCGTCGTCAACCGTGTAAAGAATTAATTCGTTTTCACCGCCATTCAGATATTGCGGTTCATTGTTTATGAACTGTGCGTAAACTACTCCGCTGTCGTTTAAAATATATACATCGACAGGGCACAGAATTCCCGCAGCGTTGAAACTGATAAATTCAGATGTTTTATCACTAATACCGCTCGCGTCTCCGAAATCTCCGGACGCTTCCGGCGCAATATGGCGAAGATACAGGTACTTACTATGAGGAGCGGATATTCTTTTCGAATCCGGGATTGCCGTAAACCAATCTATTGTGCCATATTTCCCCCACCATATATCCTTTTCCATATCGCTAATTTTTATTGTCGGCGGAAGTTCCGTAACAATATCCGCAGTATTGCAGATATTGATTATATTGTCATATCTGCCGTTCGGGTTCCATGCCGACTGTCCCTGTTTTTTGGCAACATTCGGAGTCGCAAATGTGTATGTAAACACATTGTTCTTTTGAACACCTTCCGACATCAGTTTCACTGTCAGCAGATTTGCAACGGCAGCACCGAAGCTGTGACCGGTGATAAAATACTTTGTATTTTCATCGTTCGGAATGCCGCCGAGAAAACCCCGGAGCGACTTATTAACGGATTCTGCCGAAAGCCTGAACCCCTTGTGCGTATCATCCGTCCCGACAGTGAAATCGGTAATCCAGTCCTCCAACCTGTTGCTACCCCTGATGACTACGGCTACTACAGTGTTGCCTTTGCCGTCGGTTTTCCTTGCCAGCGTGAAAGCAGGTTCATTGAAAGACCAATCGACCTGACCGTAATACGGTTTTACATCGCTCAAGCGGAAACCATGATTTTCAAACGATCCGAGGATACAATCGAGGTCGTTGTCATATGCCGCGCACGAAAAGGCTATTGCGAGTTTTGCCAGTTCAGGGTCATACCGGGTCGAAGATCTGTTTGTCACAAGCCAATCCAGCGGATAAGTCAGGATTGATTGAATTTTATTGCTGTTGTCCTTGTAAAGCGTCTTCACTTTATCCGGAACTATATCGTTGTCATCCTGATGCTCCCGGGTTTGAATCCAATTTTCGTTGTTTACATAGTAGATCCAGTCGTCCTGGATTGCTGCATAACCACTATTGTGAATATTTCCGGCCGTATTCCCGCGTGTATTCTCCGACGCAGCAAATGTCGCCGCCGGAATTACCGTAAAGGTCAGAACAAATGCCAAAAGCAGCGATATTATTTTTTTAATCATTTTTATGCCTTCTTTCATTTATCTGAAAAGTCAAGTCATGAATTTTAATTCTTTTACCGTGCCATTACAAGGCTTCAATAGGAATAAAAGTCTGCCGCGCAACATCAAAAAGTCCTTTGTCGCTAAGCTTGATTTCGGGTATCACAACGAGCGGCATAAAGCACAATGTCATCACGGGTTCTATCTCTTTACTGATTCCAAGCTGTTCGTACGCATCCTTATGAATTTGCGCGAGCTTCTCACTGACCCATTCACCGGTCCGGTCGCTCATAATTCCCGCTATGGGCAGTGCCATTGAATTGATGACATTCCCATTCTTCACAAGGATAATTCCACCGCCTTGCTTTATAAGGTTTTCCACCGCCATAGCCATATCTTCGTCATTGGTTCCCACGGCAATAATGTTGTGAGAGTCATGGGCAATTGACAAGGCCACAGCGCCGGACTTGATTCCATATCCACGCAGCAGGCCAAGGCCTACATTTCCTGTTCCGTTGTGCCGTTCAACGACCGCTATTTTGACAATATCCCGGTCCGGCTGCCGGATAAACTCACCTTCCTCACTAAGGGCAATTTCTGCCGTGCCCTTAGCTGTTACAATACTTCCGGGAATGAGATCAATCACATGGACATGTTTTGAACGGCTTTTCAATTTTAATTTTCCGATGGAAAAATCCTTTACGTTAAAGCGCCCCTGTACCGCTGAAATGTCACTTCGCTGTATTTCCGGAAGGTATTTGCCCTCCCTTGCAACTTCCTCGCCTTTGATAAATACCTGGTGCACATTGAAGTTATGCAAATCATCCAGCAATACAATATCTGCACGAAGTCCGGGCGCAATTGCTCCCCTGTCACGCAGGCCGTAACATTCCGCTGCATTCAGGCTGGCCATCTGAATAGCAGTAATTGGGGAAATTCCTTCTTTTACGCAGATCCGAAGATGATTGTCGAGATGTCCCAGCCTGAAAATCGTTTCAGGCTGCCGGTCATCGGAGCACAGCAGGCAGCGGCGGCTGTTAGCCGGTGTAACAGCCTTTAAAAGCGTACGCAGGTCATGACTTGCGGATCCTTCCCTAAGAAGGATATAAACACCCCTCGAAAGCCGGTCAAGCATTTCTTCTACTGTGGTACATTCATGATCTGTGCGGATTCCGCAAGACACATAGGCATTTAATTCATTCCCCGCCAAAGAGGGACTGTGGCCGTCAATGATTTTTCCCTCATTGATGGCTGTCAGCAGCTTATCCAAAACATTATCGTCAGCACCAACAACCCCCGGATAATTCATAAACTCGCCAAGTCCAAGAATCCGGTCATCTTTTAAAGGCTCTCTCATCCGTTCCGCGTCGAGGACGGCTCCGGCATTCTCAAAAGGAGTCGCCGGCACACAGGAAGGAAGCATATAACGGATATCGAGCTTTGTACCGTTTGAAGCCTCAAGCATGTAATTCATGCCGTCCATGCCGCACACATTCACAATTTCGTGCGAATCGGCAATAATCGTTGTAGTTCCGTGCGGAACGAGGAGTCTTCCGATTTCCTCCGGCGTAACAAATGACGATTCGATATGGATATGGCCGTCAATAAACCCAGGCGCTGCATACCGGCCTTTCGCATCAATTGTTTGCCTGCCCTTGTAATCACCGATTCCTACAATACAGCCGTCCGTTATGGCAATACTTTTGCCTTCTATGATCGAAGAATTATAGACATCAACAATTTTGCAGTTTTCAATCACGATATCCGCAGGGATTCTTCCTGCTGCTGTGTCAATTCTTTTTTTCAGCGAGTGTTTTTCCATATTATATCCCCTTTTTGCAACTTTTTACTTATATATATTCATTTTTCAATAGTTTACCACTCCGGCTCAAATCATGTCAAACCGGAAGCCAGGAACGCGGATGCGCTTTTTTTCCTCTGAAATGGCTAAAAAAGGATGCCATACGGCATCCTTTTTAACCCCGGATATAAGACAAAGAACTCCTATTCTATCTCCTGTCTATTCATCCTTGACCCGTTTATATTCGATCTCATAAACTCCGCCACGGCAAGGCGCTATTATAAGAGTATCGTCGTCTTCAAATCTGAAAGAATATTCATCGGTATAAAGGTCCTTATCTACGTAAATAAACATTCTTTCAACAGTATAGGGATTCCAATAATCACTTTCGATATTATCTGAAAACATCCCATCTTCCCTGAAAATGATATCCCCACTATACTTATTATGCCAGCGGCCGATAAGCTTTGATGCATCATAATCGGTTTTTTCTGTTTCACCGCATCCCGCGGCAATAAACAAAACTGCAGCAATCAAAACAAAGCATACCTTTTTTATCATTTAAATCACCTCTTCGACATAAAATTTATTACGGATTCGTGATTTCATGGCTGCAAGAAAAAAGCGTGCATTATTTATCCAAACAGTCAATTCTTAGTTGATATTATACTAACCGCCTAACCGTAAAGATAGGTATATTATGCTCATAAACAGTACGAAAAATATTGCCTTCCTTAAATCCCCATAGAGGCTAATAACCTGTTCATGAAGTAAATTAACCCGGTAAATAGTTCTGTTTAGCCGATTATCCCTGTATTATGCCTGA
>JAAYXD010000246.1 GCA_012516065.1 Clostridiaceae bacterium
CGCTTAGCCTTATACCAAGCGGGTTTATTTTTGGTTGCGGAGGGAGGATTTGAACCTCCGACCTCTGGGTTATGAGCCCACCGAGCTACCAGCCTGCTCCACTCCGCGCCGTCATTATTTAAAATTTTCAAGCTATATATTTTCCGCGCTTAAATAGGATACCACAGGCTGTTTAGGAAGTCAAGCTTCTTCTGCTGTTATAATTTGCCACGTAAAATGAAAAGTTAAAGTCTATCTTTAATAGTGCCTCACCCGACATTAGTCTGACACTTAATTGCCAAAGTAATGTCTGTACCATTATTAGCGATTTTGCTTATGTAAAGTCTATGGTACGATAGACATGTAGTGCCGGAAAGGAGGCATTATATGAAAGGAATACATCACTTAACATTACAAGATCGTCAAGCTATCCAATTCGCAATTGAAGAGGGAAAAACAAAGGCTGAAATCGGCCGTCTCTTAGGGAAGGATCCCTGCGGGATCAGCCGTGAAATTATCAGGCATCGGGAAATTAGGAAACGTAACACCTACAACAGGAAAATACTCTGTGCCAAACGCAAGAATTGCGAAATACGCAGATGCACAGCGACATGCAAGGGATACATAGAACCAACATGTATCAGGCGTGACAGGCTGCCGGGAGTATGCAACGGTTGTGAGAAGCGTGCAAAATGCCCTTTAGACAAATATTTCTATCATGCCGGAAGGGCGCATTCCAGGTATCGGGAACAACTGGTCTCTTGCAGAGAAGGTATAAATATGGAAGAAACTGAACGAAATTTCATAGGCGAGAGCATATCACCATTGCTCAAACAGGGGCAGTCAGTGTATCAGATTCTGACGAACCATCCTGAACTACAGCTCTCTGTCCGCACATTATACCGCTACATAGAAACCGGTGTATTCAAGAAATTTGGAGTAGATAATTTTTCACTGAAAGAGCAGGTCAGCCGCAGGCAGTTCAGGGAAAAATACAAGAAACGCAAGGAGCCTGCAAACTACAATGGACACAAGTACAGCGACTACCTTGAATTCATTCGGCAGAATCCTGACGTTTCCGCTGTTGAAATGGATACCGTGTATAATCAACAGTGTGGTCCTTACATACAAACCTTCATGTTCCCTGGAATACAGTTTATGGTCGGACGTATCCACAAGGAAAAGACAAGCGAAAGCATGGCTTCGACGTTGAATGATTACCAGGAAAAACTCGGAAATGAACTGTTTTCGAGGTTCTTCGCCCTCTTGCTCACCGATCGGGGCAGCGAGTTTGAAAAAGTCAGCCTTTTTGAACAAGGTATGGATGGAAATCAACGTTTGAATATTTTCTATTGTGATGCTATGCAATCTGTGCAAAAACCGCATGTTGAAAACAACCATAACTATGTCCGGGACATAATCCCTAATGGTAAGCCATTAGACAAACTCACGCAGGACAGCATAAATGCTATGTTCTCGCACATTAATTCAACCCCGAGAAAATCGCTGCATGGCAAGACGCCATACGAACTCTTTGTGTTTTATATTGGACGCGACACAGCGGAGGTTCTTGGAATCAACGAAATCCCAAAAGATGACGTTATCCTGAATCCATCGCTGATATTCTGAAAG
>JAAYXD010000238.1 GCA_012516065.1 Clostridiaceae bacterium
CCCCTATGATGACCGGCATCCCCGTAATCTTACCTATCTGCTCAATATCTTCATATGGGCTAATCTTATAGCAGTTTATGGAAAACACGTCGAAGTTTTCGTAACCTGCCAGTAAGCTTACATTGGCGATATAAGCATACCGCATGCCCAGATTCATATGGCAAGGATCCACCTTCTTACAGGCAGCACTTGGGATCTCCACGAATGCCCTGATCATTTCCTTTGAAAACTCATTCAAATCCTCCAAAGCTTTTGGCGATAATCTCGATGCGCGCTTAATCCCTTTCCTAAGCTCTCCGAAACTACCCAAATTGATATTCCAGGCCTTATTGAACTTCTCGATATCGCCATCATACCGCTTAGATAGAAATTCAATTAAAACCTCCTTTGAAGCCAATTCATCCTCATTCTCTAGCAACTCTTCGGCAATGTTCAAATCATGGATAAAAGCCCACTGGGGCTCGTTTCTCAAAAAATACCCTACCATATAGGGATCCGCTTCAAATTCTTTAAGCTGCTCGGCAAACCTTTCTGCATTGGTCCTGTATTCCCGGCTGAATACATCCGGAAAGTCCCTGAAGACCTTTTTGGCGGTATCGGGAAAATCCCTCAACGGCCATACGTACGGCAATCTGGCATAGCGTATAAACTTGAGCGATGACCAATTGCCGACGGTGTTAAATCCCCATTCGATGAGCCTCCTTCTAGTAATCTTTGCCCATTCATCCCACCACGTCCGGCCAAAGGCCCTGATTAAGTTGGCTATAGCAAAATCAAAATATTCTCCCCTATCCCCTTTACTCCAGGCCTCCTTATATGTACCGTCCTCATCGGGCAACCACTTGTATAGCTTTCTGATGCCATCGACCCTGCCAGAAACCCCCGGGCTGACACAATCAAGGCCCATACTTAAAAACGCATATCCATCCGGATCAACCAGCCACCAGCGTTTCCCGTCGTGCTCAGTTCTAAAATACCCGGTTGGATCAAATCTTTTTTTTAGTCATCCGCCATATCTACTTCTATTGCCAAAAAACGTGGTATCGTCGGATTTTGCAGCCTCCTCTTTGAGCCATATTTTAAGCTCATCCATACTTTTTGTTTTACCGGGCCATTCACGATCGGCAAGCTGCCCCAGCTCATCTACAAGCTTAACATCGGGCAGAGGATAATCGGGTTCAATATCGGAAATATGAAAGTTGGATATTTCCACCTTGTGATCCTTAAAATATTCCATAGTCCCAATTACCAGTTTGTCTACTTCTTCCATGGATACCTTGTTACCAAACACCACCGTTTTAAGCTTCCCAGGAGTCCTATCCAGAAACATTCTTTGAGAGTTTAGAGCCTCCAGCGGGAACGATAACCTGGTCTTAAGTTTTGGGAATAACCCAAGGACCACGGTTAAATTGGGCTGATGTCCGGTATTCCCCTTGGCCCAGAACTGTAAGGTTACCCCCATAACATAGTCCTCGTGGTTGACGGCATCAAAGACTATATATTTTGCATCCTTCCAGTCAACATCGGCCAAATTCCCGGGCGTTCCCTCGATCTGTAACCTTCCTCCTTCTCTGTTGCAAATAAGAAAAACCTCTCCCCTTTGCCCGTTTTCAACTCTGCAGTTGATTGGGGTAAACTTACTTAAATCTAACGTCTTAAGCAAAATTATCACTCCTTTTACCACAGCTTCACAATAGTAATTTATCTTCTCATTGATGGTTCATCAATACTATATCCCCCGTTA
>JAAYXD010000175.1 GCA_012516065.1 Clostridiaceae bacterium
CATCGGATGTTGTAACAGTTGATGAGGTTAACGAGCTTAAAAGGATTATAAATAAAAAGTATGATAAAAGAATCGAACTGTATGATAATGGAATAAAACAATGGGACACGTCAGTGTCATTAACTATGATTTTGCGTGGAACAAAATGATAAACAACAAGAAACCAATCTGTATAGTTCCCTGATAGATTTGTAAAAACCCTTTCAGACAAGACTGAACCTTGTTTTTATACTTCGAATAACCGGACCTCTGCAAAAAAAATTAAAAAAGAACACTTGTTCTTTTAAATGAGGCATGGTATAATGTGGTATAAATTTTAAAATGAAAGTTATTCCAGGCCGACAAGATATTTATCGCAATGGTTTGAGTTTGCCGGAAATGTTAAAAAGAATCTGTGCTGAAAGAAACCGTTATAATTTGAATAAACCCAGGAGGTTATTATTTTATGGAGGAAAAGAAAACAAGTCGCTGCTCATGGGTAGATTCAGCTACGGAATGTTACCATGACAAAGAATGGGGGAAGCCTTCACGCGATGATAATTATTTGTTTGAAATGTTGTAACTTGAATCTTTTCAGGCAGGATTATCATGGGTAATCATACTAAAGAAGCGAGAGGGGTTCCGTCAGGCATATCAGGCATAAACCGAAGGAGGCAAAAACCGCAATGAATAAGGAATGGTCGGAGAAAAATAAACGGATCCAGGATTACGTTGGAAAAGAATCTACGTATAAGGACGCAATAGATCTTCTCTTCGAGTTACGGAAAGAGCTGTTTGAACAGATTTCACAGATTGTGAACGGGTATCCTGCCGAGGCATTTTACCAAATGCCATATGCGAATGCGAACGGTTACCACAGTAAGACACTGGCCTATTCTATCTGGCATATCTTTCGAATCGAGGATATTGTTGCCCATACTTTGATCGCTAAAGATGAGCAGGTACTTGTGACCGGCGGTTATCAGAAGAAAATCGGTTCGCCGATCATTACAACCGGCAATGAGTTACAGGGACAAGAGATCGCAGAATTTTCAAAGCAGCTTAATATCAAGGCTTTATATGAATATGCGAAAGAAGTTATGCTTTCGACTGACTCAATTCTTTCAAAACTGGATTATTCACAGATGAAGATAAAATTTTCGGATACAGATAAGAACAGGCTTGCAGAGTCCGGATGTGTCAGTCAGGATGAGAATGCCCGCTGGCTTATCGATTACTGGTGCAGTAAAGATATCCGCGGCTTGATAAAAATGCCGTTCAGCAGGCATTGGATCATGCATGTCGAGGCGATGCGACGGATAAAGAATAAGTTGTGCCAAATTGCGCGTAAGGGCGCGGATCCTGTTGCATACTGCGGTTTATCATGCAACCACTGCTTCTTAGGAGAATGGTGCGGATCCTGCAGGACGGAGTATAATACATGCTCTTTTGCGACGCTGTACGAGGACAGGATATGTCATAACGCGGCCTGCTGTAATGAAAAGAATATAGATGGATGTTATGAGTGCCCGGAACTGGAAGAATGTACAAAGGGTTTCTATGCACCGGGTAATGACGGGGCAGTTTCAGCAAAGGTACAGGCTATGTTTATTCGTAAATATGGAAAGAATGCTTTCCTTGAGGTGCATGATCGGCTTCATCAGAGGTTTGATTTTGCCAGGACACAGGAGATCCTGGGGCAGGATATACACGAAGGGTTGAGAATAATGGAGAATGAGTATAAATAAAACGCGAAGGCGCTTAGTCTAAAGCGCCTTATTTGCTGCCGGTGGGCCACTTAAGAAGCGTAATTTTGAGAATGGTTACGCCGGGCTTCCTGCCGGCATGCCTATATAACGAGTGATTCCATTGTCTGAACCGCTTTAATTTCGTTTTCATATGCGGATTGTAATAAAGATGCAATCCTTGCCCTGGTTTCAGGCAATGTCGCGTCCTCGTTTGTCTTAATTTTGAATGCTTCCATCCAGGCATCGAAAACGTTGCGGTATAACTCTGCCAGTTCGGTTTTTCCGGCTTTTTCAAAATATTTATAAGCGTATTCTTTCAACGCGCCGTAAGTTCCGAGAAAATATTCGGCATTCCACGATGCGGAGATATCGGGATTGTCTTCAAATATTCTGATTAAAGCGGGATAAGCATCAAGCCCTTTTGCGTTTTCACACCATTCTCTGCCTTTCAGGTGGTGTACTGCGAGTTTCATCGTATCGCGCAGAATATCATCCGTTGCTTTAGCAGAACAGCCCGTTATGGTCAGAACCGAAAGTATCGGTATTTCACGCTTGCCCAAAACGTCATAGTGCATATTAACCGCAGGATCAGACTTTTCCGTGTTGATTGGTAAAATGCAAAACATCTGGCTGTCATCGTCATAGCCGGTTATAAGACCCCATTCCGGTACACCTATATCCCATGATACAGCGGGGATACCCCTGTCGATTGAAGCCTTGATAATCTTTATTGCCTCAAGCCTTTTTTCTTCTTCAATATGTTCCTGGTCCCAATAACGCCCGACATAATCGCAGATCAGGCCGCCGTTTTCCACCCACCTTTTTTGATTGCTGAAGTCCCAAATGCTGGTCGCTGACGGGCATAGGTCTTTACTGACCCACATCCGGAAAGCAAAACCGCTGGTTGCAACAATATCTTCCGTATATTCGGGCCACGGGCTGTTTTTTACCGCGCAGGCCAATGATTTCACGAAAGAAAACAGGTATCCCGTTGCGTCCGGTATGCCGTTCCAGGAAATGTTAAGCTGCTTTTTCATCATTATCCCTCCAATGGTATGTATATTTTCTCGCTGTAAGCGCGAGATTCTTCGACATATGATTCAAACTCACAGCCGCCTGTGTGCCTGTAGCCGCTGTTTGGCAGCCATTTATTGTAAATGTAATTCCATGTACGGTGAATGGTGTTCACGAAATCAAAGTGTGAGGTCCTGGGAGTCGTGAAGACGGCATATAAACCGCCCGGTATCGAAAGTTCCACCGTGCCGTCGGTATCCCCGAGCGCATTATTTTTCCGTATACCGATAAAATAGTCAAGCTTGTTTTCGTTTTTGTTCCATGCACTTATGCCATAATCTTCGCAGACCTTTCCGCCGGACAGCTTTTTAGACCATTTTCGACTGTTGTATTTGTTCCAGAATTTCGGCGGACAGGCTTCATCGCTCTTATAAGCTATCACGGAAAAAGGCTCAAGATATGTAAGCTCCGGCAGCACTTCAAAAGGCGGAATTTCAAAATTTATTGCTTCATAAAGTTTCAGGCTGTTCAATGCGGATTTATACTCGGTTGGCAGTATATTATGCTCCGAGACAAACGCCCTCGTGAAGTTCTCCTTTGAATTGAAGCCGTATTCAAAGGCAATTTCGGAAATCGGGGCATCCTGCCGCATACGCTTGATAATTTCGGTTAACCTGCGTTTTCTGATATAATCAGCCGGTGTCAGGCCGGTTGCTTCCTTGAATACACGGATAAAGTGATAGGCGGAATATCCGGCTGCACGGGCACAATCGGAGAGTTTAATTTCATTTTTTAGATTGTTTTCAATATAATTTATCGCCCGCATAATATGGGTTTTATAATCCATAATCATCCTCCGTGATTAAGAATAACATATACAGGAAATAAACGATTGATAAATACTGCGGGATTATTATATGGTATCGTCAAATGCACTTCCAGGCCTTTAATTAATTATTCTTTCGGATGAAATGGACTAGTGAAATAAAACGGTGTATCATGGTATATATTAGACAACATGGATGAATTAATCTGCGAAAAGTCAGGATTGACGGAATAAACTGCTGTTTATGGAGGCATAAGCTATGAGTAACAATCATCAGGTCAGTTCAAGGAAAATTTTGATTGTCGGAAACGGAGCGGCAGGGCTTGCCGCAGCCAAGGCGGCCAGAGCCCAGGATCCGGAGGCCGAAATAATTATGTTTGGGAAAGATGGCCGATTACCGTATTACAGGCTCCGTTTATGCGATTACATCGGCAGGAGTGTAAATTATGATGAGCTTAAAGTCAGTAATGAAGAGTGGTTTGAAAAAAACGGGATTCGCCTTGAGTTATCGTCAAAAGTTACGGCAATAGATGCAAAAGCAAAAAAAATAAGCGCAAACGGCAGGGATTACAGCTATGACAGCCTGATACTCGCCGTTGGAAGTACGCCGGTCATGCCTCCCATTAGTGGTAAGGAACTTTCGGGTATCCATACCATATGGACAGCGGAGGATATTGTTGAGATAAACAAGAGTCTGATTAATGCGAAAAAAGCAGTCGTTATAGGCGGCGGACTGCTTGGTCTCGAGGCTGCATACAAAATATCCGAAACAGGCATTGACGTGTCCTTGATAGAAAGTATGCCGAGGCTTCTGCCCAAACAACTCGATGAAGAAGGCTCGGAAATATTCGGGGAAAAGGTGCGGAGCCTGGGGATATCAGTATTCTGCGGTAAATCTGTTACGGGATTCGAAGGGAATAATAACGGACATGTTACACGGGTGCACATGGCTGACGGCACGCTGCTTGAAGCTGACGTTGTTATTGTTTCGGTTGGTGTTGCTCCTGACATTGCTGCATTCCGGAACAGCGGCATTAATATGAACCGTTTTTTGAATGTTAATGAGAAATTGGAGACAAACATCAATGATATATATGCGGCAGGAGATGCGGCGTGTGTAAACGGAAGATGGTTCGGGCTGTGGTCGGCAGCCAACAGACAGGGGCAGGTCGCAGGAACTAATGCCGCGGGAGGCAGTGCCGTCTATAAAACGGCTGATGTTCCTTATATACTTGCAACGATGGGGACAAGAGTAGTTTGTTCGGGCGATACGGGCGTTATCAGGCCGGATGGTACTGAAGCAGAATATAAAATAGAACGGAAGGTTGACAAAGAAAGGTTTCTTTATTCCAAGCTCGTATTCCGCAGCGGGTTGTTTGCCGGATGCATACTTATCGGCGAACCGGCAAAAGTTTTCAATAAAATCCAGCCGCTTATAAATACCGGTGCAAGTGCGGAGACCATTAATGGCATTCTCTATGCAAGCCGGTGATTTGGTGCTGCATATTCAAATGTCGCTTGCTTTACTAAACGCATGGGTAAAAATATGATAAAGAAGGTTATAAGGGCAAAGGGTCAGGCAGTCACTGTTCTGTTTAGCAAGTTAAGAAGAAGCGGGGTGTGTTATGAATTTATACGAAAAAGTCAGCACGGGGATAAATGGTTTTGATCAGGTGATTGATCACCTGCGGTTTGGGGACAACGTCGTATGGCAGGTTGATTCCGTTTCGGATTATAAGAAAATGGCCGGTTATTTTGTGGAAAGCGCAAGAACGGAAAACATGAGGCTTATTTATATACGTTTTGCCGATCATGAACCGATACTCGATAACAGGCATGATATTAAGACTTATCATATTGAGGCGGGAAAAGGCTTTGAAAGTTTTACCGTTGAAATACACAACATTATTAAAGAAGAGGGCAGAAGGGCATTCTATGTTTTTGACTGCCTCACCGATTTATTGGAATACTGGCATTCTGATTTGATGATAGGCAATTTCTTTAAGGCTACATGTCCGTACCTGTATGATTTGGATACGGTTGCGTATTTCGCCATCAAGCGGAATTTCCATACCTATAGCACCATTGCCGGTATTCGTGAAACGACGCAGCTTCTCCTGGATTTATACCAGATCAATGATAAAACCTATATTCATCCCCTTAAGGTATGGCAGCGATATTCGCCTACGATGTTTTTCCCGCATTTAATTCAGGACCAGGAGGCTGTCTGCATTACATCGAGTTCCGATGCTTCAGAGCTATTTAACAGAATTAACCGCGGGGAAATAAGACTGGATCATTGGAATAATATCTTTAACGAAGCGAAAAGAATGCTGAACTCATCCCACGATCAGCAGGAAGCCGTGAAGAAGCGCCTGATGCATATGCTTATCGGAAGTAATTCGCGGATGTTTCAGCTTTGCGACCGGTATTTCACGTTGAAAGATATTCTCGATATCGCATTGAGGGAAATCGGTACGGGCTTTATCGGCGGCAAGAGCGTCGGCATGCTTCTTGCAAGGAAAATATTGCAGGTCGACGGCGGTGATCTTTTTAAATCTTACATAGAACCCCATGATTCATTTTTTATCGGTTCCGACGTTTTTTACACGTATATTGTCCAAAATGGCTGGTGGAGACTTCGCGCGAAGCAGAAAACGCCCGAGGGTTATTATAAATATGCGGCGGAACTTAAGGAAAAACTTTTGCATGGATCATTCCCGAAAGATATCCAGGAACAATTTGTCCAAATGCTCGAGTACTTCGGCCAGTCTCCTATTATCGTACGTTCCAGTTCGTTACTGGAAGACAACTTCGGAAATGCATTTGCCGGCAAGTATGAAAGCGTTTTCTGCGTGAACCAGGGAACGCCGCAGGAGCGTTATGAAGCCTTTGAACAGGCTGTACGCACTGTCTATGCGAGTACGATGAACGAAGACGCGTTAAATTACCGGATGAACCGGGGACTGGCACAGAAGGATGAGCAAATGGCCATATTGGTTCAGCGTGTATCGGGAGATCGGCATGGAGACTATTTTTTCCCTCATGTCGCGGGCGTAGGGAATTCCCGCAACCTTTATGTCTGGGATGAAAGCATTGATATGAATGCGGGGATGCTCCGGCTTGTATTCGGATTAGGCACGAGGGCGGTTGATCGAACCGATGGGGATTATGTGAAGGTTGTATGCCTTGACAACCCGCTTCGAATTCCTCCGATGAATTATGAAGATCAGAAAAAATTCTCGCAGCACCGGTTGGATCTTCTTTCGTTTACGGAAAACGCCCTGGTAAGTAAAGATTTGGATGAGGTTTTATCGCTTCCGCTGAAAGCAGACAAGAAATTGTTCGCAAGCCCTGACTATGATGCTGAAGCGCGCATGCGCGAACGTGGATATATCATCCGTGAGACGCCCTATCTCCTGGATTTTAAAAAGCTGTTTACGGATACGAAGTTTGCTTACATAATGAGAGAAATGCTTGCACTGCTGTCAAAAGCGTACGATTATCCGGTTGATATCGAATTTACTGCCAACTTCAATAAGGATAACAACTTTAAGATTAATCTGCTGCAGTGCCGCCCGCTGCAAACGAAAGGGCTGGGAAAGACGGTAAAAATACCGGAATTAAGGGATGTCAAGGATTGCTTCTTTTCGTGCAAAGGCGGATTCATGGGCGGAAGCGTACGCCTGCCCATCGATTATGTTATATTTATAAGCGCAAATCCATACTTAAAACTAAGCGAACAGGAAAAATACGACGTGGCCAGGCAAATAGGTTTAATTAACCGGGAAATGAAGGGAAAAAACGCGATGCTCGTAGGCCCGGGCAGGTGGGGAAGCACTACGCCGTCCCTTGGAGTCCCGGTGCATTTTACGGAGTTATGTAATATGAAAGTCCTATGTGAATATTCTTCGAAAAAAGAGGGTTTTATGCCGGAACTGTCCTATGGAAGCCATTTCTTTCAGGATATTGTCGAATCGGAGATCTTTTACGTGTCTATATTTGACGGATACCAGGATGTAATTTTTAACCCTGATCGTATTTTACTGGAGGAGAATATGCTTGCTTCTTTCCTGCCCGGGAGTGGTAAATATAAAGATGTAATCCATATTGCAAATACGAGCGGTATGGAGATATATTCCGATATTGTCACACAAAGGCTGTTATGCAGATAGTGTTAAACCCGCTTAACATCAGGACAAAAATTATATATAATCAAGTTTGTGTATTGTAAAATATAGCAAAGAATGGATTTAAATTTGTTGTTTATATTTAGCTTGCATTAACCGGCTATAGGAGGATTGGAAATGAAGATTGAAAAAGACGCTTCCCTGAAGTACCGGGTATTAAATACGGTTTTTCTGGTAGGAATTTTCATGTCCTTCTCTTGTAGCATAATGAATTATTTTTTGGGTATGGGGATAGCTGTCTCATTAATTTCTTTTACCTGCGGAGTCATAACCATAGGGTTATATATTGCATTCAAAACCAGTAAAAATTATAATCTCGTGTCAATGATTGTCGCTGTTATGTTAAGCTTTGTTTTTTTCCCGACCATGTGGCTTGTTACAGGCGGAACTTACGGCAGTATTCCGTATTATATAATTATAAATGCCGGGATAATTGCTTTGCTGCTTTCCGGATTGAAAAGAAAGATAATCTTTTCCCTTTATGCATTAATTGTCGGTATTCTGATGGTTATTGAATATCAGAGACCGGATCTGATTATAAAATATGATTCGATGCTGACCAGGTATATTGATTTTGCTTTCGGTTTATTTGTCTGCTTGTTTTCCGTGGTTCTTTTAATTGGCGTTCTCATAGACGGCTATACCGATGAACTTCGAAAATCCAATCAATACTTTGAAACCCTGGAGAAACAGAACAGGGAAATAGAAGCAAAAAACAGGATGCTTGAAAAAAGCAACGCCGAGCTTATAAAGGCCAAAGAAGAAGCGGAAAAACTGAACAGGCTGCTGTACGAAGAGAAACAGAAGCTGCATTTGCTGTCGATAACGGATGATGTAACGGGAATTTATAATAAAAGGTTTATTCTTTCCTGCCTGAAGGAAGAGATTGAACAGTCACAGAAAGTACGGAAAAAACTGACTGTTGCATTGATTGATATAGATAACTTTAAAGCTATAAACGATACATACGGGCACTTATATGGAGATTACGTCATAGAGAGGATAAGCAGGACAATAACAAGCAACCTGAGGCAGAATGATATAATAGGGCGTTTCGAGGGCGACGAGTTTCTGATTATTCTTCCCGGCACGAGCATGGAAGAAGGATATGCCGTAATGGAGCGTATCCGCAAAAAGGTTCTTGAGTTAAAATGGGAAAATGATATATTGGTAACGATTAGCGGCGGTGTCAGGGAAGTGGATAATGATGAATCGACTAACCTGTTAAAGAAGCTTGACAAACTGTTATACAGCGCCAAACATAAAAGCAAAAACCTGATAGAATGCAAAGAAATCAGCTGACATTTTCAATACTGCATGGTCGGACCTTAACAGGATTGAGGAGAGATTCTTGATGACAAATTACACGAAAAACAAAAACAATTATTTGTTAATTTTTAAATTTATAGTTATTGTTTTTTCTGCATTATTTCTGTTTAGTTCATGCATTTCCGGTATGGAGCCGGAAACTGCATCCGGCGTGGCAGCGGAATCCGGCGCCGTATCCGCATCAGCCGCTGCATCTGAATCGGTAATGGTACAGGAACCGCTTCCGGTTATTGAACCCGCTGAACCTGAACCGGATCAATATTCACTTCCCGACGGATTTGTTTATGTAGCCGATATAATACCGACCATACTGCTCGAAATCCGCTATTTTAGCGAGGATAATTTTACAGGCACGATAATTGACGGATATGAAGCTTCGAAGGCCATACTTACGAAGGAAGCGGCCGAGGCACTTAAAATAGCGGCAGACGCTTTATATGAACGCGGGTATTATATAAAAATTTTTGATGCTTATCGCCCGCAACGAGCTGTAAATCATTTTATTCGCTGGTCACAGGATCCGTTTGATACAAAAATGAAGGAAAAATATTATCCGGAACTGGACAAGTCTGTTTTGTTCGAACTGGGTTATATAGCAAAAAGGTCCGGCCATTCGAGGGGAAGCACGGTTGACCTGACTTTGGTTGAGGTATCTACCGGCGAGGAACTGGATATGGGCAGCGGCTTTGATTTCTTAGGAGAAATTTCAAACCACGGTACCACATTAATTACGCCCGTGCAGGAGAAAAACCGGATTATTCTGCGGGATGCAATGGTGAATGCAGGGTTTGCAGCTTATTCGAAGGAGTGGTGGCATTACAGTTTAAAGGACGAGCCCTATCCTGATACATATTTTGATTTTCCGGTTAAATAAGAATAGTTACAACCGGCGTGAATGCCTTCATTGTGCAAAGGAGAAATATGCGTAAATCAGCTTTTTTGCAGTTTAGGTTGAATGTGCTGAAAACCCTTGTATGCCAAGGGCTTTCAGCACATATAGATGCGTGCCTCTATTTGTCTTCCTCATCCTGAAGCGCATCGTATCCTTCTTCACCAGTTCTGATTTTAATGACGTTTTCGACGTCATAAATAAAGATTTTGCCGTCACCCGGATTCCCGGTGTACAGGGCTTTCTTTACCGTATCGACGACAGTATTGACGGGTATCTTGCAAACAACAATATCGACCTGAACTTTTGGAAGAAGTCTTGTTTTCACGGGAACGCCGCGGTAGTACTCCGTATGGCCTTTCTGCATGCCGTATCCGAGCACATTTGTGACAGTCAGGCCTGTGATGCCGATCTTGTCAAGCGCGGTCTGGAGCTGTGTAAACTTATCCTGGTTTGTGATAATGGTGACCTTTGTCATCTTTGCTCCGGGGCGTGCCTTATTTATCACAGGTATCGCCGCTTCGGGCGACACAGCGGCGGAAGAGGGCTTCTGCACATCAGCAGGGGTTATTACCGGGTATGTACCTGTGCTTCCGTTCGCTGATACCATAATAGGAGCCACTATTGCAAAATCAGGGTAAGCGGAGTTACCGTGCTCGCCGATATCGAGACCCCGGATTTCCTCTTCAAGACTGACGCGGATACCGATTGTCTGCTTAAGCAGATACCAAACCAGCCAGGATGAGACGAATACAAATGCGCCGACAGCGACAATGCCGATAATCTCTGTCACGAGAAGCGACAGACCGCCGCCGAAAAACAGGCCGTTGACCGTAGAAAGGCTCGTTACGCCTTCCTGCGCAAAAAGTCCGACGCTGAGCGTGCCGAAAACGCCGCATACTAGATGTACGGAAGTGGCGCCAACAGGGTCGTCGACTTTTACACGGTCAAAGAACAGTACCGCGAATATGACGATTACACCCGCGATCGCGCCGATAATGAGAGAACTCGTGACGCTTACATAGGCGCAGCCTCCGGTGATCCCTACAAGACCTGCCAGACAGCCGTTGATAGTCATACCAAGATCCGGTTTGCCGATGAAAATCCATGACGTAGCTGTTGCGGTGAGTATGGCCGCAATTGCAGCAGTGTTGGTGGTTACAAGGATATGCATAACATCTGCCGGATTCTGGAAGCTCATCGTAGATCCGGGGTTAAAGCCGAACCATCCGAGCCACAGAACGAAGAGGCCGATAACCGCCAGCGACATGTTATGGCCCGGAATTGCTTTCGGCTTTCCGTCCTTATCGTATTTCCCGTAGCGGGGACCGAGTATCAGAGCGCCGGCCAGGGCTGCCCAGCCGCCGACCGAGTGGACGACGGTATCGCCGGCGAAGTCCAGGAAACCAAGGTTAGCAAGCCAGCCGCCGCCCCATATCCAGTGGCCGATGATCGGGTAAATGACAAGCGTCAGTACGAAAGAGAACAGAATAAAGGAGATGTACTTGACGCGCTCCGCGACTGCTCCGGATACTATGGTCGCTGCGGTGCCGCAGAAGACCAGTTGGAAAAAGAATTTTCCCCAGAAGGGCACATTCGATGTCAGGGTATCTTTGTAAAAATCAGTGCCGGATCTGCCGAGGATGAATAAATTCTGTGTTCCAATTAACGGATTGTCCCCGCCAAACATCAGCCCCCAGCCGAGAAGCATGAAGCCAAGCGAGGAAACCGCGAAAACGATGAAGTTTTTCGACAGGATGTTGACTGTGTTTTTTGACCTTGCAAACCCCGATTCGACCGCGGCGAAACCGAGGTTCATGAAGAATACCAAAACAGCCGCAAGAAGTACCCAAATGGTATCAACTATCATTGTGATGTCCATTATTAATTCCTCCCTTATAAAAAATTAAGGCGTGTATTTTATCACTGTAAAATACACGCCTTTGCGTATCGCATCATGTTTTACCGTAAGCGGTTCAGTTTTTCCAGGCACGTTCCGGAACGCCTTTTCTGCGATTCTTCGAACTTACCGGCCGCCGGACGAAACTCCGGTCAAATGGCTTCGCTTGTGAAAGACCCGGTATATCTCAAAGAACCGTCATTACCGCTGAATATGTTAAAAGCGCTGTGGGCTTTACGCCCTCAGCGCCTTTGCTATGATAGGAATATAATAACTCATGCCTTGTTTGTTTGTCAATAGAAAAAAATAATGAATAAAAACTGCCGCAGGAGCTTGTGTATTATAAAAATTGCCCAATCAAACAGTGATTTTGAAAACTGGTACTGTACAAATGTCATTGAGTTCGGTTATTATATCAAAAAGCGCAATTTTGTTCTCAGCGCACGAAAATGGATAAGCCAATTATTTCTATTATCGGAAACAATAGATCCAAATAAAAGAAAGACATTGGGTTGACGGGTGAGACTAAAATATGGAGTTTATTAAAAAAACGGAAATTACAGAACTGATGAATCCGGGAGTTGTCTCAAGACAACTGCTGAATCCGGATAACTCTTCGAGTAAAAGAGTTACCATAACAGAAGTTCATCTGGAAGCGGGAGCTATACAGCCGAGGCATACGCATGACGGCTCAGAGCAGATCTGGTATTCGATTCAGGGTACGGGAAAACTTCTGTTGGCAGATAACAGGGAAATAGAATTCAGTGCGGGAGATGTAGTCAGATTTGAGGACAATGAAGTCCACGGCCTGATAAATGATGGAAGTACTGAATTCATCTATATCTCGGTAACTGCTCCTCCGATAGATTTCGGATATGCTTATAAAGTAAGAAAGTAAAGGAATTAAAAGATAATAACAGGAATAATTCCAAAGAGGGAAATAAATCATGAAATATTCAACTCATTTCGGAGACGCAAGAAAAGAATATATGCGGTTCCGGCCGCAATACCCGCCGGCTTTGTTTGA
>JAAYXD010000176.1 GCA_012516065.1 Clostridiaceae bacterium
TGATGATTTCAAGAAGCAACTTTACATACACAATTGGAAATACAATAACTTCCCGATGCGTCCTCTTGGCTGGATTTCACCCAAGCAGGCGTTACAAAAATTTTTTTCAGCACAGTGTAACACATGATTGACAAACCAACATTTAATTAAAATAACCAAAGAAATTGTCCGGATGATTAAGCTATCTCTTATTGCTTTTCATTCATCAACAATGTCAAGCTTAATTCCGTTCTTTTTAACAAAATCAAGCACCGTATCAGGTATATCCGCATTATTTTCGTTTTTGTCATTCTTCTTCGCCGGGATTATTCTTACATTAAGCCTCTGCCCTCTGCTTGACTCAACCGCATTTTCAATAGCCTCCAGGTTTTCAGCTTTTTCAATAACCCTCTTTCTGAATGCTTCTTCCTCAGGAATAACAATCCCGATAGTATTCTTGTCAATCCATACCGCATCTGTTCCGGCGAGGCTTGTAAAAAGTGTCATCTTGCCGGCACTCCGCAATTCATTAAGCACACTGTCCCATTCTGCAAAAGAACCTTCTTTAAATGGTTCGGCAGCAGGAAAGTCATCAGCTTTTTTTTCTTCTCCCTGCTCCTGCTTGTAAATTTCATGCCTGTAATTTTCAGTTTTTATTTTTATATTATCCTCAAGATGACGGATTCTATCCTCAAGAAGGCGTATTCTGTCCGAAAGGCTATCATCTTCCCTGCCAAGCTCCCGCGTGCAAACGCGCAAAAATGTCATCTCCGTTAAAATCCTCGGGTTTGAACTCCATTTCATACCCGCTTCAAGATCGGACAGTTCCTTAATTATTGATAAAGCCTCGGTCATGGATAATTCTTTCGCTAATCGAGGTATCTGCTCTTTTTCCTTTTCACCCGCAGATAAAATATTATCGAGACTGCCTGATGTTTTATAAACGAGGATATCACGGAACAGCCTGATGATGCTTTGAAGGAACTGGGCGAGATCCTTCCCCTCCGAATAAAGCCGTTCTATTGTCTGTACCGCTTTCTTTTCATCCCTTCCGATTAAGCAGTCTGCCGCAGCGAGAACAAGCTCGCTCCGTGCTATTCCCAAAACATCATATACACATTTCAGATCCAATGGGTTCCTTCCGGTTGATATGCATTGATCGAGAAGGCTGATCCCGTCCCTTAGAGCGCCTTCGGCAAGAGAAGCCAGAAAATGGGCTGCCTCGCCGGTAAGTGTTACGCCTGCTTCCTTTGCTATCAATAAAAGCCTTTCCATTATTCCGTTTGTTGAGATCCGGTGAAAGTCGAAACGCTGGCATCGCGATAACACCGTGGCAGGAAGCTTGTGAGGTTCTGTTGTTGCGAGGATAAACAACACATGGGAGGGAGGTTCCTCAAGGGTTTTCAGCAGTGCGTTAAACGCGCCCGAAGACAGCATATGCACCTCATCAATTATATAAACCTTATAAGCTGCCTGTGACGGAGTGTAAACCATTTCATCAATGATATCGCGTACATTGTCAACGCTGTTGTTTGACGCGGCGTCCATTTCAATGACATCAAGTATTGTGCCGTTCAGGATTCCGGTGCATATATCACAGACATTGCATGGGTTTCCGTCCTTCGGGTTAAGACAGTTAACAGCGCGTGCCAGTATTTTTGCCATCGTTGTTTTTCCCGTTCCCCTTGTCCCGCAAAAAAGGTACGCATGGGCCGGTTTTCCCGATATGACGGTGTTTTTTAAAGTGGTTACAACATGCTGCTGCTCCACTACATCATCGAATGTTTTTGGCCTGTATTTCCGGTATAACGCCTGATGATTCATAAGTCCTCCCATGTCTCTCCTTACCATTCCCCTAAGCATATCGGAGTAAAATTAAGATAATCCGCCGAAACCAAATAATACGCTATTCCGTTATAATCTCCCGTAACGGAATTTTCGCAGCTTTTCCCATGGAGATGCCCGTAAATGCAAATCGAAACGCGGTAGGCCGATAACAAATCAACGAATGCGCTCGGTTTTCCATTAGCTCCGAAAGGCGGATAATGGAGCATTGCGATTATAGTACCTTCGAACCCTTTGGTATGCTTAAGAGAAAGCTCCAGTCTTATCAATTCACGGTTGTATATTTTTTCATCTTCAATCGTAAAACCATATTCTTCAGGGGTTTTCCACGCCCTGCTTCCGACAACGGCCAAATCCCGGCAGAAAAACGCATTGTTTTGTATGAACGAAATGGTTTTCAGTCCTTCTTTTTCGATAAATTGATCAAGCTTGCGCTTGGTTGACCACCAATAGTCATGGTTGCCCTTTACAAGCAGCTTCCTGCCCGGAAGCCTTTCGATATATCTGAAATCCGGGCCTGCCTCATTTAAATAAGTAGCCCACGAAATATCGCCGGGTATCAGGACAAGATCGTCATCACTAACTGTCCGGGTCCAGTTTTGAATAATCCGCTGCATATAGCCTTCCCATTCGTGCCCGAAAACATCCATCGACTTGTCTTCCGCAGCGGCGGAAAGGTGCAAATCGGATATCGCAAATACCTTCATGTTTTTCCTTTCCCATTGGAGTCCATCATCGCAAATTTAATAATACCCTCAGCAGCAGTTTGTCCCTGAACCGAAGCGCGAACTTTCGCCTTTCCCATTCCCCGGCGGAAAACAATAAACTCGGCCTCGAGCATCAGGGTATCACCCGGAAGCACCTGCCTTCTGAATTTCATATCTTCTATGCCCGTAAAAAGAGGAATTTTGTCCTTGTTTTCATCAATCGTCATCCCTGCTATACAGGCTGTCTGCGCAAGCGCTTCAACTACGAGAACCCCGGGCATTATCGGATAATCAGGGAAATGTCCCTGAAAAAACGGCTCATTACAGGTGACATTTTTTATACCTACAGCTCTGATTACAGGTTCGTGCTTTATTTCAAGAATTTTATCAATAAGCAGAAAGGGGTATCTGTGCGGTATTATTTTTTTTATTTCGGTAATACCCATTTCCTTTTTTTCATCCTGCATAATCAAATCACCCGCCGCTATTCAAAAAATAAAACCGGTTGTACTGTTATCCCTGCTCCCAGTTATGGTATGTGTTCTGAACATCATCGTGTTCTTCAAGCTTTTCAATAAGCTTTTCCATGTCTGCAGCTTTCTGTTCGTCTTCAATAACCGTAGTGGTTTTAGGAATCATTGCAATCTCCGCCGATTCAAACTTGTATCCTTCTTTTACAAGGCTGTCGACAACTTTCGAAAAGTCGACCGGATCCGTAATTATTTCATAGTATTCATCTTCCGTAACAACATCCAGCGCTCCGGCTTCCAAAGCAGCCATAATCAAATCGTCTTCATTTATTTCGGGTTTTTTTTCAATTATTATCTGACCTTTTTTATCAAACATGAAAGAAACACATCCGGTCGTGCCGAGATTGCCGCCGTATTTGTCAAAAATATGGCGAATATCGCCTGCAGTACGGTTTCTGTTATCCGTAAGGGTTTCGACTATAACGGCAACTCCGCCCGGACCATATCCTTCATATATAATCTCTTCGTAGTTGTCATTATCTATATTCCCGGATGCCTTGTTAATGCTTCTCATTATATTTTCATTAGGGACATTATTCGCTTTGGCTTTCGCAATTATATCCTTAAGCCTTGAATTGGAATTCGGATCGGGTCCGCCCATACGGACAGCGACTGCAATTTCTCTTCCCAGTTTCGTGAATATTTTACCTCTTTGAGCATCCGCTTTTTCTTTTTTATGTTTAATATTTGCCCATTTGGAATGACCGGCCATATATTCATCACCTCTTTACCATCTAAGTTACAATGTTCCGGTTTATAACAAGCATAAAGGCGGCCAGACAAAAATTATTTGTCCTAACTTAATCAATATCATAATTATAATATGCAAGTGCCGTTATCGTCAAAATTTGCATAAGTTTCTCCGTGAAAATTTATTTCCGCCTGGCCGCCGCTGGCTTCCGTGATGGTTTTTATAAAGAAATCCTTTTTTTCCGGTTCCACTAATAATTCTATTTCCACAACATCGGTATACTTCGTACTTGTTATTGCGAAATTATTAGACGCGGCAATATTTTGAATTCTCCCGTGCAGGTGATAACCTATGCGCAAAAGCGCCTGATAACACATTTTTCTGGTAATCGCCCCGGCATCTTCGAGCGCTATCGACGCAGCTTTCCCGTAGGCACGGACAAGGCCCGATGCGCCCAGAAGAATACCGCCGAAATATCTTACAACTACCACTAATACATTATGTAACTCTTTTTTGCGGATAGCCTCAAGAATAGGGACACCGGCAGTTCCGGAAGGCTCTCCGTCATCACTGAAACGCTGTACCGCTGTTTCCGAATTTATTCTGTACGCGTAACAATGATGTTTCGCATCCCAATATTTCTTTTTTAGCTCATTAAGAATTCCGGCAGCGTCCTCTTCGGAGGATACAGGGAAAACGAAGGCTAAAAACCTGGAACGTTTTTCTTCATATTCACCATAACCCGCCTTCAGGACAGTGCGCATACAATTCTGCATTACATTCACTCCATACCGTCAATCGGAATCCGACATACTGACAAAAAGGTTAGTTCCCGAAAAGCCTTTGCTTTATATCGTACTCAAAGAGAGGCCTATGTTCCGCCTTTCGGAGCGGCAGGCATAAATAATATTTCTCCATTATCTTACCAGATAACATCCGGAAGTTAAAATATTTTATTACTGTTCAGTTATAAATAAATGGTATTATTACAGGCCTGCTGCTTTTGAATTGAATAAATATCATCAGCAAAGCGAAGGTACTCTCTTAAGTTAAGTTCAGAAAAACATTCACCGGTGTTTTAAAAGCGGAATACCTTTTGCCTCGATATGCTTAATGCTTTATATGCGCTGATCTAGCTGGCCATTGAAACCAATTCTTTGTATTTCAGATAAGATATATGAAGCAAGGAACGATCCTGGCTGTATGTTATTTTCTCCATAGCTTCATTTATTGTAAAGAATCCGGCATTTTTGTACTTTTCCGGTTCACCGATTGTAAATCCCTCACTTGTCGTCATCATAATGAACCATGTAATCCTGTTGCAAACCGGCTGCTGCCTTGTCACTGAAAAGAATTCATAATTTGTCCTGCCGGCGGATGAAATTATTGTGGCGTTGATTCCTCCTTCTTCCTTAACCCTCCTAAGGGCCACTTCACTCTGGAGTTCCCCGTTTCTTATTACCCCTTTCGGGAAAACCCACTCGCCTTTCTCATTTTGAAGAAGGAATACTTTGTCGCCGCAGAAAACTACTCCGCCGGCACAATTTCGAATAAGCATATAACGATTACCCCTTTCAATATATATTATGAAAATTACCGGTCCATATTTTAGATGCGCCCGCTTTCAATCGTCAGCGGGATTTGCCGGAAAAAAGGGTAACAAAAAAGGCACCGTTATGAAACTTATAAATGATTCCAGCAATGTGCCTTTTTAAAAACGAACTCATATGAAATTACTTGTAACATATATAAAAAGGAGGAACAAAAATGAA
>JAAYXD010000237.1 GCA_012516065.1 Clostridiaceae bacterium
GAAGATATTCATCAAGCTGTATCTTTTAACTCTGCAGCTATTAAATCTGTAAAGCTTAATCCAAATAGGGAGAATTTCTTTGAAGAATTAGATGAGTTGGATTTTGATAAGTTAGTAAAAAAATATTGTGCTGATAAATTATCAATTAGAGTTAAGAGAAAGATCATTACAATAGGTATTTTTATATTAAAGAAAACAGGGACTCTTAATTTAGTTAAATCTATTTTAAGGAAAAATTAATCTTAATAAGAAATTCAAATGCAAAAAGGGGAAGTAAATGGAAACACTATTACAACAACTACTAAATTTTTTATCAATAGAGTTTACAGTGTAAATGCCAACTGAAAATTAGGCCACTGGGGGTGCGGACGTTTTATTGGACCTCAAACAGCCAACCCCAGACTTCTTCTATAGTCTAATGGGCTCATTCCTCCAAGTGATATCTTGATCCGTTTTTCAGCATACCACCTTATATATTTATCAAGTTCCTCTATGAACTCGCTAATTGTAACACCAGCCCATGAGTAACCATAAAACATCTCATTTTTAAGTCTGCCAAAAAAGCCTTCACAGGCGGAGTTGTCAGGTGAACAACCTTTCTTTGACATTGAACGTGTAAGTTCTGCTTTTTCCATCCGTTCAATCCAGCCTGGCCAACGATAATGAGAGCCACGGTCAGAATGTATAATAGGTTTTTCATCTTCTCTAAGTGATAGAATAGCTTCATCAAGCATTGTGTTAACAAGTTCTGCACTAGGTGATGTACCAATAGTCCAGCTTACTGGAAGACCGTCAAAACAATCAATAATTGGAGATAAGTATATTTTCCCAGCAGGGATATGAAATTCTGTTATATCTGTCAACCACTTGTGATTTGGCTTATCTGCATGAAACTTACGATTAATTATATTTTCAACCTCAGGGCTTATTTCACCTTTGTAGGAACTATATCTCTTTCGCTTAGTATTTGGAACTACTAGATTTTCCTCTCTCATAATCCGACGGATTACCTTTTCAGACACCGTCGTTCCCAAAGTTTTAAGAACAGAATGGATTCTACGGTATCCATATCTCCTTGCAGATTCTTTAAAAATTTTCTTCACTTTCATCCTTAAATCGGTATATTTATCAAAATTAATTGTTTTTACTTGATAGCAGTAGCTACTCTTGGCCATACACATCATTTCGAGAAGCTCTTTCAATGGATAAACTTCTCGTAGGGCATTAATAATTATGGCCTTCTCACGATTAGTGAGTGTTTTAAGGTTAATGCCCTGGTCTTTTTTTATGATTTCAGCTGCCTTTTCATAGATATCACGTTCTATCTTTAAGCGATATACTTCTTTCTGCAATTCATCAACTTGAGATAAAAGATCGTCTTTAACTGCACGGAGCTCTGATACATCTACATCTATTGATAGATTACCTTTTAATTTATCAGATTTATTTTTGTTCATTGAATATATACGCTCCCCTTTAAGAAGCTGACTTTTCCAGTTATAAAGACTTTCTCGTGTTGTTCCATGCTCAGTGGCAACTTCTTTTGCAGGCTTATCACGGGAACAAAGGGAAATGACAGCTTGTTCTTTCTGTTCTCGTGAATATTTTACAGTAGATCCACCAGAACGACAATGCTTCTTTTTTTCTGGTGCAATATCTAATATCCACTTATCCAATACTGGACGACTGGGATAACCCAGTTTCTTAACGGTTCGTGAAACACTTCTGCCATGCTCAAGATAGTAGTTAACAGCCCTTTGCTTTTCTTCTTCCGAAAATATTGATTCCCTAACATAATCTTGGTGAAGATCTCCATTCCGAAAATACTCATTGTACCAATTCCGAAGAGATTGTTTAGATGGATATCCTAATTCACGAATTACAGTTGAATAACTCAAGTCATATTGTATTAATAGTTTTACAGCTTTTATGCGTTCATCATATGAGAACATGCGACACCTCCTAACTTAAAGTAAGTCCAGGATTTTGTCCGCATCCCCTGTGGCATAATTTTAGAGTAGCATTAACAGCTTGGGGCAGCGCCCCAAAATCAGGCAGCCATTCGGTCCTCTTGTGTTAACTGGATAGTTTCTGGCTTTATATAGCAGCGGCCTGATGACCAGTCTGCAGCATATTCTATTAAGTACGTGGTAACCAGCCTGATGTACGAGTCCATGCTAGGAAAAATGCCTACAACATTAGTCCGTCTACGTATCTCGCGATTCAAACGTTCCAGCATGTTAGTCGAGGAAA
>JAAYXD010000312.1 GCA_012516065.1 Clostridiaceae bacterium
ACTACAAATCTGTTTTATTTGGCCATAGATGACGAAAAAAGATTACTAATGAAACCGGCTTCTACGGCTAAAGACCCTTCACTGCCCGGGAAATTGAAAGGGATTGTCTTTACCGTACCTGCCTTCATCGACAAATGGATATTCCAGCTCATCTGGAGCAGGCTCGGGTTTAAAATAGAACTTAAGGGACATGGTCACGCTGACAGAATTTCCTCCCTCCACGGCTTGTACATTCAAAGCCTCAATGTAGTTTTTGTAAGAGGACTTTTCAAGCTGGACCAGTATATCCTTGAAATCATCATACGTAGAAGTAAATGTTACGTTTACGGGCATCAGGCAAAAGTCGGCATGCTGCTCCATCTCCCCAAACTCCACTTGTTGCATTTTGGAGCGGCTTGAAAAAATCTCATATAGATGCACCACCAAGCCCGGCTGGTCGTCAGGCCATTGCAAGCTCTCCAGCGTGTCCAATACTTTCGTCGAAAGCTCCTGGTACTCGTGCTGCAGAGATGCAAGCTGCTCTTTTTTTGATTTGATGAGCAAGGGCAGATCCCCACCCTCCGTCACCTGCACTGACATTGCCTCTATATCCTTCACCAGCGGCTGATAAAAAAATACGTAATACACCGCCGCAACCGATACTACTATAAATATCGCAATAAATACCTTTTCGCGTCTGGTAAGTTGCATCAATCAAACCACCCTTTTGCTGCATCTTCATATAATCAATCCAAATAATTGAGCTTACCGGTCATTAAAAACATCTGCCTCTCTTGATCACCGTAAATCCTTTTAACGCTGATTTCCAAAAACAAGCCGGTCTTTTTAAGCATTACCATAAATCGAGCGATTTCAACGTCATCCGACGCAGTGCCTTCCAGCACCACAGCATTCCCCTCATATGAAAGGCTGCGTAGAGATATCCCTTGAGGCATAGACTGTTCAATCAGCTCAAAAACCCGGCTCCACTTTTGCCCGGATATCAGCGGGGTTATGCCGCTGGCTCTTTGCTCTAATTCTTCCACCTTCCTAGAAAGCTGGGCATATTCCTCTTCCAGGGATTCATACTCGCTGTTGGTTTGAGAGAGATTGGATACCATAAGGCTTAACTCGCGTTTTTGTTTTAAGGGCACAAAAACACCAACGTACGAAAACAGGACAACGATCAAAATTCCTGCCAACAGGGATGATGCTATTTTGGCGGTTTTCTTAGGGCGATAGAAATCGTTGAGCAAATTTATATCGTTCATAAACACATCAGTCCTCTCTTATGGCAGCCCCTAGGCATTTATAATAGAGACTGGCGTGAAAATCATGTCCTTCATCATACTTTACTTTAAGCAGCTGGGGGGTAACCTCCTTCACTTCGGCCCCTGTCTGCAATTCCCGGTACTGACACAAATCCTTTGCCACGCTTCCCCCGCCCACCACCAACACCCTTTCTATGTGCCAGGTGTAAGTCCGGCTGTAATAATAATCCATCACCTGGGTCAATGTAGCGGCTACAGCGTCAAAATTATGATCATCCCAACTTTTGTCCACCGTTCTCA
>JAAYXD010000177.1 GCA_012516065.1 Clostridiaceae bacterium
AAAATTAAGGAGCATTTTATTATGGAGCATCTTTTCATTATTAATCCCGCAGCAGGAAAAGGCAAAACGTTAAAAATGATCCCTGAAATTGAAAATATAATGAATAAGTTTTCCCTTCCATACAGGATAGAAATAACAAAGGCACCGGGACATGCTTCGGAAATAGCCGGACAGTACATTAAGGCCAATGACTCCATAAGGATTTATTCTGTCGGCGGTGACGGCACAATGAATGAAATACTTCAGCCAATGGTGGGCACAAACGCATCCTTGGGAGTAATCCCGGCCGGTACGGGAAATGATTTTATAAAAAGCTTCAGCACGAAACAAGATCCTGTCGAATTACTGCCTCTCATCGTGCATTCAGACCCTGTACCTGTTGATGTATGCAGGTTAAACAGCAGATATTTTTTGAACATAGCTTCCGTCGGTTTTGACGCGGACGTCGTGGCGATGACCGGATACCTGAAACGGCTTCCGCTGATAAAAGGAAAAATCGCGTATATAGGCGGGATTCTGCTCGCGGTAATCGGCCTGAAAAAAATTGAGGCGGATTTCATTATTGACGGTACTTCATTACATACCAAAACAATGCTGCTTTCGGCTTTCGCAAACGGGCGTTATTACGGGGGCGGAATGATGCCTGCCCCGAATGCCGTTCCTGACGACGGACTGATTGACATATGCATAATAAATGATGTGAACAGGCTTAAACTACTGCGGTTTTTCCCGAGATTCATAAAGGGAACGCATACGGATATGAAAGAAGTATCGATCAGCCGGTGCCGCTCCATCGAAATGAAAAGCTCCAAACCCGTACATGTCAATATGGATGGGGAACTTTTCCGGTTTTCCGATGTGAAAATTGAGATTTTCGAAAAAAGCCTGAATTTTATAAAGCCTTTATAACACTGTTATTCCTGCCGGAATTTGTGCCGTTCATAGCGGTACAATCCGTTCCGCTGCCTTAACGCACTCAACTGCAGTATTTTATCAACAAGAATCCTGACACATTGATCTATTGAATATTTTTCGGTATCAAGCACAAGATCAGGCGACAGCGGAACTTCATACGGAGCCGTGACGCCTGTGAAATCCGTGATTTCACCCGCTCTCGCTTTTTTATACAAACCCTTCGGATCCCTCTTTTCGCACGTTTCGGGATCAGCTTTGACATATACCTCAATAAAGCCGTCCCCTATTTTTTCCCTCGCGAGTTTTCTCATTGAAGCAAGCGGAGAAATAAACGACGCAAGAACAATTAAGCCGGCGTCAACAAAAAGCGAGCATACTTCCGCAGCGCGCCGGATGTTTTCAAAACGGTCCTCTTCGGAAAAGCCAAGGTCGCTGTTGAGGCCGTGCCGCAAATTATCGCCGTCTAGCCTGTACACGGCTTTGCCCATGCTTACAAGCACCTTTTCGGTTTCAACAGCTATTGTTGATTTCCCGGACGCGGAAAGCCCGGTCATCCATACCGCAATACCTTTTTGACCTAAAACCGAATATCGTTCGCTCCGTGAAACCTTCCCTCCGTGAAAAGAAATATTATCGTTTTTCATGCGGTATCCACTTCCTCTTCCCAGTTTTCACATGCTTTTGGCCGGAACCTGTCTAAATTTTATATAAAAAAACGCACAAAGGCAACAACCGCCGGTAAAAATCGGGCGTCCGGGAATATTATGGTATTGTTGACCTTTTTATTTATATGTAATATAATTCCCGTGAAACCAATAATAATTGAATCGGGCACTGCCGTTCGCCGTTTTTGCCGGCGCTTAAGCATAAAAACGGTGCGCGGGTTTTTTAGCGCTTTTGCATAATAAAGGAGTATATTATGAAAATAATTATCATCGGCGATGGGAAGGTAGGATACAATCTTGCCGAGAACTTATCCAACGAGGGCAACGACGTAGTTGTGATTGATAAGGATCCCGAAGCGTTAAGAAAAGCGGATGAATACCTTGACGTTATGTGCATAAAGGGAAACGGCGTAAGCACGAAAGTATTGATTGAAGCCGGTGTAAAGGAAGCGCAGCTTCTTATCGCCGCGACCTCAAGTGACGAAATAAACATGGTATGCTGCCTTACGGCAAAAAAACTGGGTGTTGAGCGGACCATCGCGAGAATCAGGGACCCTGAGTATGCTGATGAGCTTAATCTTTTAAAAAATGACCTTGGCCTTGATATGGTTTTTAACCCCGAACGTGCTGCCGCGCGTGAAATATCAAGGATGATAAGGTTTCCCCATGCAGCAAACATCGAAATATTCGCGCGCGGACGCGTTGAGATCGTTGAAATACGCATTGCAAAGGGAAATTCAATTGTGGGCATGAAAATAAAGGAAGTCGCCGAAAAAATCTCCCAGTCGATATTAATTGGAGCAGTCGTAAGAAATGACGAGATTATAATACCGAAAGGCGATTTCCGTATTGAAGAAAGCGACATTGTATACATTGTCGGCAAGCCCGCCGTAGTATCAAATTTCTGCAGACAAATCGGCATAGACTACCAGAAGATAAAGAACGCCATGATCATCGGCGGAGGAAGGATAGCGTATTATCTTGCGAAGTTCCTCGAAGAAGCCGGTATCAAAGCTAAAATTGTTGAAATAAATCCGGAGCGGTGCGTTGAACTTTCAGAGCTTCTGCCGCATACTCTTATAATTAACGGTGACGGCACTGACGACACTCTGCTTCATTCTGAAAATCTTTCCGAAATGGGGGCATTTGTCGCGTTAACCGATATGGACGAGGAAAATTTCATGTCCGCTCTGATGGCAAAACAAGCCGGCGTTCCGAAGGTTATAGCGAAAATAAACAGGAATAATTATATAGGCGTAATAAAAAGTCTTGGTATTGAAAGCATTATAAACCCAAGCCAGATTATAACAAACCATATTCTCCGTTACGTGCGCGGGATGAAAAACGCACAGGGAAGCCCGATCGAAGCTCTTTACCGAATTATTGACGGGCGTGCCGAAGCAATAGCGTTTACCGCTAACGAATCAACGGATTTCCTTAATATACCGTTGAGAGATCTTAAATTTAAAGAAGGAATATTGGTCGCCGTCATTGTAAGGAAAAACGATATCCTGATCCCGCACGGGAACGATGTAATAAAAGCCGGCGACAGCGTAATTCTGATTGTCAAAGACAGAAAAATATCGGATTTGAACGATATAATCGCTTCGGGGGGATAAGTAGTTGAACATAAGGCTTATCATTAAGAATTTGAGCATCGTTGTCTGTATAGAAGCATTATGTATGCTTTTTCCTTTTCTTATAGCTTTGCTGTATGGCCAGGACGACGCAAGGGCCTTTTTGTTTTCGGCTTTGATAACGCTCTGCGTGGGTCTGTTAATGCTAAGAACAAGAGTAAAAACTAATAATTTTTACACAAGGGACGGGTTTGCCGTCGTAGCTTTAGGCTGGGTTCTCGTTTCCGTCTTCGGTTCTCTGCCTTTTTTAATCAGCGGTGCTATCCCGTCGCCGGTCGACGCGTTTTTTGAAACGGTTTCCGGTTTTTCCACAACAGGGGCGACAATACTTGAAAATGTTGAGGTCATGCCTTACGGTATTCTTTTTTGGAGAAGTTTTATCCATTGGATGGGCGGTATGGGTGTGCTTTTGCTGACTGTTGCTATACTGCCGTCCGCCGGGGCAAGCTTTTATCATGTGATGAAAGCCGAAAGCCCGGGACCTGGTCCTGAAAAGCTCGTTCCGAAAATAGGTCAGACGGCCAAAATACTATATTCAATATATATCGTTCTGACAGCCCTTCTCGTTATTCTGCTGCTGACAGCGGGCATGCCCCTTTATGACGCGTTGGTTCACGCCTTTGGAACCGCGGGCACCGGCGGTTTCTCCATTAAAAACTTGAGTATCGGCGCATATGGGAGTGTTTTCATTGATATCATAATAACGGTTTTTATGTTCCTGTTCGGCATAAATTTTACTTTGTATTACCATATGCTGAAAGGAAATATAAAAAGCTTTTATAAGGACGAAGAATTCCGTTTCTATATCGGATTGATATTGGCATCAATTATTGCGATAACGCTGGATCTCGTATTAAACGGGCTTTATTCCGTCGGAGAAGGATTAAGATATTCCGCGTTTCAGGTTAATTCCATTATCTCGACAACCGGTTACGCTACCGCCGACTTTAACCTTTGGCCGGTTTTCAGCAAATTTGTCCTTGTTATGCTCATGTTTATAGGTCCGTGCGCCGGTTCAACCGGAGGGTCGATGAAATGCATCCGCTATCTTTTACTGTTTAAAATAATAAAACGCGAACTTTCCAAAATAATGCATCCAAGAGCCGTCCATACGGTGAAATTAACAGGAAAAACAATCGATGAAACAACACTCTGGGAAACAATGGCCTATTTCTTTATCTATATATTTATATTTGTTACTTCCTCGTTAATTGTGACACTGGACGGGAAAGACCTTGTTTCGTCGGTCACGGCGACAGCCGCTGCCATCGGAAATATTGGACCGGGTTTAGGGCTCGTCGGGCCTATGGGCAACTTTTCGGACTTTTCCAGCCTGAGTAAAATCGTCCTTTCCTTCTGTATGATAGCCGGAAGGCTTGAATTTCTGCCGATATTGATTCTGTTTTCCCCGTCAGCGTGGAAAAAGGCGAGCATATAGCCCTTTGCCATAATTCGCTTGTTATTGTATAATTGAAATAGATACATTCGTTTTTTCCTGTTCAGCGGGCGCAGCTGCCCGTCTGTTTTGGATTTTTAGCGCATATCGAAAATTTTTCGAGGTGATGAAAATGTACGATTCGTTTATTGAACTTAAGCCCGAACAGATTACCGAAAATCCATTCAAGCTTGTCGGAGCGGATTGGATGCTCGTAACCGCTGGGAATAAGGATTCATTCAACATGATGACGGCAGGCTGGGGCGGTTTCGGCATTTTGTGGAATAAAAAAATTTGTTTCTGCCTCGTTCGTCCTTCCCGCTACACTTACGAGTTTTTAGAGAAAAGCGATACCTTTACGCTGACGTTTTTTGATCAAAATCAGCGGAGCATCCTTGACTTCTGCGGGAAATATTCGGGAAGGGATTATAACAAGGCCGCGGAAACCGGCTTAACCGCGGTTGAAACAAAAAACGGATCGGTTTTTTTCAACGAAGCGCGGCTTGTAATTGAGTGCCGGAAAATATACTACCAGGATGTTGATCCTTCTAACTTTGTTGATCCCGAAATAGATGCAAGGTGTTACCCTAAAAACGATTATCACCGCATGTATGTCGGCGAAATTATTTCATGCTTAAAAAAGAACAAATAACGGGAAAGACGCGGAAACTATTTCCTTGTCTTTCCTGTTTATCGTAATCTTCAGCGGGTAAATATCTAAAAAGTATTTAAGAAAGGGTGGTAGGTAAATTATGAAGAAATTATTCAAATGCAGTGTCTGCGGATTTGTTTATGAAGGGGATGACGCCCCGGATTATTGCCCCAAGTGCGAAGCTCCGAAGGAAAAATTCGCGCAGCTCGACGAAGAAGCAGCAAACAAGATTTACGCATCGGATCGGACAAATGACATCCACATGGAACTGATCCAGCTCAGCATGAGGATTGTAGAACTTTGCGAGGAAGGCATCAAGATTAATCTTGACCCTCCATGCGTATCGGCCTTCACAAAGGCAAAAAACTAAGCGTGGATCATCAAGCAGCGCTCCAAAGCCGAGCTTGTCGGTCATATCAACAAAGGCAAGTTTTAATGTTGATATAAACTAAATAAACTAATATACGGCGGTTTGCCGCAATATAACGGGTAGGTTTACCTTTTTCCTCTAACTTTGGATATGGAATCATGAAGGGCCGATATCAGTTCCTGTTTATCCTCACTTGTATTGGATAACAGCCACTGCAGTTGTGCCACTTCATGATCCTTACCCGTGATTCCAATTGACTTGACAGCCGCCAGTTGGACATTTTCATCCGGATCTCTTAATAATTTATTAAGCACGGTGTTTACTCCCGGGTCATTTGATTTTGCGCATTGTTCGGCTATAATAAGCCTTGTCTTCGCATCCGCTGTCATGCATTTTTTTATAAGGTCTTCCCATTTGCCTTTTTTAACCATTTTTTCAATCTTTCTTTCAACGTTTCCAAACATTTTAAGCACCCCTATCTAGTGAAATATAAGCGCATTAAAAAAGTGTTGCGAGTCACAACCGTTACATTATAGATCTATTTATCCGCATCGTCAAGCATATCGGCTTTTTCTGACGTACCCACCCATAGTTGACATGCATTAACAATAATGTTAACATATACTTGTAGGCATTTTGCAGCTACATATCTGCAAAATGCCTTATCGTATTTTAGATGAAAAATCCATTTAATGTAATTAATTTATTCGAGGTAGGTAAAAATGTGTAAAAGTATGCAGTCAGTAGAATTGTCGGAAGTTCTGGCCGAAAACATGCAAAGAATAAACGAGGCAAAAGAAACACTGTTTAAGGAATATTTCTCCGAGAATGTCGAGGACAGCTTTGAATTTGAGTTTTTAGTAAGGGAATACATAGAAACGATAAAAAAGCATATGAAAAAAGGAAGTAAAGAAACGGTTGAAAAAGATAATTTCCCGTTTGCGATACTATGGAGCATTGTCGAAGCCCAGGACATCGATAACATGGAAACGCACAGATTCTATATCTGCCCGCCTTACTTAAGAAACAACGACACCGGTCTCGACTGCGTATCAATGACGTCGCCCCTCGGAAGAGCCCTGCTGCTGAAAAAAGCCGATCAGGTCATTACCGTAAACGTTCCGCAGGGAACCTTTAATTACAGAATAAAAAGGATAATTATTCCATAGCTATCGTGCAGTTATTGACTATACGTTATTTTTCCTTTTCTGACGGGTAAAAATATATCGTATTTTTAATAACAGTAGAAGACATAAAATCGGCAGGTGTAGTTATGACATCAGAGAAGGAAAATATAACAAAAACAAAAAATTCGGATGGCCTGGTATGGATTAAGAATGGAAAAGTATATGTCAAAAATGAAGAAAGGGACGGAATGCCGCCTCTTATCAACCCATGCAAAGAAGTAGTGCTGTATATCAACGGTGTTGAGCGCAATCATCTGTCCACCGTTAATGAAAAAGATACTGTTGAAATAAAACCATTAAGAGTAACCACTGAGTTGCAGCTGGATATCGAGGTTTCCGAAGATAAACTTAAATGCTACCTTATATATATGCCCGAGTACCGGATTCGCTACGAAATATTGGATTCGGAGCCTGTAAACAAACTTGATATTAAAACGGAAGAGGTAGAAATAGAAGCCGTAAAAACGGACAAAAACCGGATAATCGAGTTTCTGAAAAGCAAAAACATTGTTTTCGGTATAAAAGATGATGTTATTGAGCAAATATGTGAAAACAGCGAACCGGGCAAGTTTCTTGTAGCAGAGGGGATACCGAAGGAGGACCCTATCGACGACAGTATAGAATACTTTTTCAACGTCGATGAAAACAACGGATACCGCTTTGAGGAAGATGAAACGGGCAATATTGATTACAAAAACATTTTTGAATACATAACTGTAACGACAGGCCAGGTTATAGCCCGCGTTCATAAAGGGACACCCGGCAAAAACGGCATTTCCGTAACAGGTGAAATTATTCCCCCTGAAAACCCCAAAGAAATTGTAATAACTCCTTCATTATCAATATACTACGATGAAAAAACGGGCAATGTGACGGCAAATAAAACAGGAAGGCCGTCAGTCCAGGAAAAGGGCAGCATTATTTCATTTAATATATATGACTCGATTGTTGTCGATGAGGTTAGCATTAGGACCGGGAACATCAGGTTTAAGGGCGATGTTGAAGTAAAAAAGAACGTTTACGAGTCTATGGAAATAGTCGCCGGACAAAACGTCCTCGTCAAAGGCAATGTTAATTTCGCGAGTATATTTGCCGGCAACAGCATTTCAATTAAAGGCACCGTGGTATCAAGCATACTTAATGCGGCAATGAACGATGCGGTTAACATGAATCCCGTTCCGTTACTGGAAAAACTCGTAGACGGGATTAACAGGCTCATAAACAATATAAACAGATTATCAAATGATGGCAGCGACGCAACACAGCTTAATGAATTGATAAGATTGCTTTTAAACAGCGAAAACAGAGATTTGCCCAGTACCGTTTATGAAGTGCTGCAAGCGTTGAGAACGGGCAATTACGATATAGACGACAGCTTCATACTTTCGTTGATGAAAAAAACACGATCATTAATGGGGAATTATTCGGAAATACCCGATATACAATACCTGTACCAGATTATTTGTGATTTGAAAACGCTCTTTTCAGCGAAAAAACATACACCGATAAAAGGCGACATAACGTTATCCACAATTTCAAACTGTACAGTTACTGCGCTCGGAGACATAAGGATTCTCGGCAAAGGAAGCGTGAATTCAACGTTATATTCCAAAGGGGAAGTTTATGTGGCCGGATATGTGCGCGGAGGCAGGATAAGAGCGGAAAAAGGCATTGAAATAAACATTGCCGGATCAAAAAGAGGATCAAGAATATTGTTGTCGGTTCCTGAAGACAGTTATATTTGTATCAGGACGGCGTATACCGATACAACTATTAATGTTGGAAATAAATCTCACACCTTTTTGTCTGAAGCCCGGATGGTTTATGCGAGACTGGAAAACGGAAAGCTTGTGTACTAATGCAGGGGGATGTTGCGATGAAAAAAGAAATCCGGCTGGAAAAAATCATACCCGAATATTCGACAATTGAGATTAAACAGAAAGATCAAAATGTATGGTCAAAGTCAATTGTGCTGAATGTTCTCGGCAGGTTTATCGAGGTAAAGCAAATCGAACAGTTCCTCAGTTCGGCAATTATTACCGGGGATATTCTCCAGTGCATGGTTGTTGATAAGAGCAACATTTATCTTATGGATGCCACAGTCTATAACATAAAGCTGATTACCGGCTCGATTGTCCTTGAGGTAAATGATTTTAAAACAGTCGTGAATGAAAGAAAACATAAAAGATATAACGTACTTTTAAGCGCGACCTTTCATAAAGCAGGAAAACTGAAAGAGTGCTACGGCGTTGTATTGAATATTTCCCTGTCCGGACTTTGCATAATAACAAACTGCGAATTAAACCAGGACGATATTATAGAAGTTCTCATAAACAATCCGAATGTTAACCCGATTCTTGCGCAGTATACCGTTAAATGGTCAGTAGATAAGGGTCAGAAAAAAATGCACGGTTTATCGATAACCAATATCGATGATAAAAACAGGTTCCTGCTGTCGGATTTGATAAATAAACTCGAGATGTCGGAGCAAAACGAAATAAAACGGTTAATGGAATCGAAGCAGGATCAGTTTTTCTAATCCGTTCCCCGCTTTAGAATCGTTGACAAATACTCGAAAATATTATTATATAGTAGCAGTAAACCAAACCACTAAGCAGGTGATATTTTGAATCTCATAGAGTGTCTAATGAAAACTGGTCTTACAAGGCACGAATCCGAGCTGTATGTCGCGCTCTGCAGGGAAGGGGAACTTACAGGCTATGAAGCGGCGAAAATTACGGGTATTCCAAGGGCTAACGCGTACCAGGCCCTTGCCGCGATGGTCGACAAAGGCGCGGCGTATGTAATTGAAGGCGCAGTGCCGCATTATACGGCGGTGCCGGTCGATGAATACTGCCGGAATATCATTAACAGTATGCAGGAAATAATCAATATAATAAAACGGGAATGTCCGCAGGCAAAAAAAACATCCGAACCGTATATAACAATAACGGGGTTCAAGCACATAATCGACAAGATAAGAAATATCATAATCAATACAAAGGAACGGGTATATGTTTCGATATCGGAAAAAGAGCTCCCTTTTATGAAAAAGGAATTGGAGGAAGCTATAAACAGAGGGCTTAAGGTAGTGGCAATCATATCGGGGGATGCCGATCTTAATGGCGCTATCGTGCACAGGATTGAAAAGCCGTCAGGACAGATAAGGCTTATTGCGGATTCGTCGTATGTGCTGACCGGAAGCATTACCGGAAGCGACAGCGATACCTGCCTGTACTCAAAAAACAGGCCGCTTGTCGAGTTGATAAAGGATTCTCTTAAAAATGAAATACGGCTTGCGGAACTGGCAAGGGACAAAAAATCCACTCACCATATTGATTAATTTGTATATCATATAAACAGGTAAACAAAAACAGGGATTGGAACGGATGGATTGTCTCGCTGTTTATGATTCAGGAAATTATACGATAAAAATGTGCAGGCATTTTGAAAGGATGGGGCTTGTTTTCGAGGTAATCTCACTGCCCTGCAAAATAGCTTCGCAGGGCTGCGGATACTGCCTGAAATTTCCCGAAAAATACATCGATATCGTCGTTTCCGAAAGCAGAGCCAATAATTACCCTGTCCGGGAAATATATAAAATTCATAAGGGAACAACGAAAAATACATACGAAAAAATACCGTTTTAAGAAAAACAGAGGTAAATTACCGCGGCACAGGCATGAAAAAAGGGTTTCAATTTTCTTGAAACCCCTGGTACGCCCGACACGATTCGAACGTGCGACACCAAGTTTAGGAAACTTGTGCTCTATCCTGCTGAGCTACGGGCGCATATCGCATAGACTATTTTACTATAGGTTTCGGTATGTGTCAATCGGTTCCGGGGTATCGGGCGCATTCCGGGCACCGGATGTGTTCCGGAGTACCGGAACAGCTTACATTTATGTATTAGCAGGCGCTGTTTCCAGGCCTGTTACTATGCTCAACACTTCGCTTATCATTTCCATCGACACGGGTTTTGCAATTACCATCAGCGGCTGCACGGATCTGAACTGGTAATGGTCGTCGGACGAAGTTACGAACACTATGCGGCATGAAGCGGACGAGTTTAATTTACGTATTTGCCGCGCGGTTTCAAGCCCTGTCAGTTGTTTCATTTTCTGATCAAGAAACAAAAGGTCATATGAACCGCCGTTTTCAATTTCCTTAATAAGCTCTTCCCCGCTCGAGAATTTGCTTATTTTAAAAGAAAAGCCCTTCTGCTGCCTTTCATACTCCCGGATATATGATTCTATAACATCCTGAAGGATGGGAACATCATCGCATATTCCTATTTTAAAAAAGGCATTTCTCTTGTTTTCCACGATATTAACCCCTCTCTTTTTTATAAAAGAAAGAACAGGTTGCGTTAGCAGTTTTTTCCTAAATTTAATTATATCGTGTATATTTTACAATTGCAAGTGTAAAATTACTCTTATAGTTTATTACGTAAACATATATTAGTTGTTACAGTTTTAGATAGGTGATACATATGGAAATAAATTATAAAGAAATGGGCAGGAGAATCGCAAAAAGAAGGAAAGCGCTCAACTTAACCCAGGAAGATATCTCGGAAGCCACGGGCCTTAGCAATAACCACATTTCAAATATTGAAAACAGCTATTCGATACCGAGCATTGAAACGCTTATGAAAGTATGCGAAAAACTCGAGGTAACTCCGGATTATGTCCTTTTAGGCATAACAAAAGACATAAATGATGATCTCATTTCCCAAATCTGTCAGAAACTCAAGCTCTGCGACAATAAAAAGCTTAAGCTAATCGATAGTTTCATTGACTGGATAATAGATGAAAACATATAAATTACTTGAGATACATGGTTTTAAGTTCGTTAACCGTTTCGTCACAGGGCATTTCGCCCGAATATCGCGCGCAGTTATACGCGTTTTTTATTTTTTCGTGGACCTTAATGTCCTGTTTGTTCCTTTCGGCAATGCGCCTGATTGTTTCGGCCGGCGTGTCCGTACACGAATAATTAAAACCCCTGCGTATATTCTCGGTGACAAACTTCGAATAGATAAACCTCACGCGGGAATTGTTGTCCTTCATATCCCTCCACTTTGGTTCCCGCCTGAATATTCTTTTAAATACCGACGGCTTTTTGGGCAGTTCCGTTTTCAGGATTGACTCCTGCCGGTCGAAATAACCGAGTTCCGCCGAACCCCACTTTTTAAAACTTCCGAGGATGCCCGATATCACATCCTGTATCGCTTTATAAATCCTTTTATAATTTCTGACAATATACCGTACTATTAAAAACAAAACAAACAGCAGAAACAGGAAAGACAGTATATCCAGTATCAACCCTACTATTGAATTACTCTCCCCGGCGGGAAAAGGCATATCTTCCATTCCCGCGCCGTCCGGCGCCGGTTCGAGAGGTTCATACAACGAAGTCAAAAAATCAATAATTTTTCCGATCACAAAGGCAATTCCTTTTGCGACATAAACAACCGCGTTTACAAAGGAATCCCACAGCGAAAGAAGAAGCATTGCAGCTATAAGCACCGCCGCAATGATCCCGTTGCCCCGCATTACCGAACCCGGTATGATTTTCAGACTGCTTTTTACCCTCGTTTCAAACAGAAGAAAGCGCCTGTTCGCAATCGGCAGGCCGGTTATGACATAAATGACGGCAAATGCTGCGGCTGTGCCCGTCAGGTGCTCAAGAACAGAAGATCTGCTTATGAAAAATACGGATATTGCGTAAACAACGAGCCCTATCGAGTAAAAAAACATATTGCGGCCGCCTGCGCCAATTCCGGCTCTTATCCCCCAGATGAAGAAAAAGCAGGTAGCCAGCACCGTTACAGTGATTTCTTCAATCGTATCGAAGGAAGCGGAATACACCCACAGCACGGTTACGCCGGCGACATACAGCACGGTCACGATTGCAATAAGCGAATTGCTGAACCTTTTCAAGGCCATCGTAATAAAAATGGAAACAAGCATATGGACAGGCAGCAGCAGCGTAAACACTACCTGAACATTCCTGTCGAATGTTAAACCCGCTATAATTAAAATGATCGGCAAAACCATAAGGTATTCCAGTACGGACCAGAACCACCTTAACAAAACCTGCTTTTTCATATTACACTACTCCGTGCAGATATAACCGTTCAGAGCTATATCTTCAATATCTCAACGGCATTCCCCATCGCTCTCAAACGGCGTATCCTGTCTTCGATATCCCGATCCACGACCGCGGTAATCAAAAGGTAATCGGTATTGCCTGGATTCCTTTCAAGCTCCTGCTCCAGAAGAGTAGGAAAACTTACGCTCCTTAAGATAACCATCCTCGCGAGGTTTTCCAGAATCGTAATGCGGTGCTGGCTGCCTGTTGTAGGGCTTATCCTTATCGGCCTTTTTTCCATATCCTTTAAAAACGCGTTAGAACCGAAGCCTACCTCAATAACGTTTTTATACGCGTAATCAATTATCGTGGCTGCGACCGAAATACCGTATTCCACGCGCTCGGGTTCATCCGTGACTGTCCATTGGTGCGGTTTGGTATCAACATTAAGAAGAATCATCAGCCTGTGCCTCGCTGTAGGTTCGTATTGATTGACATAAAGCGTTCCAAAACGTGCCGAAGCTTTCCAGTTGATGTTCTTCATCGGATCGGAGGTTGTATATTCGCGCACACCCGCCCTGATAAACGGATCCTCAAGAATCCAGCGCCTTACGACATTGTCTCCCTGCCAGCTGTGGGAAGGCAGCTTAAGTTCGGGAAGTTTCAAAACCCTCGGGAAAACGTACAGTCTCGCATCGGTTGCTGTATCTTTCATTGTGATAATGTTTCCGGTTATTGACCTGCATGTCAGAGCCGCGGATTTTAAATGATAATATCCCCTTTTCGTGCAGTTAACTGTATGGGTGCGTATGATCCTGGTATAGGGCATCATGCAGAAAGCGCTTATATGAAATTCTTCCCGGAGTATGTTCATATCTTCCTGGCGCCCGAACCTAAGGCCCGCGTCTATTCTCGATTCCACCTTCAGCCACGGCACGGGAAGCAGTTTCCTGTTGCTTATTTTTTCAATCATATGAACGGTCTGCCCGAAATTCGCGTGCATCGTATCAAAGCTTCTTTCAAGGCTTACCCTTGAAAGGCCGTATTTCGATGTGAGTAAGGCCTCAATAATAACTACAGCGACCGCCGCCAGAATGAGCTTATAAACCCACATAAACTACCGGCCTCCCATTTGGGCCATAAGCCTTTCTTCGGAAGGAACCGGGATGCGGTTTAAAATCTGATCAATTATTGCGTGCTGTACGGGCATGCCGCTGTCACTGCCCGCGTGCCTCGCGACAATTCGGTGCGCAAGCACGGGTTTCGCCATATGCTTCACATCGTCAGGTATAACGTAATTACGCCCGTTAACGGCGGCAAGAGCCTGGCTTGTTCTGAGAAGCGCCTGGCTTCCGCGAGGGCTCACGCCGAGAAGCACGTCCGGGTGCTTTCTTGTGGCTTCCGCGATCTGTACAATGTACAAGTATATATCTTCGCTTACATTCGTGTTTTTGAAAATGTCATTGATGTCTCTGAAATCTTCTCTGTTCGCAACAGGTTTAAGATCCGGGAAAGGGCTTTCATGCCTGAACCTTTTCAGAATTTCAACGCCGTCCGCAGTTTCGGGATATCCCATATACAATTTCATAAGGAAACGATCGAGCTGTGCCTCCGGCAGCGGGAACGTTCCAAGCGTTTCCACCGGGTTCTGCGTCGCGATCACCATAAACGGTGATTCAAGCGGATATGTCTGCCCGTCTATCGAAACCTGCCTTTCCTCCATGCACTCGAGAAGGCTTGACTGCGTTCTCGGCGTAGCACGGTTTATTTCATCGGCCAGCAGAATGTTTGTAAACACGGGGCCTCTCCTGAAAACAAACTCACCCTGCTTCTGGTTGTAATAGTGTATTCCGGTAATATCCGACGGCAGTAAATCCGGTGTGAACTGGACACGGTTAAACGCCAGATCAAGCGAGCGGCTTAAAGTTTTTGCGAGAAGCGTCTTGCCTGTACCCGGCACATCCTCGACAAGAGCATGACCGCCGCATATCAGGCAGATGATTAACTGGCGGATAACGTTGCTTTTCCCCACGATAACCTTTTCAATGTTTTCCATGAGCTTGTCGACCAAAACTTTCAACGCGGCATTATCCATAACTATTACCTTCTTTTCCCCGGCTTAGGTTTTGCCGGAAATTTTTACTTTACGCATTAAACTGTATCCGATTAAGCACACCAGGATGCAGAATTTCATTTATCATCTACCGCTTCAATCAGGTTTATGCCGAGATCTATTATCCTTTCCTCGCCGAGGAACGAAATAAGCACACGGGCCCGTCCTTTCCTTTTGTCAATCCTGATTATTTTTCCTTCCAGGGCTGTCAGCGGGCCATTTATTATCGTTACCCTGTCACCTTCCATAAATATGTCCGATTCCTGTATTACGTCTTCTTCATCGAAAAGATGGCTGAAAACCTCGATTTCGTTCCTTGGAATCCTGACCGGTTCCCTGTCGGTGCAAAGGAGCTTGTAAAGGCCTGGCACCTGATGCAGTTTCTTATAGCTGCCGTCGTCAAGGATCCCGTGAATGAAAATATAACCGGGGAAAAGGTTCCTCGATCGCCTGTACCATTTGCCCTGCTTCCTTTCTTTTATTATCTTTTTCGGAACCTTTACCGCAGGATTGCCTTGAAACCGGTAATCTAGTCGCTGTTTAACCTTGTTTTCCTCTCCTGTTTTTACAAATACGGCATACCACGGCAGATCCTTATCCATTTAAAATCGCCTTCCAAAGTATAAAAGTATATTAAATGACTTAATTGTTTTTTTCTTTAAGCAAATCCCTTATCTCTGTCAAAAGTTCTTCTTCTTTTGAAGGCTTCGGCGGCTCCGGAGCCTTTTCCTCTTCTTTTTCTTTTCTCTTAATCCTGTCCAATAATTTTATAAACAGAAATATTGAAAAAGATATAATTAAAAAATCTACAACGTTCTGCAAAAAGTTTCCGTACATCACGGAAAGTTCGGCTGTGCCCCTGCTCTCGTCTGCTTTCTGTACGGTCCATTTAAGCTGCGTCAGGTTAATTTTTCCGAGAATAACGCCAAACAAAGGCATTATTATATCGTTGACAAGCGAAGTTACAATTTTGCCGAAAGCGCCGCCGATAACAACACCGACAGCCAGATCAAGCACATTTCCCTTAATTGCGAAATTTTTAAATTCCTTAAACATACTTGCCCCCTCCTTTAAAGGCTCCAGTACAGGAAGCCAAGACGTTCGGCTTCCCCGGGCGAAAAAATGCTTTTTACGTCAATTAGCACCTTCGCACCGTTTGAGTATTTTTCCTTCAGCCGTTCAAGCGGTATTTCCCTGTATTGCTTATGGGCTACCGCAAGTATTATTGCGTCAACCCCGTTAACTTCGTCAAAGTCATGTAAATTTACCGAGTATTCACTCATGACTTCTTCCCTGTCCGCGACGGGGTCGGTGACATAAACCTTAATCCCGTATTCGTTCAGCTCACTTATAATATCGGCAACCTTTGTGTTCCTTGTATCAGGTACGTCTTCCTTGAAAGTAATGCCCATGATAAGCACTTTTGCGCCTTTAATCTGCTTATCGGCCTTGATTAGCTGCTTGACGGTATTCTCGGCGACATATTTCCCCATAGCGTCATTAATCCGCCTGCCCGCGAGGATAACCTCCGGGTGATAACCCAACTGCTGCGCCTTATACGCGAGATAATACGGGTCGACACCTATGCAGTGACCGCCGACAAGGCCGGGAGTGAACTTAAGGAAGTTCCATTTCGTGCCTGCCGCTTCCAGAACGGCTTTAGTGTTTATATTCAACTTATTGAAAATGATTGAAAGTTCATTCATCAGCGCGATATTCAGATCACGCTGCGTATTTTCAATAACCTTTGCCGCTTCAGCGACCTTTATGCTTTCAGCCCTGTATACGCCCGCTTCAACTATTAATGAATAGACCTGCGATATTTCTTCAAGCGATTCATCGTCCATCCCGGATACGATCTTTAAAACCTTTGTCACGGTGTGTACCTTGTCGCCCGGATTTATTCGCTCCGGCGAATATCCTACCTTGAAATCCACACCACATACAAGCCCCGATTCCCTCTCCAGTATCGGAACGCATATTTCCTCGGTAACGCCCGGATATACGGTGGACTCATAAACAACAATGTCGCCTTTTTTCAAATACCTTCCTACAACCTCGCTCGCACCGACCAGCGGGGAAAGATCAGGCGTTTTGTCCTCCGCGATTGGGGTTGGCACCGCGATAATATAGAATGACGCGTCGGCAAGAACGCTGTCGTCATCCGAAAACAATACCGTCGTATTTCTGACAGCCTCGTTACCTACTTCGCCTGTAGCATCTATTCCCTTTTTATAGCTGTTTATCTTTTCCTTGCTTTTATCATATCCTATCACCCGGATTTTTTTAGCAAACTCTATTGCAAGCGGCATGCCGACATAGCCAAGTCCTACCACCGCCAGTGCTTTTTCACCTTTAATAAGCTGTTCATATACTCTCATTTATAAAACCACCATTCGTTGTCTTTTCTTATGATTATATCGAATATATTGGTATCTTTAAAGGATTATAGTAAAAATCTTAAAAAGGCAACGCAAATTGCGTTCTGATAAAACAAATAAATTATTTTTTAGTCGTGAAATTTGATGGGAAATTCTAAATTGTTGCATATGATCACCGTGAACTGCATCAATACACAGCGGCTATAAATGCTTATTTCCAGAAGAAAAGCAAGAAATATCAAACTATATCATTCTTTAGTAAGGTCTATTATAAACCAGAGCATTCCTGGCTCTTAACCTTTGAAGGCGTTTTGCCGAAACGTTTTTTAAACACTTTACAGAAATAGTTCAGGCTGTTAAAACCCGTAAGGCGCATAATTTCCGATATTTTTAAATTTCCCTGCTGTAAATACTCCATTGCGTTGTTAAGCCTGACGTTTGTTATGTAGCTGCTGATATTTTGACCAAACTCATCCTTGAAAGCCCTGCTCAGATAACCTTTACTGAAATGGAACATTGAAGACAGCTTCTCCAATGTTATATCTTCATAATAATATTTATCTATAAAATCTTTTACCTCATAAAGATTTGAATGCGTTTTCATTCTTTTTGACAACAATACTTTTTCTATGCACTGTTCCAGCC
>JAAYXD010000178.1 GCA_012516065.1 Clostridiaceae bacterium
ACCTTTTCTTATAAAGATATAAATGGAGGTTTCCGCTTGAACATAATTGAAGTAAAAAATCTGGTTAAAATTTTCGGTAATTATAAAGCCGTAAAAGGCATCAGCTTTAATGTTGAAAAAGGGGAAATATTCGGATTTTTAGGTCCCAACGGCGCAGGAAAAACAACGACGATAAACATGCTTACAGGATTGGCAGCGCCGACATCGGGAGAAATAACAATAGCGGGATACGATGGAATTAAACATATAAAGAAAGTTCAGCAGATAATCGGCATCGTGCCTGATGAAAGCAATTTGTATGATGACATGAGCGGTTTTGAAAACCTGGTATTTTGCGCATCGCTTTATGGAATTAAAAAAGCGGTTCGCGAAAAAAGAGCAAAAGCCCTGTTTACCATCAGCACGAACAACATTAAAAAAAAGTGGATCTACTAAACCCATCGGACATTTTTTGAAGCGTCCGATGGGTTTAATATTTTTTGACTTTCTTTAATGCGTTCCGCTTACATCAAGGATCACATCTTTTGTTTCCTTTTTAAATGTGGAGTTTTCAATTCTTTTCTTCAATTCTTCGTAAAACAGATCCGCATTGACGGGAATTTCCACCCAGTCGTTGAGCCATGCCGACAGGTGCATCGCGTTTGAAATCTGCAGGCCGTTGATTCCGTCAACCCCGGGCGCCAACAGTTTCTCGCCTTTCAAAATCGCATTCGTAAAATTCTGCGTGATTTCCTTATGCTGACCGCCGGGACCCGGTGCGACAGGAATTTCGCATTTCCAGCATTCCGGGCTTCCAAAACCGCCCTTGTATTCACGGTTGAACTGTCTTTCAGGAACCCTCAGCCGGTAGAAAACAATCCTGTTATCCTCGATAACCGCTTTCCCTTTATCCCCGACTACCTCAAGCCGGTTCGTTTCCGGTGTGATTCCCGTGGAAGTCACAAATACTCCGGTCGCTCCGTTTTCATATTCCACATATGCTGTTACTTCGTCTTCCACTTCGATATTATGATATTTTCCGAATTTGCAAAAAGCCCTAACCCTTACCGGCATACCGCAGGTCCACTGCCATAGATCCAACTGATGCGGATCCTGATTCAGAAGAACGCCTCCTCCCTCACCGGCCCATGTTGCCCGCCATCCGCCGGAATCATAGTAGCTTTGAGGGCGGTACCAGTCAATAATCCAGTTAGTGCGTTTCAGCTCGCCAAGCTCCCCGGACAGAACCAAATCACGAAGCTTTTGGTAGACCGGGTTTGTCCGCTGATTATACATAATACCGAAAACGAGCCCTGATTTTTCCGCTGCCCGGTTCATCTGTTCCACCTGCTTCGTGTACACACCTGCAGGTTTTTCAATCAGCGTATGTATTCCTTTTTCCAGCGCTTTAATTGCAATCGGCGGGTGATCATAGTGAGGCGTCGCTATAAGAACTGCGTCCACTTCACCGCTGTCCAGCATGGCATCAATATTTGAATACAGCTTCACGGAAGGATACCGCTCCCCCGCCATTTTCAGCCTTCGGTCATTGACATCGCACACCGCAGTGATTTCAGCGCCGGATATTTCACGATTGGCAAGATACTGAAGATGTGCAGACCCCATATTTCCGACTCCGACAATACCAAAACGAACTTTATCCATATTTATACCGCCTTTCCGCAATATTTCTTGCTTTTTTTATTATACTATAAAACAAGCAGAAGGGAATAGTACCGGAATTTTAGTGTATAAATTAATAATGTTGATTTTATGTTGACACTTCATACAGGATATGTTAAGTAACAAAACGATGCCCGGATTGAAAAAAACACCCGTAAAAGGGTGTTTGCAGACAATATAAGTTTGACCCCTTATTGCCGGTTTGGGGGATTCGGTGCGGCCAGCGTTACAAATAACACCTCGTGATCGTGCGGAACCGAGCCGTTAACCGTTGTTTCGCCTTCCACGAAATGTATATGAACCTGTCCTTTTTTGGGGTCACGCGAGTTAACAGTCTCTGCAGGACCCGTTTTAACTATCAGTTCATGAAAATGGTTCAGGTCAAATGTCGTATTGACCTTTATTTTGTGAATATGGCTTCTGCCTGCAGGAATAGCTTCACTTGTCACACCCGCAAATCTGTGGTTATGTCTTAAATCATCTCTTAATGTAAGCTCTGTTGAAGCGGTAAATTCATGGGTATGAGTCTGCGCAGTTTTATCAGGCTGACGTGCCGCTTTTTTATTTTCAATCGGGCTTACCGGGAAAAACGTATTTTTGCAGTCTATTGACGCACTTCTGTAATTCATCGCCGACCCTCCTTTTTCATGCCTATAGTACAAGTTATGTTAACAGTTCACATAATGTTACCATTAAAAAAATATTTTTGGGAAATGCTAAGAGGGTATGGCATTATGCGCATAAAAATTCGCCCGTTCCGAAATAGGCGGAGCGGGCGCAGGCAAAATTATATAAACGGATCGGATAATTTTATCTGGTATTCGGAACCCACGCAAGGCCGACAAAATGAACGGTTATGTTGCTGCTTATAGGTCTTATTTCCACATTTTCGAGCTTTTCTTCCATTACATTGTAACCGGCTGATATTTTCTCGAGCTGCTGTTCAAGTTCCATTTGCAGTTCCCGGATTTGGGCCTCAATCGACTGGAGTGTTTCAACAGCCCCGCTGATTTGCTGGCCGCTTGTGAAAGCCTTTGATGTGCTTCTGACAGCGGTTCCGATTCGCGAGACCGATGTCGCGCTGATCATTTTGCGTCCGAGAAGCGCTCCCAACAGCGCAGTTCCCGCCGACACCGCCGCTTCAACCTTCCTTTGGGCCGCCAAAGCATTTTGCCTGTCTACTTCCTGTTTTGCGCGCCTGTGCCTTTCTTCGAGCGTATCAAGTTTCGACTCATACTTTTTCCGGATTGCCTCCACAGCTTCATCACGCCGCTCATGCGCTAAATGCTGCAATCGTATGCGGAAAGCGCGCTCATCCTCTCCGGGCTCGGAAATCAATTTTAATGTAGGGCTATAAAAAAGCTTAAGACACAAATTGGTACGAATATACTGCGTTAATAGCCTTTTCCAGTCCTCATAACTGCCGGCTTTTGATGCCGCGTCGGGAAAATCGGCATAGCACGCTCCTTCCAACGGGGCGGAATCAAGGTCGCGCAGGTCGATATCTATTTGTTCCGCCTCGCTCCAATTTAGCGGAACCGGTCCTTCATGGAGCGGCGCAAGCAATGTATAGCTTTTAGATACCGCCACGCCAAGCTTGGAATTGCTGTAAAGCACATCAGCCGCGCCGATAACCGAAGGAACATATACCAGGTTCCCGGGCTCGATACCTGACGCCGGTAAATATACCTGTTTTATCTGCAGTGGAAGCACAGGAACCGCCGATTTCGAATGAACCGGCCGTGTTTCGTCAAAAACGCCTGGTTTATGCATTTGAGGTATATTATCCTGAACGGGCTGAGGCTTTTCATAAACGGTTTCCTTTGATGTCAACGCCGTTATCTGGTCCCTTGTAAGCGGCCCGGCCAAATACGAAAGAACCCATCTCGTACTGAAAATAACAGGCTCATCTTCATGCACATTATGTAGATAGAATACGCGGTTGCCGAGGCCGGCTAAAATCCGCCCCGTCCTTTCCCGGTCAAATTTCCCGCCTGCGGCCGCTCCTTCCAAACCTGCCAGTACCTTCTCTTTATCGCGTTCGGCCTGAAGGCGCCCGATAAACCACGTTCCAGCATTTGAAAGAGCCTTGTAATCAAGGTCTCCAGGGTTCTGCGTCGAAAGAACAAGACCCAATCCGAATGCGCGCGCCTGTTTGAGAAGCGTTAACAGCGGAGCTTTTGACGGTGGGTTTGCAATCGGGGGAAGATATCCGAAAAGCTCGTCCATATACAGTATGGCCCTGAGGCTGCCTGTACCCGGCTGGCCGCGGACCCATGACAGCACTTCATTCAAAAGCATTGTTACAAAAAACATACGCTCGCTGTCGGAAAGATGGGCTATTGAAAAAATTGAAACACTCGGTTTGCCATTTTCATCATACAGGAACCGGTTAATGTCCATTGGCTCGCCTTCAAGCCACGCTTTAAAACCGGGCGAAGCCAGAAGGCTGTTGAGCATCATCGCAAGTGAAAACCTGTCTTTCGACGGATAAAAGCTCTCAACGTCCATAACACCTATTTTATCGAAGGGAGGTTTTTGTATCGCGGAAATAAGCCCCGGAAGATCAATATTCTGGCCCTTGCTCCATATATGTTCAAATATATTGGATATCAGAATATACTCCCTGCTTGTAAAGGGATCAACATTAAATCCAAGCAGCGTAAGCAAACTGTTTGTCGTAATATCAATTCGATCCCGGTAGGCATCCTTATCATTTATAACCTCCCGCGGCGGGGCGTTAAAAGATCGCAGAAGAGATACGCCAAGCCCGGCGGAACCCCCGGGAGTGTAAATCCTTACACTTGCGGCATTGCGAAGCATTTCTATCCGTTTCTCATCCTGACCCCATTCGGAAAGGCCTTTTCGCCACAGCTCCGCCTGTGCATCCGCATATTCCTCTTTAGACATTCCCTTATTTGCAGCTTCATGGATATTTACCCAGGGCAGAAAATCTTCTTTGCGAAGCTGCGGAAAAGTCAAGGCAAGGTTTCCCAAATCCCCCTTCGGATCGATAGCTATCACGGGAATATTGTCTATAGCGGCTTCCTCGATAATCCCAATGCCAAGGCCGGTTTTTCCGCTGCCCGTCATCCCTATGATTACCGCGTGCGTGGTCAAATCCTTGGACTTGTATAATACCAGTTCATCCTTGAGCCGCTTTTCTTCCAAATCGTATTTTTTTCCCAAATAAAAAACTCCAAGCTTCTCAAAATCCTGCATATTTTACCCTCCACGCGCTGATTATTATTTTTAATAATAACATTTTTTAATGAACCTTCCAACTATTTATCGTTTTATTTACTTCCCCTCTTGAACAGACATTTTAAGCAGACATTACTTACCATAATAACC
>JAAYXD010000322.1 GCA_012516065.1 Clostridiaceae bacterium
CTTGAAAAGCTGGCTCAATTAATTGCAAACTAATTTTCATATTCAGATATATAAGTGAGGTGGTAGACAATGCTCACACGTTCGAGCGTTAGTGAAAAACAGAAAAAATCCCAATATTATTCTGCATCCGGCAGTGATGCAAAATATATGGCCATGTCGTTTGAAAATGCGGTAAAACAATGTCAGGCATATATTAATAAGGTTGCTACCCACTATTACAGACAGGTGGAAGATGTAAAAACAAAACGTGAGATGACCGAACGATACATAATAGAATATGTCGATACGGAAAAACCCGATGTCGAAGGCTTTAGCGAACTGTTGGAATTGAAAGAGGCATTGATTGAAGAAATTACGCAATACGGCCCGATAACTGATGCAATGGAAGACCCGGAGATTGATGAAATAAGGGCAAACGGTCCGGATCAGATATTTGTGGAAAGGTATGGTAAGACCTACAGATGGGATAAGTCCTTTAATGACAGAGAACACATGGAAAAGGTTATAACCAAACTGATAAGAGCATCAAAAGTAAGGCTTACTCCCAAAAATCCCATGGTGAATGCAAGAACGATTGAGGGCTCAAGGGTAAATGCCACTCATGCTTCTATTTCGCCTTACGGAAATCCGGCCTTTGTAATAAGGAAATTTAAGAAAGCAAGAATTTCTGCAGAAGAAATGATAAAAGAACAGTCATTCTCTACAAACATGTACAAGCTTTTAACCTTAATTCCCCGGGCAAATCTGTCATGGCTGACTGTTGGACCTACCGGAAGCGGAAAAACAACGCTCAATGAAATGCTTGTAAAATATATAGATCCTATGTGCCGTGTTATTACCATCGAAAATCCTTCCGAATTGCGTTTGATTAGGCGGGAGGGGGATAGTTCCACCGGTAGGGTAATAAATGATGTGCTTCAATATGAATCGGTGTCGGAAGACGATGCTGACAGCAGTTCTGCAACTATGGAAAATCTTTTGATTAATGCGATGAGGCAGTCTCCCCATTGGATAGGTCCCGGTGAATTGAGGGCACCAAGGGAGTTTACAACAGCACTTCGTGCGGCTCAGACAGGTCATTATATTTTTACCACCATACATGCAGAAGGTGACCAAGAAGCAATTTTTAGGTTTCTAACAGCCTACCTGAGTGCTTCTAATGAACCGGCAGAGCTTGCTCTTCGGAATATTTGTGCTGCAATAAAGTTTATAATTTATCAGGAAAGACTGGCGGATGGTACAAGAAAAGTAACCTCCATATCCGAGGTAAGAGGTGCAAAGGGACTGACTCCAATTATTGAACAGATTTATAAATTTGAATGTATTGATGTTGAGGAAGATCCCGAGACCGGAAAGGTAAAAAGAATAATAGGCAAGCACAAAAGAGTGGGCAGGATATCTCAAGATCTAGAGCAAAAAATGTTGAAGTCCGGTATAAAAAGGAGCAAGTTTGAATTTCTAACAAGAGAAGTAAGTCCTGATGAAGAGGAGGTATATGATGTCGACAACATATAATGTAGTGTTTGCTCTAATTATAATAAACGTAGTCATTGTATTACTTCTGGTATTAAAAATTAATCTTCTGGATTTATTCAGGAATTTTTATGCTTGGCTGACCAATAGACTTGCTAAGATTAACACGGAGAAAACTGCTGAAAGAATTAAGAGAAAAAGAATAGAAAAGGAATAAGAAAACCTTATTACCAAATATAATAATATGGTTGAGAATCTGATAGAGGACTATCATCAACCACTGACACTGGAAGGTTTTAATACTGTTTTAAGTTTTTTGATAGTTGTTGCTGTAATTTTTATATTCTTATTTGTCAAAAACGTAGTGTTGTCAATACTGGTATCAATTTCATTAACGGTTGCCGGTTTTACATATTTTATAACCCAGGCACGGCATGGTGAGTCTGCAAAAATTGATGCTATCATGGATGCAGAAGATCTTTTATGCCCCCTTGCAAGAGAAGGCGTATTGGTTGCTATTAAGAAAGTTCTCGAGTCGAAAGAACAGATTAGTCCCATGATACGCCCATATTTTATGCAATTTGTTGATAACTGTGAAAATCACGGATACTCCTTTAAAAGAGCTATGGAGGTTTTAAACCGGCAATTAGGATCTAAGTTTGACAGTTTTGCGGAAAAGGCAGTGGTTTTTGAGTATAACGAACGTAAAGGGATGGCGGACATTTTTCTAGATATTGTTGATGAGAATGCTGCTTTAAGAGAAATAAATGCAAGGAAAAACAGAATATTCAGGGAAATGAACAGGGAATTTATTATTAAAACGGCTTTAATTTTTATATTTGTGATGTATTCCCTCACAAACCCGGATCTAAGAAAATTCATGCTATTAACAGATTTGGGAAGAACTATAAATGCAATGATGATTATAACAGTTTGTCTTTCCTTTGCACGATGTCAGATGCTTCAAAGAGATATAACCATCAAGAAGGGAGACAAATAAAATGACAGGTCTAATGAAATTAGCTGCCCTTGCTTCTTTTATATATCTTACAATATTGACTGTATTTTCACTAATTAAACCTGTTACGAAAAAACACAAAAAAATAGCAAGAGACTTCATAATTAAAAAGAGAAATCAAGCAAGGATGGAAAAGCTTTATTATTTCAAGGACATTGTGATTCGAAAGGTTACAAGCAATGTGCTTTTAAGCGACACGAAAAAAGATGAGTTCCGATTAATGATAAAAAGGCTGGATCTGAAAATAACTCCGGAAGAATTAAGGGCACGGCAAATAGTGTTGTCTGTTCTTGTTTTATTGGCATCCTTGCTAATAATGCAAGTTCAGAGCATGCTCGGGATATTTAGCATGCTGGGTGTTGTTTTGGCGTGGATGTATCC
>JAAYXD010000236.1 GCA_012516065.1 Clostridiaceae bacterium
GTATAACACAATGTAAAGAAAAAAGTACAGATTTTCTGTATAAAAATCTTGACAGTACAGAACAGGCGTGCTAACATATACTCAGGTACAGAAATTCTGCACTTAGTACAAAAAAAGGAGGGCATAGAATTGGGTAAGCCAGCAGAGAGAATAATGAAATATATAAAAGAAAATGGTATCAAACAAACGTTTATTTCGCAAAAAACAGGGATAAAAAAATCAACTCTAAGTGCGAAATTGAGGGGTCAAATAAAAATCTCCGCCGAAGAAATAGAGCTAATTTGTTGGGCGCTAAATTGTTCGCCAACCGAATTCATATCACCAAAATCGCCGGAAAAGGTTGGAGCGTGATTGCCTTGAAAAGTTTCATTAAGATTAAAGAAGCTGTGAAGCTCTATGGAATTGGTAAAGATGTGTTTTACAGAGCGATACACAGCGGAGAGCTAAAAGCCTATAAACCTAATGGCAGAGATTTTTTACTCAAAGTTATTGAAATAGAGCAATGGATAGAATCCAAGCCAGTCTAGAAAGGAGGCTCACCATGCCAAACATAATCCCATTCAATAATCAAGAAAAATTTTTCAAAGTAATTAGAAAGGACGGAAAAAACGCCTTGATAAATATTCAGTTGTAACCAATCTGACTACAACTGACGGGAAAACATATCAAACCTATCTTTATAACTCAAAAGGCATAATGGAAATTTGCCGTTGGAGCCAACAACCAAAAGCAGATGTATTTATGGATTGGGTATGGGAAGTTGTTGAATCCATTCGCAAACACGGAGCATATATGACACCTCAAAAAATCGAAGAAGTCCTATTGAATCCCGACACAATAATACAGCTTGCAACTGAACTGAAGAAAGAGCGTGAGCGCAGACTTGCTCTTGAACCAAAAGCCGAAGCGTACGACACATTCATGGACGCAAGCAATTTACAGCCCATGAACGATGTCGCAAAGTGTCTCGGCATCGGACGCAACAAGCTATTTGCGCTTCTCAGGGAAAAGAAAATCATCCGTTCCAACAACACACCTTATCAGGAGTACATAGACCGGGGCTATTTTGAGGTCAAGGAGAAGCCAATCAAGATGGGGGAGTGGGTCATCAACTACGCCCAGACATTCGTGACGGCCAAGGGTGTGGATTATATCTCGAAGCTTATTGAGAAGCCCGCATAAAAGGGAAACAGAAACAAAATCAGCGTAGAGAGGTGAGTGAAATGCAAGAAAAGCGCTTAAAGCGCTGGATGAAAGAACTTTTGAGTAGGAAAGGACTGAATGTTGGCAACTGGAGGTACATTCGATACACACCGGAGGAGCTTATCATAGTGCACAAGCACACAACACAGACAAGAGTTATTAATTTGGAAGGGAGGAATCAATAATGGTTAGATGTCCGCTAGACATGTGCAAGTACAACCAAGACGGCGAATGCACGAAAGATGATGTTGTGTTAGAAATCGCCGATATCGATGAGCGCCTTGTGTGTGCTTGTTACACAAGAAAAGAAGGGAGGGAAGATGAGTGAATAATTGGGACGCAGAAGATTTTCAACAGGCATTAATTAATTATGAACGCATGTTGAAAGAGAGACCTTGGGACGCAGAACTGTTGAAAAACTACCAGATGATCAGTCTGGAGTATGAAAGATACAAAAAGAGAGAGGAGGGACTGGAATGTTAAGTCAACTTAAACAAAGAATCGAAGCAAGAATCGGCGAATCCGTTGACAACGGTACCTTGCTACAAGCAATCGAAATGGCAAAAAGTGACGTTGTCGCAAACCTGCTAATACTAGGGTACGACGTTACAACCCAGATGTTCGAAGATGCTGTGGTTAATTGCCTTAGAACTTACAAGAAAAGAATAGCAATGTGAAGGGAGACAAAATGAAATACAAAACTATATACGCAGATCCTCCATGGCCAGAGCGTGGGGGAGGGAAAATAAAACGTGGGGCTGACAAGCATTACAACCTCATGACCGTAAAGGAAATAGCAACTCTGCCTGTGCATAACATTGCAGATGATAACTGTCATTTGTATCTGTGGACCACTAACAACTACCTAGCACAAGCCTTAGAAGTCATGAAAGCATGGGGCTTTAGGTACGTAACCACGATAACATGGATGAAAGACAAGATAGGTCTAGGTCAGTACTATAGGGGGATCACAGAACACTGCTTGTTTGGGATTCGTGGGAAACTACCCTACAAGATTATTGATGGGAAACGGCAACAAGGCAGAACTGGTTTTGTGGCACCCAAAACTAAGCATTCGGAGAAGCCGCGAGAAATGAGAGACATGATAGAGAGGGTAAGCTACGCACCTAGAATAGAGTTGTTTGCAAGGCAACAGTTCATAGGGTGGGATTGCTGGGGCAATGAAATCGAATGCTCAGATGCAATTCAAAAAATGATGAAGGGAGAGTGAGGGGCTGATGGGTATCATCGGCACTATATCAAGTTTGAGAGACCTCATAGCCGACTACGGCGACATAAGGGTTGTCGAGGTTGTGAGAAGAGAAAAACACGTATACAATACGTCCGATTCTTGCGTATGCTGCGGTGCATATGTGCCGGAAGGAACACAGGTGTGCCGGAGATGTAGAAAGGTGGTAGTCTGAAACAGACCTTGCAAAGCGTTGGTGACGTATTACACAACAACATAAAAAAGAGCTGACCAAAAAAGTCAGCAATTATAAAATATCTCAATTTCATTGTATCACTGATGCAGTGAGGTGTCAAAGGAGGATAGTTTTATGAAAATTCTCAATATGAAACTTCAAAACTTTATGGGAATTCGTGATCTTGAGCTAAATCTCAATGGAAATGACGCTAATATTTGGGGTACGAATGCAGCAGGGAAAACAACTTGCTTTAGTGCCTTCATGTGGCTCCTGTTCAACAAAGACAGTCAGAACAGGTCCGATTTTGAAATCAAAACTCTCAAACCAGACGGGAAACCCGAGCGCGGACTTGAACATTCGGTTGAAGCAATTCTTGAGCTTGAGGACGGAAGCCGACTGGCCCTGAAAAAAGTATATCAAGAAAAGTGGACCAAGAAAAAAGGATCAGCTACGGCAGAATTCACCGGCCATACTACGGACCACTTCGTGGACGGCGTGCCGGTGCAGAAGAAGGAATATGATGCCCGCATAGCCGAGATAGCCGACGAAAACATATTCCGGTTACTCACGGACCCGCGTTATTTCAACGAGGTCCTGCATTGGCAGAAGCGCCGGGAGCTGCTGCTTGAAGTTTGCGGCGATGTATCGGCCGCGGAAGTTATCGCCAGTAAGAAGGACCTGGCGAAGCTGGGTGACATCCTTGGAAATCGGACCATAGAACAACACAGGAAGGTTATCCAGGCGCGCAAGTCTGAAATCAACAAAGAATTGGAGAAAATACCGGTCAGGATTGACGAGGTCAAGCTCAACCTTCCAAGGATTGACGACATCACAAATGAAAAGGAGCTGCCGAATGATATCGCCAAACTCCGGGAAGAGCTCCGGGCAAAACAGGAAGAGCTAGCCCAGGCAAAAGCCGGCGGGCAGGTGGCGGAAAAAACGAAGGAGCTCCGGACCATAGAGGGGCAGATGCTTGACCTGCGAAACAAGCACAGGCAGTCACTTGATGAAAAGGTTGCAGGGAAGAGCGATGAACGCGTAAAACTACAGAACGAAATCAATAGGCTAAAAGTTGATATTGATGCCAAAAACCGCACCATCCAGTACAACGAGCCTGAAATCAAGTCCTTGGATGAAAAAATAGAAACCCTCCGCAAAGATTGGCATGAAGAAAATGCCAAAGTGTTTGAACAAGAACAGGCTGCCTTCCTGAAGCTTGATACCTGCCCGACATGCGGCCAGCCTTTGCCGCAGGAGCAGCTCCAGGAAACAAGGGATAAGGCTATGGCGCAATTCAACAAGGCCAAGGCAGAAAAGTTAGAAGCTATAAGCGCCGAAGGGAAAAAACTCAAAGATATGAAGGCAGCTATGGAAGAAAACCTTGCTTATGTACGGTGTGAACTAGAAAAGGCAACTGCTGAATTAGCTGGTCTTGAGAAAAAAGAGGCTGCCTTGAAAGAAGAAATTAACGACATAATGCAGGGCGAACAGCCTGTCGAATCCACGCCGGAATACGTCCGCCTGCAGAAACAGCATGAAGAACTCCAGGAGCAGATCAGGCAGGCGCAAGCGGATGTCAGCACGACAGTCGCTGCTATCCAGAAAGAAGCTGATGAAATATCCGGCGCTATCACAGCGCTTGAGCAAGCAAAGGCGCGCTTCGAGGCCAGGGAAAGCGGCCTGAAGCGAATTGAGGACCTGAAGGCAGAAGAACGGAAGCTTGCTACAGAGTATGAGGAACTGGAGAGGCAAATCTATCTTACCGAGGAATTCATCCGCGCAAAGGTCCGTCTACTGGAAGATCGCATCAACAGCAAGTTCCAGATGGCGAGGTTCAAACTGTTCGATATCCAAGTCAACGGAGCGCTGGCAGAGTGTTGTGAGACCACTTATAATGGTGTGCCGTATAGCAATTTGAATAACGGAGCAAGGATTCAGATAGGTCTTGACATTATCCGTACGTTACAGGCACATTACGGTATTTCCTGCCCTGTGTGGGTCGATAACAGAGAGTCAATAGTCAGGCTCCCGGAAATGGATTGCCAGATTATATCTCTGATAGTCAGCGAGAAGGACAAGAAGCTCCGCATTGAGCTTGCGGAGAAAAAAGAAATGAAGGAGGATGATGTAAATGTCAAATAACAATTTAGCGCTGATTAAAAAAGACGTCGTGGACGTCGTAGGAAAGAAGGTACAGGAGTTTGTATCCCGTGGAGAGCTTCACCTACCCCCGAACTACAGTGTAGAAAACGCTATGAAGTCAGCATGGTTGATACTCCAAAACACTGTAGATAAGGACAAGAGGCCGGTGCTGCAGGTCTGCACAAAGGACAGCATAGCCAATGCACTTCTTGATATGGCAGTACAGGGATTGAATCCAGCGAAGAAACAAGGATACTTCATAGCATACGGCAGGCAACTTGTATTCCAGAGATCATATTTCGGGACTATGGCAGTAACCAAGCGGGTGGCCGGTGCTAAGGACATATTCGCTGAGGTCGTATATAAGGGAGACGAATTTGAGTACACAATCAAAAACGGCAACAAATACATCACAAAGCACATTCAGAGAATCGAGAACGTGGACCCAGGCAACATAGTAGCTGCGTACTGTACCATCGTATTCGACGATGACAGGCAGTTCACAGACATTATGACCTGGGCTGAAATCCAGAAAGCCTGGTCCAAATCGAAGATGAACCCGGACAAAGAAGGCTCAACTCACAAGGAATTTGCTCAGGAAATGGCCCGAAAGACCGTAATCAACCGGGCGTGCAAGCGGTACCTGAACAGCTCGGATGATGGAAGCCTGCTCATGTACCATGTGAACCGTGCGGATGAGGTTGCCGCAGAAGCAGAAGTTGAGGCCGAAATTGAGGAAAACGCAAATCAGGAACTCATAGACATCGAGTATGAGGTTGCGGATGAAGAACCAGAGGTTGAGGAAAAGGCGGCAGAGGAACCCAAAGAGAGAAAACCTGAGGAGCCAAAACAGGAGAGGAAACAGGAAGGTAAACAACAAACCGTATTTGAGGAAGGGCCAGGATTCTAAGACAGGCGGGGTTATCCCTGTCTGCTCCTGAAAGGTGGTGTTTTTTCGTGGAGACCTGGAAAGACATTAAAGGGTTTGAGGGGATATACCAAATATCAAATATGGGGCGCTTGAAAAGTTTCAAAGGTGGTCCTAGAGGGAGGATATTATCAAACAAAAACAGCAATGGCGGATATTTTAGCGTTGTCCTGTGTTATGGGACTAAAAGACGCTACACGAGGATCCACAGGCTTGTAGCAGAAGCCTTCGTGCCAAATCCGCATAACAAGCCCGAGGTTAATCATATTGACGGAAACAAGCAGAATAACCGTGCTGATAATCTAGAATGGGTAACTCGGGCAGAAAATCATAGCCACGCAATCAAAATGAACCCAAACATGATAAAAGGCATGATCAGATACAACCGGTATACGAGACCTAAGACAATACAACAGTTTAGCCTTGATGGGAATTTTGTCGCCGAATACCCCAACGCAGCAGAGGCATCGAGAGTGACGGGAATATGCCAGAGGAACATACTCCAAGTGGCAAACAGGGATGAGTACAGGCCTGGCAAGACAAGAAGGCAGGCTGGCGGGTTTATTTGGCGATTTAAGCCCGAAGCCGAAGAATGGAGGGTCGCTGTTGACTATTGAGATTAAAGCACTTGCAAGTGGATCCGCAGGGAATTGCTATTTAATAAATTCAGAACTGATGATTGAATGCGGCATTACGATTGACCGCATACGAAAGGGGAGTGGTTTTAAGCTCGGTGAGATAGAAGCATGTCTAATATCTCACGAGCATTAGCTACGCCGACCACAGCAAGGCCGTCAAGGAAATCATGCGTGCTGGTATCGACTGCTATATGAGCCGGGGCACAGCGGAGGCGCTGGGTGTATCTGGACACAGGCTTAATATCATCAAGGCTAAGCAACAGTTTAGGATTGGTACCTGGGCCATATTGCCCTTTGAAACACAGCATGACGCTCAGGAACCGCTAGGTTTCCTCTTAGCAAATCAAGACGGAGAGAAGCTGCTTTACGCCACTGACACTTATTTCATCCGATATTGCTTTCAGGGTCTCACACACATCATGATAGAAGCAAATTACTGCATGGATATCCTCAAACGAAATGTGGAGGCTGGCCTCGTACCTAAAGAACTCAAAACCCGGCTACTCAAGAGCCATTTCAGCCTTGAGAACGTGAAGCAGTTCCTTCGGGCGAATGACCTGAGCCGGGTCCGGGAAATCTGGCTGCTGCATTTGAGCGACGGAAACAGCGACAGCGAGAGATTCAAGAGGGAAGTTATGGGGTTGACGGGAAAACCAACTTATATTGCATGAGAGGGACAGGCATTTGAACCCGCTGGCCCCGGTCCGATGATTATGGGTCCGGTTGGCAGGAGGCCCGGGGCGTTATGTATAGATGATGAGATGGTTAATAGCCGAGAATTGCTCGGTAGTTCAGAAATAACAGCTTTACTCAGCGGCTTGCGCCAGCCGGGGCTGCTGGGGAGGCTGGGAGGGAGGTTAAAATGAGCAGAACTAAGTGCAGAAAATGTCTTAGAGGAGCAAGAATAAGCATTACAGGCACTAATAAAAAGACCCTTAAAATGGATATGGGTGGTGCTGTGCTGTACTTGATGCCTAAAGGAAACGGGGAAATGGATGTAGCACTAAACAGTGAAAACCTAATTGACGGCGATTATGCTTTTGCAACATGGACAGGAGAAAAATGGCAAGTAGGTTGCGGAAACGATAAAAATAATTGCACATGATTGAGAAAATGCACGAAGCTGAAAGTTATGAAAAAAAAGTAAAGGAGGCCACACCATGAACCGTTATAAATGCCCCGCATGTAGCGGGAATCAATATACATCAGCGGACACAGCGGAGGGGTGCATATATTGCGGACATCAGAAGTTAGAAAAGATGGATAAGTTAGAGACGGAGGAAAGTGAGGTTGAAAAATAATGGGTTGGGCTTTTTGCGAAAAAAAACATATCAAAAAAACAAGAAAACCGCACAAGTGCGTATTCTGCGGGCGCACAATCCCAGCAGGGTCGCCAAACATATATAATTGGGCGGGATTATATGAAGGCGATTTTCAAAACTCGTATGCTTGCAATTGGTGTGAAGACCATGAAAGTCATTTGGTAGATACTTGGGATAATGAAATATTAGATTTTTGGGATTGCTTGAAAGAAGATATTTTCCGGAAAGAGCTTGAACCTTATACAGTATACGGCAAAGCAGATGGCGATTACTTTGTATTCTGTTCACACGACACAGACAAGGAAGTATGGCGGGTTAAGTGCCCGGTAATCAGGGAAAGCGAGGCTGAACACGATGGCTAAACCCGATACAAGCAAGGTAATACCCTCACTTGCACGTCAGGCATTGAAACTTGCCGGCGGCGATAGAAAGGCGGCATACAGCAGGTATATACAATTGTATTTTAGGCAGACAGGCAGATTTGCGCCGGGATGCGACAATAGGGATTTACAGGCATTTTACGATAGCAAGGAGGTCGAACACGATGCCTAAAGCGATATTGGAGCTGGAGATGCCTGAGAGTTGTAGGGGAGGATGCCCATTTTATAAGGTTTGTGATATTTGCGACATATTGTCCAGTTGGAATTATCATATGCCTGTATACACGCCGAGCGAAGGCAGACGGCCAGACTGCCCGCTGAAGCCGGTGGAGAGTGGTTAGAAATGGAGGTCAAAGAACCATGACACACAAAGTGAAATTCACACACAGCGACAAGAGTCATGCACACATCAACTGCGCTGAGTTGCGTGAGGGCGTAGAAATATACCAGCATCCGGAGGGGTACTTCGTAGTGCTGGAGTTTGAGGGTAAGGGTGGGAAGTTTAGAAAGGCTTTTTGGCCGGAGGAAGTTGTGAAACAAGAGTTATTTTTGTGAAGGCGGAGGGGTCAGAATGGCGAGAAAGAGGTTTGTAACAAGCGATATGAGTGTAGATGAAAGAATAGCTGAGATAGCAGCGGAAAATCCAGTCGCAGCACTAATGTGGCCGTGGTTTATAACAGGATTTGACGATTGGGGAAGGATGGAGACCGTGCCGGTGAAAATCAAGTTGAGTATATTTCCGGCATTTCCGTATACCGCAAAAGATATCAAAGATGCTATTGATTTATATGACAAGTACGGGATTGTGTACAAATATGAGGTTGATGGCAAGGAATATATAGCTATTGAACCTGAAAAATACTACAAATACCAAACATATATTCGCGGAGACAAGAGAGAGAAGGACGGCTCTAATTATCCCGCTCCGCCTAATCCACCATGGGGAAGCACGGGTAATAGCGAAGATTCACCGGCAACAAATAATCAGCGCGCAGATGCGCGCACTTGCACGCAAATTAATGCAGATGAGCGCAATTGCATACCTTCACCTTCTCCTTCTCCTTCTCCTTCTCCTTCTCCTTCTAAAGAGAGAGAGATAGACGCGCGCGCGCGTGATAACACACCTCAAGAAAAAAGTCAAGAAAATTTTGATACAGAAATTGAAAAAATCAATAACAAGGCCTTTGAGTTTGGTATGAGTGGCGTAACGCCTGAGTTTCTGGAGGATACTCAAATGAGACTCGAGGAAGGCACAGAGCCTGAGCTTATTGTCAAGGCCCTGTCGATTGGAGCAACTCAGGCAAATGGTAGCTCTGCTGCGAAGTGTAGATATGCAATCAAAGTACTCCAAGGCTGGGCGGCAGAAGGGATCAAGACACTGGCCCAGTGGGAGGCAAAGAATGCACCAAAAGCGAGGGATAAACCTATAGCAGATAGAACCGCTGCAAAGCTGAATAAGTACGAATGGGCGAAGCAGGAAGCAATGCGCATGTTGAAAGAACAGGGGGTGTTTGATAATGACGCAGGATCAGGCTGAAATATTAGTTGACAGACTAAAAAACGCATGTGTGTTTCATAGATTTGATGAGCCAGGTGTGTATTTGGAGTATGCGAGGATCATTGCACAATACGACTATGACAGAATGAAAGCGGCAATTGATGAAATCATTGAAGAAGATAGCCGCAATGTGCCAGCAATATCTTTGCTGATAAAGAAATACAAAGGGACTTCAAATGCTCCAAAAGGACAGGTAGAAGTCAAAAGCGATGAATACTGTGCCGTATGCGACGACAAAGGCTTTGTGCTCATGAAAGAAAAACAATCTGACACAGGTTTGACATATGAGTTTGTGTTATACTGTCCGTTTTGCCCAGTTGGCAGATCTTGGGCTTATGACGGACGCAACATAAGCGACAAGAAACACAGGTCTCCGTACTACGTTCCGCCAGTCACAGAGTATTTTGGCGATGAGGGTATACAAGCGTTGCGCGAAGCAAACATGAAAAAACGCAGAGAAAACATAGACGTCAAAAGACCGGTTGAGAAAGCTGTGCAAAGTATAGGGAAAGAGATCCCGGACGGTTGGCAATATGACACGATAGGGGATTTACCATTTTAGGGGGTATGGTGCATGACAGAGTGATAGGAGGGAAGGAAGAATGAGCAATACTTATTTCAAGGCAATGTCAGTCATGGGCTGTGAAATTGGTGGTATAACAAGGCGAAATTTATGCCGTCATAATTGCTGTGATGGCGAGAATTGTGTAACATGGTTAGAAAAACAATTTGCCAAACTTAATGAATATGAGGAAGCCAAAGCAGAAGGGCGGCTTGTGGTGTTGCTGTGTAGGGTGGGGGATGTGGTATGGAAAATCAAAGCTGCGTTTTCTTATTTTTCAAAGCCAATGGAGGACAGGGTTGAACGAATAATCATATCTAGCAATGAAATCCTTGTGTGTTGCACGAGCGGAACAAAGTTTTCAGTCAACAGCATCGGTAAAACCGTATTCCTCTCCCGTGAAGAAGCAGAAAAGGCGTTGGAGGTGGGGGAATGAAATTTGACATAGAAGGCCGTCTGCCGGGGCTAAATGAGATGATAGACGCCGCCAAACAAGGCAAAGGCAAGTACCAACCGTATGCGATGATGAAAGAGGAGTATACGACTATGATAGGCTGGTTGGCAAAGAAGCTGCCAAAATATGAAAAAGTGGTCCTCATTATCACCTGGTACGAACCTGACCGTCGCCGTGACCCGGACAACATCATGGCTGGGCAGAAGTTTATCCTGGATGGTCTAGTCCAGGCTGGGGTTATACCAGACGACAGCCAGAAATACATCCTGGGGATATACCACAGGTTCATGGTGGACAGGAAGAATCCCAGGGTTGAGGTTGAGATCCGGGGTGTTTCGGGCGAAAAAGCCATGGAAGGGCAGGAGTACAGTTGAGCATATTCGATTTGGTAGGAGGTTGAAGTTATTCAATGACTAGGGAAGAGCTAGGTAAGCTTAGAAGTATACAAAAAGAGGTTGAGCTTATCAAAAAAGAGTTGAATACGATTACAGAGGAATATGTAACTGACAAGGTCACTGGCAGCATGGTTGAGCATCCGTACATCCTCACACATTTCAAGATTTCCGGCTATGACAGTGAAGGTTACTCAAGCAAGGTTAAGCGATTGGAGCGAAAGCTGAAGCGCAAGCTTGACGAGCTGATGGACGAACGGGCAAGGATTGAAGAATATATTGAAAGCATTGACAACGCAACAGTAAGAATTATATTGAGGTTGAGGTACATCAATGGGTTAGGATGGAATCAGATAGGTAATGAACTAGGGTACAGCGAAAGGCAATGCCGGAGGAAATACAAAGAATTTTTTGAGAAAGATGTCCGCCAATGTCCGTTTTAAAAGTGTTATAATGATAGTAAGTAAAAATGTATACTAGGAAGCGATAGGACCCCTTCGGAGACACGTCTTTTATGGCGTGTCTTTTCTTGTCGAAATAGAGATGTAAATGCGGCTAAATAAATCAAGGATTGAAACTTGAGGTGACGTTGTGACAATAAAAGAAATTAGGGCCCTGATTAGATCGGGTCAAATTAAACGATTCTACAAGAGCAAAGAGTGGAAGCGCAAGCGTAAAGAGATATTGAGACGCGACAACTACGAATGTCAGCGGTGCAAGCGTGAAGGTGGATTTAGCAAAGCTACAACGGTTCACCACATAAAGCATCTTGACAAACATCCAGAACTTGCACTAGTGGACAGCAACTTAGAAAGCTTGTGCGGAGTATGTCACAA
>JAAYXD010000179.1 GCA_012516065.1 Clostridiaceae bacterium
ATTGTTTATTATCAATAAAACAACTCCGGGAAGCAGCATGATAAAAAGAGGAAGATTCTTTCTGAACTCATACAAAAAACCCTTGTTTGTTGACGCGCTGATAACGGTCGTTCCGTTCCGGTTCATTTTTATCACACCTTCGATTTGTTTATTTCGGAATACCCTTATGATGCTTGCTAAAAAGGTTAATATCAGGCAAGGTTTATCAGTATTTATTCTAACGGAACGCATTTTTTCATAGAATAGAACATATTGGATTTAATTGTATTATATTGACTTAATACAGATTCAAAATTGTGCAACAAAATAATCCACATCACACGGGAAAATTACAGATTGGTTTCAGACTGCGGCTTTGAGGTGCTGAAAATAAAACGACTCATTGCATGATTCGGGGTTATGCAATTTTATAGTCCTTCTTAACATTATCCGGATATCACTTATTGGTTACACCGGTCCTGAAAACATCAAATCAGCACATATCCCTGTATTCGGTTGGCGTTACGCCTTCATGTTTTTTAAATAGGCGCGAAAAATAATGCGCATCCGGAATTCCCACCAGCTCGGCGATTTCGTATGTTTTATATTTCGGATCCTTTAAGAGTTCTTTCGCCTTTTCCATCCTTAATCCATTAAGGTAGTCTACAAAATTTTTCCCTAGTTCCTTTTTAAACATCCTGCTTATGTAATATGAACTGACATAAACATTTTCAGCGACATCATTCAGCGTTATCTGCTCGGTATAATGCTCGTTGATATAATCGATTGCCTTTCTGAGAACAAGTTTAATATTCCTGTTGTTATAATTGTTTATTTTTGCCGTTATACTTAATGATACTTCTTTCAGGAGATAGTTAAGCTCGTCCATCGTTTCGGATCTCGCAACCATCTCGTGAAGGCCCGGTATATTCATGCTCTCCGGTTTTTTCTCATTATCTGCCTGCGCGACGGACAGGTGAATATTGTTTATGTATGTGATTATGCTCAGGTAAAAAGTTTTCAGGTACTGCGCGTCAATATTGTCAAGACTTCCAACAAAATCGAATATATCTTCAAGCCTTTTTTTAACTATGCCTTCATTGCCCGTTTTTATTCCTTCAATTAACATCTTACGATACTTTTCAAGCAGCGAATAGTCCTTATACTTGAAAAAACCGTTAAGGTCACTGTGGAAAATGATCGCGTTGCTGCCAAGATAGAATTTGTATTCAAGCGCCTCCCTGCATTCCTTAAGTTTCTCGGGAAGCTGCATAATGCCTCCTCCTTCGGAACTGACCGCAACTGATATTGTAAACCCGAAGCAATTTGCCGCCATATCCTGTATATAAGCGCATTTGTTATTGATTATTTCATTATGGTTCGATTCTTTGTCCGAAAGCTGAAGAATAAAAGCCGCGCTGTTATCGCTCAGGGATACGCTTATCAGTTTGCAGTAATCACTGAAAACTTCTTCGAACAAATTGATGATTCCGAACTGGTACAGGTGCATGTTGCTTCTGTTTTGTATTTTATCGTCATCATTGTCGATTTCCGCCGCAAGCAGGATAAAGCGCCCTATTTCAATGCCGAGAAGTTCTGCTTTTGCAGTAATATCTTCATTGTTTGAATTGATTTCGTACAATACGTCGTATAAAAATTTTTCTCTTAATACAGGGATGTTTTGTTCAAAAATCCGCCTCAGCTTATCCATTTCCTCAACCCTGTTCCTCTGGCACTTCAATTCATCGACCGCTCTTTTTACTACTGCGGCGAGTTCTTCGATTTTAGACGGTTTTAGAACAAAATCGAACGCTCCAAGCTTTATTGCTTCCTGTACATAGTCAAAATCCCTGTATCCGGTCAGGATAATTATTTTGCAGTCAGGAATGTATTCTTTCACTTCACGTATCATATTCAGCCCGTCCATCTCAGGCATTCGGATATCGGTAATCAGGATATCGGGGCGGTGAGCCTCGATAAGCTGTTTGCCCTCCTCTCCGTCCGAAGCTTCCGCGCATACGGTGCAATCGTACTGCTTCCAGTTTATTATGTTTTTCAGACCTTTGCGTATTATCGGCTCATCATCAATTATTATAACCTTGAACATAATACCCCTCCGCAGGCTGTTCCCAGTTTAGCGGTATGTTTACTATAACTTTCGTAAAACTTCCCTGTTCGCTTTCGATCTTCAGCCCGTATTTATCCCCGTAAAACAATTTTATTCTCCTGTTCACATTTTCTATCCCTATGCTTTTGCGGCTCTTGCTGCCGAGCATCTTAAAATACGAATCGTTATCCATCGACAGCATCCTGTTAAGCGCGGACAATTCCGCCCCATCAATACCAGGGCCCGAATCCATGACAATAATGACAAGCATTTCGCCTTCAATAAACGCTTTGAGCGATATCTTCCCCTTTCCGCGAAGTTTTTCAATCCCGTGATAAACCGCATTCTCAACGAGAGGCTGTATTAACAGCCGCGGTATTTTCACTTCCCCCGCGCCGTCCGAAATCTCCTTTTCAAATTCTATTTTATCCTCGAACCGTGCCTTGAGCAGGGAAATATACTTATCCGAATACCTGAATTCTTCCTCGACGGTAATCAGCCTGTCGTCCCTGCCGATACTCGCTTCCATCAGATCGGACAAATCGGTAACGATTTTGCTGATCTCAGGCACATTATTGAGCTGCGCCATCCAATTTATCGATTCAAGCGTATTAAAAAGAAAGTGCGGGTTTATCTGCGACTGCAGGGCTTTCAGTTCAGCTTCCTTCCTTGTTATCTGTTCGCGGTAAACCCATGTGACGAGATGGTTTATTTCCCGTGACATTTCATTAAACGTCTGGTTTAAAAAACCGATTTCATCATTGCGTTCGTCATCAATATAAACAACCCTGTTATCCTTCTGGACCATCTTCATTCCCTTTACGAGCCTGTTGATTGGGTTAATGAAACCCATTGCGATGGCAAGATTAAACATTGACAAAATCAGCACCGTGATGATGGAAAAAGCGATAATATTCCTGCCGAGAGCGCTCGCGTCGCGGAAAAGTTCACTCAAAGGTATATATGTTATCACTTTCCAGCCCGTATCGCTTATAGTTGTGTGTGAAACGAGAGCCTTCAAATCATTGTCAATCCGGCTGTCCCGTTCATTCTGCAGATTTTTTAGCGAAATTGAATTAACAAGCCAGTCCTCGCTGTTCCTGCTTGCGATAAGCTCATTTTTTTCCGAAACAATTATAATATTGCGCATGCTCTTTGTAAGACCTTTATAAATCGTTTCCAGGAATTCCTTTTTCACGAGAATAACCTGAAGGCCTATCTCGCTGAAATCATCCTGGTTATATATTGTGCGGATAAGGTATATGTAATTAACGCTCCCGTTCTCGCTGTCGGTATACCATGCCGCCTTTCCTTCATGCTGTCTTGCCTTTTCGAGTATATCCTCATACGGGAGTATTGTTCTGATGCTTGAGCTCCTTGAATTATCATCTGCAAAGTAAAACTTCCCTTTATTGCTTATTATCGCGATGGCTTGGACTTCCGGCCTTGACAGGACAATCTTTTTAATCGTGTTGCTTATTTCATTTTCCGCTTCATAGTCTATAAGCGGATCTATTCCTCTTTCCTGGTTTAATATATTATATATCTTTTTATCATACAAAAGGTCCTGGGAGATAACATTCAGATTATTTATAAAGTCCCGGAACCTGAGTTCAATCATTTGAAGCATATCCTGCGCATAATTCATCGAGATCCGTTTTACCGTTTCTTCCGAGCTGCGATAACTTAAAAAACCCATAAAGATCATCGGGATGATAATCTGGATATAGAAAGCCAGCAACATCTTCTTCTTTATTGACAAATCTTTATAAAATCTCAATAATTTTTTCTTCATCGTATCTGACGGCCTTCCCGTGATTGATATTTCGACAAAACGCTATTTTGTCCTCTTTGACTTTACCACTGAAAATCAGATTTTTGCAGATACCGCTGAAGATGTGAGATTCCTGATTTCAATGAAACATATCCCTGTTTTATTTTGCAAGCAGGCCCGATCTGACGGCCTTATCCCACAATTTATCGATCTCCATTTCACCCTCGAGCATATACGGCATATCCGCCGCTATAACCTCTTCCCAGACGGTCCTGTCAACAAAACTGTCCGGAGGGCCGACAAACTGGCGGCCGTTGTTTATCAGAAGCTGTCCCTTTCTGGTAAGAATGCTGTAATTGATTCTGTAGTCCCTGATATCAACGGTGCTGATCATGCCTGTCTGCTCGGCAAAGGCGGCCGCTGTTTCCTTTGATGTAAGCATTTTCAGAAGATCAATGCACGCCTCTTTTTTATCCGAATTATAAGCTTCGCTGCTTATATGAAAACATCCGTTTCCAATACCGTAGATCATTGTGCGCGGAGGAGCTTTTCCTCCTTCAATATACGGGAAATGAATTATATCCACGGTATCCTCTATATCTTTGACATTTCCTATGAACCATGAGCCCTGGACAATCATCGCCGCTTTCTTCTGCAGGAACAGCAGGTTTCTTTCATGGTTCGTCATTGTGAAGCATTCCTCGGGAAAAGCTCCCATCTTATACAGTTCACGCATGTATTCCATTGCTTTTTTAAAGTATTCTCCCGCTTCGCCGGCCGAAGGGTTTTCAACAATTTCTTTTCCCGCCAGAATAGCGAGGATGTTCTGGTACAAATATGTTCCTTCGGCAAGTGAATTGTAAGCAATCGGAACAACCCCGTTTTCCCTGAAAATTCTTACGGCGCGTTTCAAGTCGTCAAAAGTTTCGGGCACAGGCGCGTTATACTGCTCAAAAAGATCTTTATTTATAAAAAGCGCTTCAAATATCGTTTCAAAAGGAAGACCGTAAATTCTGTCGTTATATGTCGTATACGCCCACATGCTGCTTTTGAAGTTGTTTTTCCATTCAGGGTTTTCATTCAATAAATCAGTTAAATCCGCTACCTTTCCCGCTTTTATAAGGGCGCGGATATCCGAGCCCGGCCATAACCCAAACACATCCGGACTGTTGCCCGACGCAAAATCGGTTTTTATCTTCGGAAGGAAATCTTCCCCGAACAGCGATTCATTTATTATCTCTATATTCTGATTTTCGTTTGTATACTTGATGAACAGGTTTTGCAGCGTTTCGGCTTTAGAGTCTACCCCGCCCCAACTGCTGATAAAACGCAGCGTGATTTTCTCCGCTTCGTTTCCCCATTCCCGGATCATGTAATATGCATCTTCTCCGGCGGTATATCTGCAGGACGCTGCCGACAAGAATATATAAATGAACAACAGCAAAAAAGCGCGCTTTTTTAACTTCATATTCTTTCCTTCGGCGCCGGTTCATTATTACCCGGCTATTTCCATTTTGTTATTTTATTATACAGTATCCGCAGCCGGCATTCAATTCCATGGAAAACACCCGAGCCGAGGCCCGCTAGAACGCTGTACAACATTAATACCCCTGATTTTCAAGTTCGATCAGCGCGCGTCCGGCTGCTATATAATCCGAAAACGGAATATTGTCGCCAAAAGCGTTGAAAAGCGGTTCATCCGATATCTTGTCGATAAAGAAGCAGAGAATCAGATCCCTGCTTATAAGATGCTTGATGCTCTCATATTCCTTTATAACAGCAGTAATACCCGAAACTTTTTTAATTTTGTTGTATCTTTCGGTCGCTTCATGATGCCTGTTTAAAAGCTCGCTGAAAAAATCATCGGAATCGTAAATTTTATATTGATCCATACCGTAGACTTTTGCTGCGAATTCCAGTCCCGCAATAGTCTGCAGGTTAAATTTCGTCAGAACTTCGTTGAAATCGTCAGTCTTAAAGTAATATATATGCCCTTGCAGCCTGGAAAAGGCTTTAAGCGTGTCGAGATAGCCGAGCAGTATATTTTTTTTGATTCTTTCCCTGTCAAACTCGAAAATTCCGCCGAGAGATTCCGAAGGACGTATAAACTTTATATAAACGTCCTTGCTGATTAATCCCCTCCTCATTCCGATTGCCGAACTATCCAAAACAATAAACCGTTTATAGTTCGCTTTTATCATCATGTTAATCGGCAGATTATCGTATAAACCGCCGTCAAGAAATACATTTTCACCGATTTTCTGCGCCTTGTAAATAGGAAAGCACGCAGACGCCAGCAGGTACTGGATAAATTCCTCTTTTTTTATGTCTTTTTTTAATATTTCGAGCGGTTTATGATCTTTTATCGAGTATGTTACAAGGCCAAAATCGATATCCGAAGCGTATATCTTTTCGAGATCGAGATTGTTTTCAAGAAGCCTGCGCAGCGGTTCGTTACTGAAGCCCTTATGCCGTACATAGTCTTTTGCTACCTTAACAATGTTGGAAATGCTGAACAGGCTTTTGTTTTTCTTCATGTTTATGTCAGCGTCCATTACATCTTCAATATCAATATTATAATAGAGCTGTTCCATTTTTTCCGTATCGCCCTGGATAATGAACGCAGCGTTAATGGCGCCTATTGATGTTCCCGAAATCGCCTTTATCGGTATGCCCATTTCTTTCAATGCATTCCATGCTCCCAGCTGATATGCGCCTCTTGTTCCACCCCCGGCGAGAACGAGGCAATAACTTTCATTCATATTTCAGCACCACCCGTATTTGATTTTCGCCGCCGTCAGGTAAATAACGTAAAAACAGACCTGTGATTATACAGGGCAATCCTCACTGCAGTTTTCATAGACATACGGACGCAAAACCCCGGCAACAACACTATATCCCTGAATCGTAAGGTGAAGCCCTTCCACTGTGTATTCGGTTTTAATATTCCCGCTTTCATCGACAAGATGGCTGTAAACATCTATATACGTTATTTCCGCTTCGTCAGCGATAGTTTTGAGCATGTCATTCAGCCTTGATATATCGGTATTGTTTCTATTCCCTACTATGAATTTTTTAATTTTTTTATCCTTTGACAGTGAAACCGGATACACCGATTCAAGATATATTTTGGTTTGCGGGCAATTTTGCTTTATTTCCGATATGATTCTTTTAATATTCCCGGCAATATATTCCACGGGCTTTTTATCGCCAAGGTCATTTGTCCCTATCAATAAAAAGACTTTGGATGGCGACAGTTCATAAACGCTTTCGTGAAGACGGTTCAGCACCCCATCGGTCGTATCACCGCTTATGCCGCGGTTTATTACGTATGCTCCGGGGAAAAACTCGTTTACACGGAAAAAATCGGTTATCGAATCCCCGAGAAAGACAATGGAGCCCGGTTTTGCAACTTTATTAAGATGTGTAAACACGTTCTCTATTGTCTTTTTATAAAACCTGTAAATCGGATTCATTTGCTTCACTCCTAAGATTGTATACGACGGTATACAACTTTGCCGTTTATTATTGTCATATCCACTTTAGTTTTATAATCGAACGGATAACCGCTGAATATAACAATATCGGCATCCTTTCCTGGCTCAAGGCTTCCGACTCTGTCATCAATTCCCGCAGATTTGGCGGCATTTATCGTAATCGCCTTAAGCGCGTCTTCTTCCGCCATTCCTTCCCTGACCGCGACGGAAGCGGATAATAATAAATACTGTATCGGAACGGCCGGGTGATCCGTCATAATCGCAACCGGAATCCCTTCTTTCGAAAGAATTCCCGGCGCTTCGATGCTCTGATTCCTCAGTTCGATTTTCGATCTGTCGGTAAGCAGCGGGCCCAATATCACTTTAACATTCTTCTGTCTCAGTATATCGGAAATCATATAACCTTCTGTGCAGTGATCTATTGTAATATCGAGATTAAATTCCTCAGCGATCCGAAGAGCCGTAAGAATATCGTCAGCCCTGTGCGCATGAACCTTCATTATAAGTTCACGTTTCAGCACAGGGATAAGCGCTTCAAGCCTTATATCAAATTCCGGTTTATCCTTCTCGTCCGGGTTTTTCCTGTATTCTTCCCAGTTATCCATATACTCTTTTGCTTTGTAGAGCTGCTCGCGCAGTATTGCGGCAGTTGTCATGCGGGTGCTCGGCATACGGTTTTTTTCAATGTGAACCGACTTCGGGTTTTCCCCGAAGGCAACCTTAAGCGCGCAAGGCTGCTTGAAAACCATTTCATCCACCGATCTCCCGTAGGTCTTTAATGCCGCAAACTGGCCGCATATAACATTTGAGCTTCCGGGTCCGCAGACAACGGTCGTCACTCCCCACTGCCTCGCTTCGTCGAAAGACCGGTCGGCATGATATATGCCATCTATAGCCCGTAACTGCGGGGTAACGGGATCTATCGCTTCATTTCCGTCATCACCTTCAAAACCGACCGAATCCTCAAAAAGCCCGATATGCGTATGCGCATCGACTAAACCCGGCAGCACATATCTGCCTTTCGCGTCTATAATATCAGTATCTTGCGGGCAATTTGCCATCGGTCCTATTTCTTTGATAATTCCGCCATCAATATGTATATACCCATTTTCAATCATGGAAGTATTTGTAAAGCCTTCCTGCTGTTTCAGATTGTCGGACATTGGCATGATTCTCGCGTTGATTATAAGCATAAAAACCTCCGATAATATTTATTTGTTCTGTTAACTTAATAATGAAAATGAGACCTGAAACGCCTCTGGTATAATGGAAATTGTCACAAAACCATTACCTCCCAGAAAGGAGCGTTTAGGTCTCATGACTATTATACCATCAAACGTAGTATGTCCAAGGTG
>JAAYXD010000180.1 GCA_012516065.1 Clostridiaceae bacterium
CAAAAAAAGGGGGGTCATTGTTTTTTTATACGAAAAAACTCTGAAACCCTTACAAATAAAACATTTGAATCTATTGATATTTAAAATAGATTAACACAACGAGGAACTGCATGGAGGGATTATTATGAAATGGTTTTATAATCTGAAAATATCGGTAAAACTGCTTATAGGTTTTCTTCTTTTAGCAATCATTGCAACTGTTGTGGGAGTTGTAGGTTATATCAATATCGAGAACATTAATAAAGCCGACACGCTTCTATATGAAGAGAATGCGCTGGGTATCGCTTATTCAGGGAATGCCTCGACATATTGCCAGAGATTAAAGTATAACATTGCTGAGTGCATCCTGGAGAAGGACGACAGCTTGATAAATAGTTATGTAAACGCCTTCAATAGTTATATCTCAACAATTGATGAACAGTTGAAACTGTATGAAGAAGGTATTATAAGCGAAGAAGACCGCAAGCTTTTCGATGCACTGGAGCCCCAGTGGGTGAAGTACAGAACTTATCTGCAGCAGATCATTCAGCATATCCAAACCGGACAATATGACAAAGCTGAGGAAGTGCTGCTTGTTGAGTCGGCTGCTGTCGGGGATGCAGTTCGTGATTCCCTGGTCGAGTTGGTAGAGTATAATGAGAACCTCGCTGAGCAGAGGGCCGAATCAAATACGAAGCTGGCAAACACTGCAAAGACACTGATGGTTATAATAATCATAGCAGGTGTTATTATTGCTGTCGTTATGGGTATTTTCATATCCCGCTCTATCAGCAGGCCAATATCGGAAGTGGTTGCGGCAGCGGACAGGCTTGCAATGGGCGATGTGGATATAAAGTCGACTATTTATACGAAAGACGAAGTTGGTCAACTTGCCGAGTCATTTAGAAATCTAATAAAAAATACCGAAGCCCAGGTAAAGGCTGTTGAACGCATTGCTGACGGTGACCTTACCGTTGATGTTCCGATACGATCTGAAAAGGATCTGCTTGGGAACAAGCTGTCTCAGATGGTGAGCAACCTAAATGATTTGGTAGCGAATATCATTTCTGCAGCCGATCAGGTTTCAGCCGGGGCCAAGCAGATATCGGATTCCAGCATGGCGCTATCCCAGGGGGCTACTGAACAGGCAAGCTCAATAGAGGAGCTGACCGCTTCAATAGAAGAAGTATCAGCCCAGACAAAGGAAAACACCCAAAATGCAAGCAGGGCCAACGAGCTGGCTGAAAATGCCAGGAATTATGCAATTAGCGGCAATGACCAGATGAAGAAAATGCTCAAGGCTATGGACGACATCAACGAATCATCCAGCAATATCAACAAGATTATCAAGGTAATAGATGATATCGCTTTCCAAACCAATATCCTGGCGCTTAACGCGGCGGTCGAGGCTGCAAGGGCAGGCCAGCACGGCAAAGGCTTCGCTGTTGTGGCAGAAGAGGTAAGAACCCTGGCCGGACGGTCAGCCAACGCGGCCAAGGAAACCACGGCATTAATTGAAGACTCAATCAAGAAGTCCGAAGAGGGAACCAAGATTGCGAAAGAAACCGCCGATGCCCTTGAAAAGATAGTTGAGGAAGTGAGGGCTGCATCGGACCTGGTCAGCGGTATCAATAATGCTTCAAACGAGCAGGCGGTAGCGATAGCCCAGATTAACCAGGGGATTATGCAGGTATCCCAGGTAGTCCAGGAGAACTCGGCTACATCTGAGGAGAGCGCGGCTGCCAGCGAAGAACTTTCAAGCCAGGCTGAAATGCTGAAAGATTTGGTTAGCAGATTCAAGCTGAAGAAAGGTTATAACAACAGTATTTCAAATGATGAATCGCACCCTGAGGTGCTGCAGGTAATTGAAAAGATATCTGAAAAGAAGACTGCTCAAAAGCCGGCAGCCACAGCAAGGAAAAAGGGCGGCAAGCCAAAGGAAACCATAGTTTTAAGCGACAGGGAGTTTGGCAAGTACTGATATGATTCTTGTGAAAGAGACCATAAGCAGGCTGAAGGAGCTGAGGGATGAATATTTCATCCCTCAGCAGACTCAGATCCGACTGTATGTTGTTAATGGCCGATAATTATCAAAGGCGGGTGCTGCTTTGTGTTTTCAATGACCGATCAAGAATTCCATCAACTTGCAGCCTACATAAAATCGAACTATGGCATTCATTTGAAAGAAGAAAAACGCGCCATGGTTGAAGGAAGGCTGCATGGTTTGCTTTTGAAGAATGGGATAAGCAGTTTCTCGGAATATTTCAAACATGTTATGTCGGACAATACGGGGGAAGCTGTCGCTGAGCTTATTAACAAGATCACGACAAATCACACTTTTTTCATGCGTGAGGCTTCCCACTTTTTTTATTTCAGGGACAAGGCGTTGCCTGAACTGGTAAAGCGTGTCCGGAACAAGGATTTGAGGATCTGGAGTGCCGGATGTTCCACCGGTGAAGAGCCTTATACCATTGCGTTCATTATAGACGAGTTCTTTGGCAAGGAAAAGGCCCTGTGGGACACAAGGATACTGGCCACAGACATCTCATCAAGGGTGCTGGAGCACGCCGCCAAAGGCGTTTACAGCGACGAATCGTTAAAAGATCTTCCGTCCCAGTGGCAGCTTAGTTACTTTAAGAAGAGCGACACCGGCAGTGAGGTCGTGGACAGGATAAAAAGGGAGGTAATATTCAGGAAGTTTAACCTTATGGATAAGGTCTTCCCTTTTAAAAGGAAGTTCCATATAATATTCTGCAGGAATGTTATGATCTATTTCGACAGGGAGACAAAAAAGGAACTCGTAAACAAGTTTTACGACGCATTGGAACACGGGGGTTATCTGTTTATCGGGCATTCCGAATCAATTTCCCGTGGAGAATCACCATTCAGGTATGTCATGCCATCAGTCTATAGAAAGGAATAGCAGCTGATGCAGGCCAAGAGAAAGATCAAGGTTTTAGTGGTGGATGACAGTCCTCTCTTCCGGGAGGTATTGTCCAGAGGGATTGCCACTGATGATGAACTGGTGGTTGTGGATACCGCCAAAGACCCATATGATGCGACGAACAAAATACTGAAATATAGACCTGATGTAATGACATGCGATATCCAGATGCCGAGGATGGATGGAATTGAATTTATCAGGCAGCTTCTTCCCCAGTATCCGATACCGGTGATTGTAATAAGCACCATCAGCGGGGCGGTATTTGATGCGATGAACGCGGGAGCCGTCGATTTTATTGCCAAGCCGAACATAAACTCCGCCGACAGCGTGGAGAGTTTTATATATGAACTGATATACAAAATAAAAGCTGCGTCAACGGCCAAGGTTGTCAGCCAAAAAACTGCTGCTCCGGCGGCTGAATCGGAAAGCCGCGCCGTGGTTTCATATGCTGACAAGATCATAGCCATCGGGGCATCAACCGGCGGTACGGAGGCTATCAGCCAGGTTATCAGCTCATTGCCGCGCAGTATGCCGGGTATTGTTATCGTGCAGCATATCCCCCCGATGTTTTCCCGCATGTTTGCACAAAGGCTTGACGCGACCTCTCTTCTTGAGGTAAAGGAAGCCCGGAACGGGGATTACGTCGAGCCTGGCAAGGTTTTGATCGCTCCGGGCGACAGGCATATGCGCGTGAGGAAGATCGGGGACAGGTATAAGGTTGAATGCTTTGAGGGCGAAAAGGTAAACGGGCATTGTCCATCCGTGGACGTCCTGTTTGATTCTGTCGCCAGGGCGGCAGGCGCCAATGCCATCGGGATCATCCTTACCGGCATGGGCTATGACGGGGCGAAAGGCCTTCTTGAGATGAAGAAACACGGAGCAAAAACAATAGGGCAGGATGAGGCAAGTTCCGTTGTCTATGGGATGCCCAAAGTGGCTTACAACATAGGAGCGGTTCAAAAACAGGTGCCATTGGACCATATTGCAGCCACCCTGATTTCAATGCTTCAGTGATGCCTATCTGCACAATGCCGTATCATGCCAACTATCAGTATAGACCATGGACCAGAGAGAGAATACATGATGAAACCGAAAATATTTACTATGAAGTTTGCAAAAATATATCCGCTTCTTGTCCAAAAGGCTGAGAAAAAAGGCCGCACAAAAGAAGAAGTTGATACTGTCATCCTCTGGCTGACCGGATACGATGAAGAAGGATTGCAGGAACAGATCGGCTCTGTTAACTTAGTATGAAAGAAATGAGACCTGAAAGACCTCTGGTAGGTTTAAAAAAGAAAAAACCTACAAATGGAAACGACTTAAGTGTAAAATAACACGAAAAAAAGTGGTGTGCAAGCCTTGGGAAAATAAA
>JAAYXD010000235.1 GCA_012516065.1 Clostridiaceae bacterium
ACATCTTGGACATACGACATTTAATGGTATAATAGCCATGAGACCTAAGCACTCCTTTCTGGGAGGTAATGGTGATTTGGCAATTTCCATTATACCAGAAGTGTTTCAGGTCTCATTTTCATTTTTAAGTTAACAGAACAACTTAATCTACAAGGAGGAAGATTATGAAAAAGGCAAAAAGACTTTTTGCATTCATGATGATGATGATATTTATTATAAGCCAGCAGCCTTTATTGCTTAAGGGGGATGACAATGCTGCTGATGAAGAAAGGGAAATCCTTGCTTTTGATATGCTGCCGGAGGAAATTGCCAGTCAAAGGGTTGCTCTGGGTGCTTCATTGGAAGATTTGAAATTACCTGTCTGTTTAAAGGCAATTGTGCGGATAGGGAAATTAGAAGAGATTCCAATGGAGGATACGAAGGAAGAAGCGTTGCAGGATACGGCTTCCCAGTCAGAAGATGATGAAGAGCTATTGGAAACGGAAAGTGCTGACATAGAAGACAAAGGGGATATAGAAGATAAAGAAGATAAGGAAGATGAAAGTCTAACAGATGAATTCCAGTCTCAAACGGATTCTGAGACAGACATAACTGAATCCGGAATATTGGAACTTAATCCAGACTTACAGTTTAAAGATGCTGCTGCGGGGTGGAAAGAAGAAGAAACCGAAGAAATAATCGCTGTAGACTGGCTGTCTTCTCCAACTTATGATGGAGAAAAAGCAGGAACTTATATTTTTACCCCACAAATAGAAGGCTTTATAATCAGTGCAGAAGTTCCAATCATTACTGTAACAGTGGAAGGAGCAAATACAGGATCTGTTGTAACAGCATTTAAAGCATTACCCGATGAAATCCGATGGCAAAACAGTATGCCTGTCGTATTTCCGGATACAGTGGAAGCAGTGGTGAACGGAGAACTGGCAGACATTCCTGTCAGCTGGCAGACAAAACAGGACTATAATGAGGAAGCGCCTGAGGAAGGTTTGTATGTTTTTGATGCAGTTTTGGAGGAAGGCTATATTTTAGCTGATGATCTGGAACTGCCTCGTATTACGGTATATATTCCTGAATCTGTAGGCCGTGTGATGCGTTTTTATATGAGCGGCAGCGCTGCGGATACAAAAGTATTGGAAATTACCACAGAAGACCAGCTGGCAGAAATAGCTGAACTGGTAAACAGCGGTATACTGGAAAGCTTTTTGTTTCATGACCCCAATCAAAGGGCATATATAAAGCTGAAGAATGATATTGATTTATCTGCTTATAGTCAGGGCTATAATGGCGAGAAGGGCTGGAAACCCATCGGGAATATACAGCCTTTTAAAGGTATTTTTGATGGTAATGGCTTCAGTATTTCAAATTTATATATCCATGACAGTCATTTAAATCATGCAGGGCTTTTTGGCCGTCTGGAAAAGGATGCTGAGATAAAGAATTTGACCCTGACGGGTGTTGATATCCAGGTAGGCAACAATGTTGGGGCAATAGCAGCTGAGCTATGTCCGGGGCGTATTGAGGACTGTTATGTAAGCGGCAATATCAGGGGAAATCAAAATGTGGCTGTCATAGCTGCTGTTCTAGAGGAAGACAGCCTTATTGAGCGCTGTGCTGCTGAGGCTGATATAAGAGGTGAAGAATACTGTGGCGGTATAGCAGGACGTATTGAAGATGGAGCAGTTTTTGTCTTTTCAGGTAACTCATGGGGTATTCCGGAAAATACTGCAGATATTAAATTGTTAGAGGGTACACAAGAAGGAGCGCCTTATGATCCATTAACTGAGTTAGCCGCTAATAATAGTAATGCCAATATAAGTGATGAGAGAGATATGAACTATGAAAAATTCCCCATAAAAAAGAGTGGGGAATTTTTTATCCTGAATTTTAAAGTTTTAAATAAGATTTCACTTTTTCTTCTATAACTTTTAAGTTATTTTTTAATCTTTCATCGCTGGGACTAAAAGAGACCGTTTTTTTAGCATATTCTAAGGATTTTTCATATATACCCAGCCAATAGCAGCTAATGGCAGCTAAATCATAGGGGG
>JAAYXD010000181.1 GCA_012516065.1 Clostridiaceae bacterium
GTATAATGATAACACTTGGTATAAAGCTCGCAGGCACTTATGATTTAATTGCTTTACCACTCAAACCCATAAATTGATATCGGGGGTTATATCGTGAAAAAATCCGTGTTGCTGGTTGCTTTATGCATGTTATTTGCAATGTTCAGCGGCTGTGCGCTTGAGATACCTTCCATCTCCCATGCAAGGGAAGTAGTGCAAGCCTATGTTCATTACAATCGAACAGGTGAACTTCCACAAAACATCATGCAAATTCTCAAAAGAAACACAGGCAGTTCGCAAAGCGATTTTCTCCAGGAGATTGAATCGTCCGGCGGTACGCTTGAGGAAACACTGAGACAATCAACAAAATCCGAATTGCTGCAAATGGCCAGGAAATATTATGAAAAGGCTTACCCTTTTATTGAAGCTGACACAGGAGACGAGTACAACCGTCTTATAAAATGGGAGCCTGATTTCTCCGGAAAAACTCCTACATCCGAAGATATTGAAATACAGGAGCTCAGTTCGGTTAACGTCGCTCTCGCATTAAGCTATACCAATGCGAAAAATTTCTACCTTGCGATGGCCGCGTCGGTTTTCGCGCTAAACCCCGAGGATACGGTCGCCGCAGGTAATTTTGCCGCAGCCCTTGCATCATACGCTGACGATCTGCAGCAGGAAGGCTCGCCCGCAGCACAGACAAAGCAATATTATGACGACGCTATAAAAGTATATCATTATGCCCTTACGCTTGACGGCGTAACCGGCAATTACTCAAAAAGAGCGCTGCCGCTCCTGGTCAGCCTTGGCAACCTTTACCTGGACAACGGAAAATATAATGAAGCGTACGCCTGTTTCCAGGCCGCGCTGGAGATTGACGAAGAATACTCCACCGCGATTGAAGGATTGTATAACACATATATGGCAATGAAACAGCATGAAAAAGCCCTTGAATTAATTGAGAAAAAAGCAAAATTTTTCGCAATAACGAGGGCTGTTGTAAAAGTGACGAAAGAGAAAGAAGAAAACGAAAAAAAACCCGGGATGAAGGATCAATCGATGAATGAAGAAGCCGTGCAGGTGAAATTGGACAGCCTGGAAACCATTGATGCGGTATCAACAGCGGATTTTCTTGATCTTATAGACGTTGAAGCAAAAGAAAAACTTAAAAAGCTGATCAGCGAGGTCCAGGGACGGATGGTGTATAAAGCACCCGATATCACAATGCTTTCCCAGTATTCAAACCTTGCGGGAATCAGTTCGCCTATGGGGCGAGCTGCATTGGAATCGTTCAATGAAGGTTTGGGGCAGCTTTACGAAGAGGTTTTAAAGGCCCAGGAAAAGATGGAAGCAAGATTTCCGTCTGATGACGCAGTTGATAAAGCCATTTCCGAGATGCAAAAATTTCGTATTGGCCCAAAGTCCGATGTTGAGACAATTGAGAAATATTATGCCGCGTTATCAAAAATTATGCCTGAATACTCAATCTTCTCAATAAACCCTTACGATTATGCCAACCCTGTCGATATTATCATCCAGCGGTATAATGTTCATTATTTCAACACGAAACTGAATACATACAATAAGTACCTGATTCTTGTAAACCAAAGAGTGGAACAAAACGTAAGGGAAATTGTTGATGCCAGCATGGCAGCTGACATTGAATTATTTGATCAGATGTATGAAAAAATTGCGCAGATCGATCCCGAGGATGAACGTTACATGGAAAAAGTTCATATGGTCCATACTTCATATTACCCCAAAATAAACCAGACAAGGCAGACTTACTGGAACCAGGCTACATCGATAACCGTAACGGCATATGAGCAGAAAATAAAAAAGTATCTCGAGCAAATGTACAATGACTGCATGAAGCATTTGATCCTGATATCCGACGATTATATTCAGAGTTACCTGGAAGAAAAGCTTCGTTATTATATGTTATCGAATCTTGAACATATCATGGACCAGATATACTTATCCTTTTCCTTTACCATATATGATAATGACTGCCATTGCAACCTTGACGCACTGAGAAAAGAAAGGGAGAGAAATGAAAAGGAGCTCGCAAAACTGGCAAACGAGCAGATACTGAGGAACATGGAGGCAAAAAAACGCTTTGAAAGCGGTGAACTGGATGAGAACAGCGAATACTACAAGAAAATCATAAAGCCTTATGAGGTTACCATTAATTCACCGTTTGTAAAAGGAAAAATCGGGCCGTATAAAACAGAGATGCATTTTAAAGTTGATGTTCCGCTTCCGGAAAAATTTAAACAATGGTCCGGCCTCATTGAATTCTCGAAGGTGGAAAACCATATCCGCAATACCACCACGTACAACGGCGGTATTGAAGTCGGTAAAAGTTTTGATGCAGGCCGTGCAAACATAGATGCAAAAGTTTTTTTCAGGTTTACCGCGGTTAAGGGATCCGACGGGCGATTTGCAATGGATGATGTGGATATTGTAGGCGGCGGAGAATATACGTTAAAGCTTTTGAATACAGTAACCACGTCAGGTTTTGAAGCCTCAGCAGTCAGGGGCCCTAAAACTTACAGCAGCTTCGCGGTCTCCGCTGACAAGTTGCTTAACAGTGAATTAAAGAAGGCAATGGGTTATTGGGCTCCGAACCTGAAGAAGGAATTGTGGAAAGGCGAGTATCCCGGTTATTAATAATGCGGCTGCTCCTTATGAATAAAGAAAACAGGAGATTATCGGAGGGAAAAACATGTTGATATGCAAACAATGCGATAAAACTTACGAACCGGGGAATAATTTCTGTAAATACTGCGGGTCGGCCCTCGAATTATTGCCTGAAGCGTCCGGTATCAACGAGAATTCCGAAGACCAACAGATCGTTGCGGAGAATTCGCTTCCCAACCCTGGTGAAAAAATCAAAAAAGTTAAAAAAACCGGGGCGGCGGCATTAATCGGCATGTTTATCATTAACCTGCTTCCGATTGTCGGTTTTCCGTTCGCTTTTATCTGGGCATGGGTCAGGTACAATAAAAGCTCTAAAATAAAACTTGCGGTTTTCACCGTATTATTTATCATAATAAATGTTACAGCGACCATTTTCGGCTATGCCGCAACAATTTCACTTATGGAAAAAAGCCTTGCGAAAGCCGCAGGGATAGATTATAACACAGCTTCCGGTGCGCTGCCGTATACGGCGGGTCCGGATATGGGCCCGGACGGCGGTATCGTTCCGGAGGAAAACATGTTTGAAGAAAACATATTGGAAGACCTTCCTGGGATTGAACTTGGGATATACCAGGATTTTTTAGGAATCGATCCGAGTATCGCAGGCATGTTCATGCCTGATTATTCCGCTTATACAGGCGGCGCCGATCCATTTGCAACCGGCTGGCCAGACAACATGCAGACGGATTATGCCGGGGACGGCAGCCAGGCTTATCCACCCGATGGCAGCGGCAATTTTTATACCGATGAAGAAGGAAACATGTATATAGATTCGAACGGAGACGGCGTATATGATTGTTACGTCGATAAACAGGGAAATGCTTTTCCATTGAATGCTAACCAAAAAACAGACGAACACGGGAATACGTACTTCGATATCGACCAGGACGGAAAATACGACTACTTTATCGACAGTGAAGGAAACAGCCATTATGACATTGACGGCGATGGGATTTTTGAAACTACTTATGAAGCTGAATACGGAGAGGGATAAACCAATTTTTTTACGATTGTCGCCATATCCCGGACGAGATATTTCATGGGCTGGATAGTTTTTGGATTGAAGTATTTTTTGCATCTCCCTGCACCACGGGAGTGTAGATGTTGTAAATACCGAACGCGATATTGATGGCAATCGCCAAAGCCAGAAGAACCGGCCTGATTTTTATCCTGTACCTTTTCATCGTTTCGATGCCGGTCAGGAATTAAGCCGTTTCGAGCACCGGAACGGTAATAAGCGTCCTGGACAAAACAAAACACAATATTAACGGTCATGAAAATTAAGTATCAAATGGTTTATTAAATTCAATTGCCGGAAGCCAGGTTGCTCATTATTGCCTGCCATACATCGAGGTAAACAGCGGATTGTTCATAGTCCGGAATATTGCCGAGACGCCAGATGGAAATCCCGTTTACGCCAAACATTCGTGAAAGGTTTATTTTTGCCTGAATGCTGCGTGAATCTTCAAACCACAGGATGTTATCTGTTTCGTCTTCCGGGTCAAAAAACCTGGCGTACGGATTTTGGCTTACCTCTGAATAGTATAAATTCACATCATCCATTGCAAGCCTGTTATTAATTGAACTGTAATACGGATGGTACGGGTATTTGTTTATCACTTTTCCATCTTTCAGTTTCCACTGAACAGAGTCAAACGAAAACTGAAGAAGAATTTTACCCGGGTCCTGGACACCCGTTTCTTTATCGGTTATTGTTTTCAGTGCGTAATAAATTTCATCAATCGGCGTCAGCGGAGTGTCCGTATACCCTATCAGCATTTCGTAATCGTTCAGTTCTTTCGCATAATAATCATGTGCCATCAATATTATCCTGTCTGCAATATCCGCTATCGTTTTGTAATCGTAACCGTCATAATATGCCTGTCCGGGCTTTCTTGCCGGATGAACCGCAACATAAAGGGTTTTGCCGTTTTTATCGAGTCCGGCCTTTATCAATCTCAGGAATTCGTTCAGTGACTGTTTCGCAAGCTCCCCTCTCAGGCCTTCAAAATCAACAACAACGCCGTCAAAATCGGTTTCTTCTCCATATGCGGAAATACCGGCAACAGCGTCAATTATCAAACCGGCAGTCTTAACGCTCTCCTGCGGATTCGTCAATATATATTCGGTAAGCGGTAAACCGCCTCCGTTTTTGCCGGTTTCAATAGTTTCATTTTTAACTGTTACCATCAGCAGCGCCGCGGTTTTGTTTCTTTTAGCCTCATTTACAGGTTCCGTGAATAAAGGCGGTATTGAGTACTCATTATCATTGTTTTTTGTTACATTAAGTATTACACTGCCGGATTTTTTATCATATTCAAGTCTGCTCCAGCCAAACGCGACCGAATTGAAGTGCTTTATCATATGTGCCTGGCTTGCGGATTCGATTGCGTAAAAAGCGTGTATTTCATTTATCGTACCGTTTATTTTCCGATGCAGTCTTGCCATCATTGCAGCAGCCTCTTCGCGCTTCGCATGCTCGTCCGGCCTGAAAGTCCCGTCACTGTATCCCGTTATAATGCCAAAATCTTTTGCAATTGCTATATGTCCCGGGTTTTTGGTTACATCGTCAAACAGATTTTCAAAATCGGGCAACCGGCGTGCGAGACTGTCATATCCCAAAGCCCGTACAATCATTGTCGCCATTTCTTCACGGGTTATAAGGTCATTGGGTCTGAATCTTTCGGATTCCTTTACAACCGCTCCATTAAGCAGCGCCGTTTCAATATACGGATAATACCACTCATTCATATCAGCATTATCAATAAATGAATATTCTTCCGGAAAAACAAGTTCCCATTTCATAAGTTTTACAAGAAATGCGGCAAACTCACATCTTTTAACCGTTTGACCGAGGCCGAAAAGGTTATTTCCTATTCCATCGGTTATGCCCAGCCGCCGTATATAATGAACCGGTTCAAAAGCCCAATGGTCATCAGGTACGTCAGTGAAAATATCTGTTTTATTGTTATCCGCAAGTGTTGATATTGGGAACAAATTTAAAATAAGAATAAAGCAGAACAATACAGCAATTTTTTTCATACAAGCCATGAAAATACCTCCAGGCATTTGACAAAAAAACAGGGACTCGTCGGGTAACCAGACAGGTCCCTGCTCCATGCCAAGTCCGGTTAAGTCCACTTATTCATTCGGATAATATTTCTTAGAAACATCCCGTCCTCTGTCAGCTTAAACGCAAAAGAGTCACTGCTTACAATTTCTTTTATATTAAAGGATGTAAAATTGCGCTTGTAGCCGATCGTGGCGAAACGGGCGAATTCCTCCAATTGCATGTCCCTGTTAAGCAATCCGTCCCTGTAATGCGAATAAAAGCTTCTGAACATTTTCCTGTATTTTTTCGCTGTTGTATATATAATAAACTGGATCCCGTATCTTGCTTTTGAAACCTCGAGGACAACATCAGCTTTAAACGGCAGATCTACGGTAAAATAGACCTTAAATGTTTTGTCCTTATCGCAAATCTCTTTTCTCCATAAGTTTTCACCGTACGGTTTCATTTCCAGTTCAAGATGCTTAAAAGTATCATTAGTAAGCTTTTCTCTCCAATTCCCTATTCCGTAGTGGTTTTCAAGTATATTCAGAAGAACATCCGACAGGGTCGTATTGGTATTTTCGGATTCTGCCTGAAGCATCTCGGTTATGTACACGGGAAGGGTTGTACAGAAATTATCGATAGCCGGCGTATTTTTCTGCATAGCTTACTCACCTCTATATTTCAAACTAACATAGGCTTTTCGCTATGTCAACATAATGCGACAAAAAAAGACGGCGAGATAATATTCGTCAGGCAGCAGGCATTTATTTTGAAAATGGCATAAAAAAAGCGGCACAAATTTGCCGCTTTAAATAAACGCTTAACTGAAAAATTCATTGTACAGAGATATTATCGCATTATTAAGGTCATCTTCATTTATTCCGAACATAATGCTTACTTCCGAAGACCCCTGGTTTATCATGCGTATGTTGATCCCGCCCCTGGCCAGCGCGGAAGCTGCACGGCCGGCAACCCCGACAGTTTGGAGCATTCCTTCGCCGACTACCATCACAAGCGCGAGATTACTGTCTATCGTAACACTGTCAACCTTTAAATCGTGTGCAATGCGCTCCATTATTATCGACAGTTTTTCATCGTCAACAAAACGCTTGCGCAGAATAACGGAAATATCATCTATTCCCGATGGAATATGCTCAAAAGGAACAGCTTCTTCTTCAAGAATCCCGAGAACCTTTCTTCCAAAACCTATTTCACGATTCATCATGTATTTATGAATGTTTATCGAGATGAATCCTCCCGCTCCAGCTATCCCCGTAACCGGTCCGTTCATTACGTCTTTTTTCGGAACAATCATCGTGCCCTTTGCCTGCGGGTTGTTGGTATTGCGTATATTAACGGGTATTCCTTTTTTATAAACGGGCTCAAGCGCTTCTTCGTGAAGCACCGTAAACCCTGCATATGACAGTTCGCGCATTTCTTTATAAGTCAAAACCGAAATCGGTTTCGGGTTCTTTACCAGTTTCGGGCTTGCCGCAAATACGCTGTCGACATCGGTAAAATTCTCGTACACTTCGGCTTCTACGGCCGCGGCAAGTATTGAACCGGTTATATCTGAACCGCCTCTTGAAAATGTTACGACATCACCGGAAAGAGAGTATCCGAAGAACCCCGGGAAAACCATTATGCCGCTGTTCTCTTTCAATTTTGCCAGGTTTTTCATCGACTGAGGCAAAACCCTTGCATTGCCGTATTCATCGCTTAAGAATAATCCGGCGTCTTTCGGGTTTATATATTTAGCATCATACCCGACGCTTCTGAGATATTTCGCGACGAGCCTTGCGCAGTTATCCTCACCGGCTGCTTTCATGCGATCGATAAATTTGTCCTTGTTGTCATAGCCGAGAGATATCCTTGTCCTTAAGTTGTTTTCGATATCTTTTATTATTTCGTTTTTCAAGCCCAGGCCTTCTGCGATTTTGCGGTATCGATCCACAACAGCCATGAGCTCTTTTTCACACTCTCCCGTTTTCAGGAACTTATCCGCAAGCGCAATAAGCATGTCGGTAACCTTTTCGTCATTCTCGTTTTCCTTTCCCGGAGCGGAAACGACAACAAGCCTGCGTTCCGGGTTTGACGTTATTATATTGCACACTTTTTTTATCTGTTCTGCAGAGGCCATTGAAGTGCCGCCAAATTTACATACTATCATTATTTAATAACCCCCATTAGCTGTCTTCGGTAAACTCCCTACAGCAAAAACAGCATAATAAAAATAAAGTATATATACCATTATCGGTTAAAAATACTTTACCTAAAAATTTACCATGCTGTTTTATATATTGTCAATTAATTATTTGAGGAAAAACCTTCCCGGGCATGTGACAGGCGTTACCGTTCGGACACGCGTTATTAACGGAAGAATTGTTATGCAATAACGGACGGATTCATACCAGGACGTCCGAACGGCAACATTTTACTGTTATTGTTTTTTGGAATTGTTAAGAAGGTTTACTGTTTCCCTTGCTATGGCCAGTTCTTCGTTTGTCGGAATAACAAGCGTCCTTACTTTCGCGTTCGGTTTGCTTATATCAATTTCCATTCCTCTTGTATTATTTTTATCATTATCAATTTCAATGCCAAGGAAATCCAGGTCTTCCACTATTCTTTTGCGGACATCGCTGTTGTTTTCCCCTATCCCCGCCGTAAAGACGAGAGCATCCAGTCCGCCCATAGCCGCGGCGTATGCCCCGATATATTTCTTTACATGGTATGAAAAAACATTCAAAGCCAATTCCGCTCTGGCACAACCACTTTTAGCGGCTTCGTCAAGGTCCCTGAAATCACTGCTTATGCCTGATATCCCAAGAACGCCCGATTTTTTATTCAAGAGTTCATTAAGCATCGCTGCATCATAATTATCACGCTCAATCAGGCTTGTTACAATGGCAGGGTCTATAGACCCGCTCCTTGTTCCCATAGGCACGCCTTCAAGCGGAGTATAACCCATGCTTGTATCTACTGCGGCACCGTTTTTAACCGCGCATATGCTTGAACCGTTTCCGAGATGGCATGTTACTATTTTCAGCGTTTCCAGCGGCCTGTTCAAAATAGCGGCAGCCCTTTGGGCAACATATTTGTGCGATGTGCCGTGGAAACCATACCTTCTTATTCCTTTTTCCTGGTACAAACTGTAAGGCAGTGCATAAATATAAGCCTTTTCAGGCATTGTCTGGTGAAATGCGGTATCGAAAACCGCAACCATCGGAACATCCGGAAGAATCTCCCTGCATGCTTTTATACCGATCATGTTCGGACCGTTGTGAAGAGGGGCTAAAATTATGCATTCTTCAATCGCTTTTAATACTTCTTCATCAATGAGAGCGGATTTGCAGAATTTCTCACCGCCGTGCACAACACGGTGCCCGACGGCCGTAATTTCATCCATGCTGTTTATAACACCGCTGTCGGTCAATGAAGATATTGTTTTCTTTATAGCTTCATTATGATTTTTCAATTCGGTCTCTTTTTTGAACTCGTCGCCCAAATGTGTGGTCTGCCTGATGAATGAACCGTCAAGTCCGATTCTATCACAAAGGCCTTTAGCAAGTACCTTCTCATTTTCCATGTCAATTAGCTGGTATTTTAATGAAGAACTGCCCGTATTAATAACCAAAATTTTCATTGAATATTCCCCCCGTTAATATAATCAATCAGGAATTCTGAGCCTGGACACAGGTTATCGCGACGACACCAACTATATCCTCCGCACAGCAGCCTCTTGACAAGTCGTTAACCGGCTTCGCTATACCCTGTGTAATAGGGCCGTATGCTTCGGCTTTCGCAAGCCTTTGTGTCAGCTTATACGCAATATTGCCGCTGTTCAAATCAGGGAAAATGAGCGTATTCGCCTTCCCTTTCAGAGGGCTTGACGGGGCTTTTGAAGCCGCCACTTCCGGAATTATTGCGGCATCGACCTGCAGTTCTCCATCCAGCAGCAGATGAGGCGCTTTTAATTTCGCAAGTCTGGTTGCCTCAATTACCTTTTCTGTTAATTCGCTTTTCGCGCTGCCGTAACTCGAGTATGAAAGCATTGCGACTCTCGGTTCGGCTTCTACAAGAATTTTAAATGATTTTGCCGAAGATATGGCGATTTCCGAAAGCTGATCCGCATCGGGATTTTCAACCAGGCCGCTGTCGGCGTATAAAAACGTTCCCTTTTCACCGTATTCGCAATCCGGAACAACCATTATAAAGAAAGCGGATACAAGTTTAGTACCGGGTGCGGTTTTTAAAATCTGAAGTGCCGGCCTTAACGTATCTGATGTCGAGTTTACCGCTCCGGCAACCATACCGTCCGCGTCTCCTTTTTTTACCATCATTACTCCCCAGTAGAGAGGGTTTTTCATTATCTCTTTCGCTTTTTCAACAGTCATTCCCTTATGCTTTCTCAGTTCATAAAAGTAATTTGCATACTCGTCCATTTTGCCGGAGTTTTCCGGATCGACTATTTCGGCTCCCGAGATGTCTATGCCCGCTGCCGTCTCCTTAATGCTCTTTTCGTTTCCAACAAGCACAACGTTGGCAATACCCCGCTGTAGAACCATTGAAGCCGCTTTAATTACGCGTATATCATTGGATTCAGGCAATACAATCGTCTTCTTGTCGGCTTTGGCTCTCTCGCAGATTCGATCTAAAAAAGCGCTCATATCAGTACCCTTCCTTATATAGTATTAGCTAAGTGTTTTTCCGCCTGATTTGTACATGATTCAACACCAGTACATATTGTATTGTGCGGAAAAGATAAAAAATTTAATATATATTACCTGGTAATAAAACCTTGTAATAAGCCATTCTCAAGGTTTTCAACCAAAGACAATTATAACGCATATGTTTTTTGTATACAAGACATAAATCAAAAAATTAGTAACGATGATAATTGGCATTTCTGTTCAAAGAATCGGAATAACTGTTGAACAGCAGTTCGACGAAATGCGGCATCGGAATATAAACGCATATTTCCACTCTACATAAGCAGAAGAGCTCTTGAAACGTCATCTTCCGTTATAACAGATAATTCATCCTGTTTTACGTTTTCAATATTTGCCCCGATACGGCTTGATTGTTCCATAACAACCTTTTCAAAAAGATTGCGGACATAGCGGCCGTTTCCGAAATGTTCATCGCGGTGCCTGCATACGTTTTGAAAATGCTCCGATAAAACCCTGACAGCTTCGTCACTTAATACATAATGCTGTTTCTGCGCAAATAACAGAAAAATCTCCATAAGTTCCTTTTCAGTATAATCTTTAAATTCAAAAGTCCACGAAAAACGATCCCTGAGTCCGGGATTAGAGTTTATAAACTCACGCATTTTTCCTGTGTAACCGGCTGCAATTACAATAAGCCGTCCCCTGTCGTCGTCCATACGTTTAAGGATTGTATCAATCGCATGCCTGCCGAAATCGTTGCCTCCGCCAATGAGAGCGTAAGCTTCGTCAATAAACAGGATTCCGTCGATAGCCTTGTCAATAACCTTGTTTGTTTTCTCTTCAGTCTGCCCTACATAACCTGCCACAAGGCCGCTGCGATCAACCTCTACAACATGTCCCTTTTTTAAAACGCCGAGCGTTTGGTATATACGGCCGAGAATCCGCGCTATCGTTGTTTTTCCCGTACCCGGTGAACCGCAGAATATCGCATGGTATGTCAACTGTTTCACGGGCAGGCCCAGTTCTTCTCTTTTCTGGTTCGTTTTTATCATGTTTACGAGGCTTTTTATATGTTCCTTTATGTTTTTAAGCCCTATATACTGATCGAGTTCGTTCATAACCGAATCAAGCTTATCCGACGTAACTATTATGTCCTTTACCGGAACGGCTTTTTCAATATCTTCGATAGTGAATGTTTTGAGCATATCAACAGTTACTTCGTTTTCTTCGGCAAGCCTGTCGGCCTGGCATTTTACCAGCCGTTCAAATGTATTTCTTACAACCCTGCCGTTTCCGAAATTGCTGTCTCTCGTATCATACAAATAACAGAAATATTTCTCCATAACTTTAAGGCATTCATCGGACATTTCATATTGATTCTTATCCATAAGAAGCTGGAATATCTGCAGCAGCTCGGCGCCTGTATAATCGCGGAAATAGAATTTTCGCGAAACCCTGGACGCCAGACCCGGATTAGATTCAAGAAATACCTTCATATTGTCTTCATACCCGGCGAGAAAAACAGCAAGCCTCTCCCTGTCCTTTTCCATTCTGTCGACAAGTATGTTAATCGCCTCTTTGCCGAAATCCTTGTCGTCTCCGGTGGCAAGAGCATACGCTTCGTCTATGAAGAGAATCCCGTCAAGAGCCTTGTCTATAACTCTGTTTGTTTTTTCGGCCGTTGCGCCTACATACTGCCCGACAAGATCGGAGCGCGTCACCTCAACGAGATGGCCTTTTTTCAAAACGCCGAGGGCTTTGAAATATTCGCCCATCAGCCTGGCAACAGTCGTTTTTCCGGTCCCGGGATTGCCTATAAACGCCGTATGAAGCACAATCTGGCTGCCTTTCAGACCGTGTTTCTGCCTTAATTTCTGTATCTTGACAAAATCCATAAGCGCTTCGATATCTTCCTTTATATTATTAAGGCCGACAAGCTTTTCTATTTCAGCTTTAATCTCTTCCGGGGTAAAAGGCTTTGTTTCATTTTCCTGGGGATTGGATATTCCCTCTTTACTATAGAACTCGTCTATTATTGATTTCAATTCGGATTCCAACTGCTCGCTGCCGCCCGAACCTGTTTTCGGGCCGCTGCTGCCATCGGGGTCTGTTTTTGGCCTGTCACCGGTCTTGCTTATTTTTTTATGATATAAATCGTAATATACACCGCTTAAGAATTTATTATTTTGATCCATCAGGAGAAACCACCCCGTATTAGTAGTTCTTTTATCATTATTCTATCATTAATTTCCTTCAAAACACAATTTATTTATTATACGTAGTTCCGGATGAAGAGTTTAACCGGGTAAAATGATCTGAAGATGTTAATATTATGTGCTTTGCCGCACAAGGAAACGAAACACCCGAGTCAGGACCTGTGGGAATAATGCTATAACCCAGCGGGTGGCTCGGGTGCTTTCGGTGACGAAGGGCGACACGCTCCAACGCCCTGCTGCCTATAAGTAACTGTGGGGCGGGTTAATGAGCGGCCTGGGATATGGAGACCGCTATGCGATAATAAAAAATAATAGAAGCGTGCTATCGGCATGTGCTTTGTCGCCCAAGGAA
>JAAYXD010000182.1 GCA_012516065.1 Clostridiaceae bacterium
ATCATGCAGTGAAGAAGAGTTTATAAATTTTATTGCGTATAAATCACAAAATTTATTTAAAGTATCAAACATTACATAATGTTTTATCTTAAGCTCTGACAGAGGAGGATAACCAATGAAGAAAACTCCGGCAGATAATGAGCTGTTTGATTACTTAATTAACGAGGCTAATGAAAAATTCGAAGGATGGGATTTTTCATATTTAGAATCGACAAGAAGAATGCAGGAGTTTACATTAAGCTGGAATTACAGAAATAAAGTAAAGATAAGAATGTCCGAAGCGTCCTCGTTATTAGATATGGGAACGGGTGGTGGGGAATTTATATCTTCGTTAAGCCCATTACCTGAATATACTTGTGTTACAGAGGGATATGAACCCAATATAATAATTGCAAGGAATAGATTAGAACCTCTGGGAGTAAAAGTATTTAAAATTGATGATGATGAATCCCTGCCCTTTGACGCTGAAACTTTTGATTTGGTAATAAACAGGCATGAATCTTATTCTCCTGAGGAAGTTAAAAGAGTTCTCAAAAGACAGGGAACTTTTATAACTCAGCAGGTTGGCGGTTTAAATAATAAGGAAATCAATGAACTTTTGGGTGCCCCTAAATATGAGTATTATAACTGGAATTTAGAAATTGCGGTTGGTAAATTAAAAGAAGCGGGCTTAAAGATAACTGAACAAAAGGAAGATATCGTGAAAACAAGATTTTATGATATTGGAGCCATCGTGTTTTATTTAAAAGCAGTACCATGGCAGGTACCGGACTTTACTGCGGAAAAGTATTTCAACAGGCTGAAAGAAATCGATAATCTGATTCAAAAAGAAGGATATATAGATTTTACTTGTCACAGGTTTTTAATTATAGCCGGTAAAGAATAATAATTTCATAATGGCTTGAAGAAGCATCTTTAAAAAGCGTCAAATAAATTAATCTTCTCTAGCTGTATTTTAAGTGCATATTTATACCATCATAGGCAAAACCTATATATAGGCTGCTGGGGCCTGTTCATTTCCTTTTTATTTTAACACGAGAGGTCTTTTAATATGGGAATTAAAAAGAAACTTAAGCTTGCAAAGTGGATTGCAACCGGTATTATTGCCGCTGCCGTAACAGGGTATATAGCGTACAAAGCAATGCGTCCGTCGACTATCGGATATAAAAGCGTAAAAGCGCAGACCGGCGATATTGAAACCTATTATTCCTTTTCCGGGAATGTTGTATCAAAAAACAGGCAAAAGGTTATAGCTGAAAATGCAATGCGGATAGAGAAAATCCATGTCCAAAAAGGCGATATTGTTGAAGAAGGCTCGCTGCTCGCAACGACAGCGGACGGAGCCGAAATCAGATCAAAGATAAAAGGTGAAGTTGTCAATATCCGCGCCGAAGAAAACGCGCCTCTTATGGCCGGTATGGAGATAATGGACATTGTGGATTTCGATAACCTTGAGGTTGTTTTCAAAGTCGATGAATATGACGTTGCGCGGCTTGAAATCGGGAAAACGGCAACGGTGAGGATCGGAGCGGTAGACAGGGAGTTTACCGGTGTAATAAGTGACATATCGAAAGAAGGACAGATAATGAACGGCGTTACATTTTATACAGCTTCCATTGATATGATGAAGGAAGACGGCATAAGAACGGGTATGTCCGCCGAAGTAACGCTGTTGAGCGATAACGTCCGCGGAGCAGTTTTATTGCCGATGAATGTTATTCAGTTTGATGAACAGAACAATCCATATGTTTTGAAGCTTGACGAAAAAAAGTCGGTAGTTAAGGCAATGATTACGACAGGAATTACCGACGGGACTTCGGTTGAAATAAAAAGCGGCGTTTTGCCGGGAGAAAGAGTTTTTTACAAAAATAGTACCGCGCTCGAAGACATTCTCTTCTCGGGGGTAGGTAAAAATGCAAGGGCTTATTTCGGAGGGAGTAATTGATGAAACCTGTTCTTTCAATGCGCAATATCTGCAAAAGCTATTTTACCGGCACGGGGGAACTGAAAGTTCTGAAAAACGTGAATCTTATCGTTGAAAAAGGCGATTTTTTATCAATACTTGGTCCTTCCGGTTCCGGAAAGACCACACTTATGAACATTATCGGCTGTCTTGATACTCCGACATCGGGCGAATACATATTGTCCGGCAGGAATATTCTTGATATGGATGAATTTGAACTTGCTTCAGTCAGGAACAGGGAGATCGGGTTTATTTTTCAAAACTTCTGTCTTCTGCCGCGGCTTACGGCACTCCAGAATGTCGAACTTCCTTTAATTTATTCGAGTATGCCATTTTCCGAGCGGAAAAGAAAGGCAATGGAGATTCTTGAAAGGGTTGGGCTTGGTGATAAAATGAACAGCCTGCCTAACCAGCTTTCAGGCGGCCAGCAGCAGCGCGTCGCAATAGCAAGAGCAATGGTTACGAATCCGTCAATTCTTCTTGCCGATGAACCGACAGGCGCTCTCGATCAGAGAACAGGAAACCAGATTGTTTCACTGTTTGAAGAATTGAATCGGGACGGAATAACTATAGTGATGATAACGCACGACCGCAATATAGCGGTCCGCGCGAGAAGAATCGTCCATATACTTGACGGGATAGTATCCGAACAGGAGCTGAAACCATTTGTTTCTTGAGAGTATCAGGATGTCATGGATGAACATAACGAAAAATAAGCTGCGTTCTTTTTTAACGATGCTTGGCATTGTAATCGGCGTTGCTTCAATAATTGCCTTAATTACCCTTGTTCGCGGAGCTACCGACAATATCAGCGCGGAGGTTACAAAACTCGGGGGCAACAAGATATTCATAAACATAATCGGAACTCCGCTTAAGCAAGGCTTATCCCGGGATGATGCAGAAGCAATAAAAGCGGTTGGGAACGTCGGAGGCATATCGCCGACAATATCCGGCAAAACCGCGATTGTATATAAAGATAATGTTATTGAAAATGTGTCGATCCAGGGTAAAAACGAAGTATACTTTAAGGCCGATCCCGAGCTTATCCGCAGCGGAAGGGCAATAAATATGCTTGATCTGGAGCATGAAAGCCGTGTTGCGGTTATAGGCAGCAATTTGGTCAATGATTTGTTTTTCGGGAAAAATCCAATCGGTGAAAAAATACTTATAAACGGAATCACATATACAATAGTCGGAACTCTTGAAGCCTCAAGAAGGTTCAGCATGGGTTCCACGAACGATGTTGTAATTATACCGTATACAACTGCGCTTCAAAGCCTTGGCGTAAAGAATATATCGAGCCTTGATGTCTATCTCGAGGATACGAATCTTGCCGATGAAACCGTTGAAAAAATAAAAGGTATTTTAAACCGCGCATTTAACTACAAGGAGGACTCGTATACGATTTTTAACATGGGCGATATAATTGAATCGTTTCAATCGATCATGTCGATGATGTCGCTGCTGCTTGCGGGTATTGCCGCTATTTCGCTTATTGTCGGCGGAATCGGTATTATGAACATGATGCTTGTGACAATAACCGAGCGCACTATGGAAATCGGATTGCGAAAAGCATTGGGCGCAACCCCGTATACAATATGCCTTCAGTTTCTGATAGAATCGATATTTTTATCTGTAATCGGCGGACTTTTTGGTCTTTTGTTCGGAGCGCTGCTTGCTTATGTGCTTGCTGCCTTTATCGGCATCGAGATTTCAATATTGTTCTCAACAAATGCGCTTGCAATGGGATTCTCGGCCGCGGTAGGCATTATATTCGGGTATATGCCCGCAAAAAAGGCGAGCTGCTTAAATCCGATTGATGCTTTAAGAAGCCTGTGAGCAGGATCGATTCTTTATACGGTTGGGTTTTTTTATTTGATTCCTTTGTGCTCGGTTATATCATAAACCTGTATAAATCTGTTCTAAAACTGCAGAAGTCTGTCATCTTCTTTCCTGTTTTCTTTGGCAAACTCCTTTTTTCCTGAATTTTTGTTTTTTGCCGATCTAAAAATTTGAATTTGAGCAGTCAAAATTTGCTTCGGTGCATTTAAAAAAGCGTTTTATGATTATTTTAATGAGGTTTGCATATCGGGTTTCTACTGGAATATATAGTATCGGACCCCTTAAAAAGGGTATTTATGAAAAAGTAAGAAAGGAATGTGATAATTATAACAATTTGTCTGTTTGTTTTCAAATATTGTCGAGTATTTGCATAACCCGTTAGTTATTATTAATATGACAGAATAGTTGCTTGGTTTGTAACGCAGGCATGATATTAAGACCTTGATTAAGCAAATTACCGGGCAACTGTAAATAAAACGAAAGGAGAAGGGCAGAATGACAAAATATAATTGTGCCATTATTGGTTTTGGAAACATTGGCCCCAAGCATGCGCAGTGGATTACAGAAAGAAGTGATCGGGCTGTTTTGAAGGGAATTTATGATTTTCGTCCTGAGATGAAAATAAAAATTGAAGACGCAGGCTATAGGCCGTATGAAACCCTTCAGGAGTTAATTGATGATGATGTTCAGTTGGTTGTTATAGCAACGCCTAATGATTCACATTCCGTTTTGGCTAAGAAGCTGCTTAGAGCCGGTAAAAACGTAATATGTGAAAAGCCTGCCGCCCTTTCAAGCGCTGATGTGGCGGAAGTAATTGAGGTAGCCAAGGAAACCGGAAAGCTGCTCAGTTACCATCAGAACAGGCGTTGGGATGTGGAGTACCTCACAGGAAAGAAAATATTGGATTCAGGTTATATTGGAAAACCTTACTTTATTGAAGTTAATATCCAAAATGGCCGCAGAGGGATGTATGGATGGAGAGGACATAAAGGAAGCGGCGGCATGACTTTAGACTGGGGGTCCCATGTAATAGACTATCTCCTTTGCTTTGACAAATCAAAGGTAATTTCCGTTGATTGCCACCTGAAAAGACTTTTTGCTCATGGAGTAGATGATAATATCAGGATTTTTCTGAACTTTGAAAGCGGGCTTAGTGCTATAATCGAGATTACCACCAACACTTTTATAGCAAAGCCTCGCTGGTTTATTTCCGGTGAAAAAGGAACAGCTTCCATTGAATTGATTAGAGACAGCTTCCTGGGTGACGGCGCAGTCAATACGAAGGTGGTAACTATAGACTCCTGTACTGAAAAGGATGATATAGACGTTCTTTACGATGGTGATGAAATAATAAAGGTTCCGGTTAAAAGAAGTGAAATTACGGCAAAAGAAGTCCAGATAGAAAGTGTTCCCAATCCGACATATCGGTATTATGACAATATCTTCGATGCGCTCGATGGCAAAACGGAATTAATGGTTAAACCGGAAGAGGCCGTGCGTGTTATGAAGGTCATTGAGGCTGTTTTTGAGGCGGACAAGCTCGGGCATGGAATAAAGACATATATATAAAACAATAGAAAGGAGTATTAAGATGATATTAGGAGGACACGTATTTCCCAAAACTGATGACCCTGAAGAATATGTTGCCTTACATAAAAAGGCAGGTTTCCAGGCAGGATGTTTTCCGTTTAAACGCGGAGAAATAATGGATCACGACCGCGTTATGGCATACAAAAAAGCCTTTGAGAAAGAAAACATTATCATTGCTGAGGTGGGTGCCTGGGGAAATAATCCGGTCAGTAAAGATCCTGTTGAAGCTGAAGAATCCGTGAAAAATACAGCGGCAAAGTTAGCAATTGCCGACGAGGTAAATGCGCTATGCTGCGTCAATATAATCGGCTTCTATGACAGTGAAAACCCGATTCATCCGAATAATTTCTCCGGGGACTTTTATGCATATGCGTTGGATCAATATCGAAAGATAATTGACCTTGTAAAACCCAAAAGAGCTAAAATGTGTTTCGAGGTATATCCGTTTAATTTTCTGAACGGAGCGGATGCTTATGCCAGGTTTATAGAAGACATCGATCGTCCTGCGGCAGGGGTTCATTTGGATCCCATTAATTGTGTAAGCACAATCAGTGATTATTTTAACAGTGGTAAGGTTATGGCTGAAGCTGTAAGGAAGCTGAGACCGTACGGTATTGTTTCACTGCATATGAAGGATTTATTTCTGAGGCCACACAGACCTAACACAGAGCTTTTGGAAACCAGGCTTGGTACGGGCGGCCTCGATTTTAAACCTTTATACCGGGAAATCATTAATACATTGCCTGCTGATACCCCCGTCATAATCGAGCATTTGGATACCGAGGAAGACTACAGGCTGGCAGCTGAAGCAGCAAGGAAAATCATGAAGGAGGTTTTGGAGGATGCTGTTTAGACCCTTTGATTATAAAACCCTGGAAGATTTGAAAAAGGACATTAATGAAATGGGGTTGGATTTACCATTATCAGAGGATCTGACGGTATTAGCCCAGCCGATAAATATTTATGGTAAAACTGTTAAAAACAGATTAGCCATACAGCCTCATGAAGGCAGTCATGCTGATACGAACGGCGCACCAAACGAATTGGCTTTTAGGCGGTACCGCAGGTATGCTGCAGGAGGCGCAGGACTTATTTGGCTTGAATCCCAGTTCACGACAAAATATGCAAAAACCAATCCGTATATGATGGGGATTAATAATGCCAATTTAGATGTTTTTTCACATTTCTTTTTGGGTATGAAAGAAGCAGCCAAGGATTCTCCGCCATTTATCGTCGTGCAGCTGACGCACTGCGGCAGAGGCTCCGTGCTGCACAAGATGCCGGGTTTCCATACACCGCCTAAAATCGCTTATGAAAACCCATATCTTCCGATAGATAATGCGGAAGTGCTCACCGATGATGAGGTCTATGGAATAATTGACGATTATGTGCGTGCAGCCGCTTTATATAAAAAAGCGGGAGCTGACTGCGTGGATGTCAGAGCCTGCCACGGTTATTTGCTGGTTGAGTTTTTGAGCGCTTATACCAGAAAAAACAGTGTATTTGGCGGTTCTTTCGAGAACAGAACGCGAATGATCCTAACAATTATTGATCGTATTAACAGCGAGGTTGGCATTCCGGTAGCATGCAGATTAAATGCCACGGATTTGATTCCATATCCGTATGGATTCGGAATGAAAGAAGACGGCAGTATGGAACCTGATTATACAGAGCCGGTTAAGCTCGCAAAGATCCTTCTGGAGAAAGGAGTTCAGCTTATAAATATCAGTATGGGAAGAAATCATGCAAATCATATTTTAAGCCCTTCTGACAAGCCGTCTCCTTTCCAGAAGAAACATCAGTTATATTACGTGTCCTTTTTCCATTCAATGGCGAGTTATTTTAAGAAAGCATTACCTGATGCCGCCATTATGACGGGTACTTTCAGCTGGTTAAGACAATTCGCTCCATATGTTGCTGCAGGTGGTATTTTGTCGGGCCATTATGACTTGGCCGGGTTTGCAAAAACAGCGATGGCCAACCCGGATTTTGCTAACGACATACTGGAAAAAGGCGTATTAAATCCTGAAAAGCTCTGTATAAACTGTGGTTTATGCGGTCAATTGTTCGGTGCAAGCGTTACTAACCCATGCTGCAGTGGTTGTGTGACCAGGGATCCGGAATATTATAAGCCTTATGCTAATAG
>JAAYXD010000183.1 GCA_012516065.1 Clostridiaceae bacterium
GTATCTGGGAAATAGCAGGCAGGGAATAAAATAATAAAAAGTCCTGAAACTCCGTTCCGACAAGCGTTTCAAGACTTTTCACTGGAGCCCTCAATCGGAATCGAACCGATGACCTCATCCTTACCATGGATGCGCTCTGCCTGCTGAGCTATGAGGGCGTATATTCTGCTTTGCCGGTAACCTGGTATGTCCGGCAACATAAAGCGAATTTATTGTAGCATACAGATAATGTTTTGTAAAGGGGTTGGAAGGTATTCCCGCCGCGCGCGGCGTGTTTGTTGACAGATTTTATCATCCGTGCTATTATCAGATTTAAATAAGATAAACCGATGAGCAGGAATAGTAAGAATATCCGTTTATACTCAGAGAGCCGCGGATGGTGTGAGCGTGGTTATAAAGGATATTCCGAATGGGCTTGCGAGGGCGGCCCGAAATTACAGTAGGCGCCGACGGAACCCTTACCGTTAACTGAAGGGAGTATATGTCAGTATACGTAATGAGCGGGCGGTTTTTTACCGCCAATGTGGGTGGCACCGCAGAAGTTAAATACTTTTGTCCCTTTCAGGGCAAAAGTTTTTTTATTTATATAAAGGATGTGATGTTTTCATGCCGACAGGAAGATTTGGCGTCCACGGAGGGCAATATGTTCCCGAAACACTGATGAAAGCCCTTATAGAACTTGAACAGGCATATATCCGTTCGCAGAATGATCCCCGTTTTCAGGCGGAGCTTGATTATTTGCTGAAAAATTACGCAGGACGGCCTTCATTGCTGTATTATGCCGAAAAAATGACCTCCGAGCTCGGAGGGGCGAAAATTTACCTGAAGCGCGAGGATCTTAACCATACAGGTTCACACAAGATTAATAATGTGCTTGGGCAGGCGCTGCTTGCTAAGTATATGGGCAAAAAGAGAGTTATCGCAGAAACCGGTGCCGGGCAGCACGGCGTTGCGACTGCTACTGCTGCAGCGCTGCTTGGGCTTGAATGTGACATATATATGGGAAGGGAAGATACCGAAAGGCAGGCTTTGAACGTATACAGGATGGAGCTTCTGGGCGCCAGGGTTCATCCTGTAGATTCGGGAACAAAGACGCTTAAGGATGCAGTTAATGAAACACTCCGTGAATGGACGCGCTGCATTGACACCACCCATTATGTAATCGGTTCTGTTATGGGACCGCACCCGTTCCCGACCATTGTGCGCGATTTCCAAAGCATAATAGGCAGGGAAGTTAAAAAGCAGATCACTGAATTGGAAGGAAGGCTTCCTGACGTTCTGCTGGCATGTATCGGCGGTGGAAGCAATGCAATCGGGCTTTTTTACGATTTCATAAAAGACCGTTCCGTTCGCCTTATCGGCTGTGAAGCTGCCGGAAAAGGCGTTGATACCTTTGAAACGGCGGCGACTATGACGGTCGGTAAATTAGGGATTTTTCACGGGATGAAGTCATACTTCTGCCAGGATGAATACGGCCAGATTGCACCCGTTTATTCGATATCGGCAGGCCTTGATTACCCCGGAGTGGGCCCGGAACACGCGTACCTTAAAGATATCGGACGCGCGGAATATGTCGCGGTTACCGATGATGAGGCGGTTAACGCATTCGAATACCTGTCAAAAGTCGAAGGGATTATCCCTGCCGTCGAAAGCGCGCATGCCGTTGCGTATGCGATGAAGCTTGCTCCAAGGATGGATAACGACAAAATTATTGTAATAAACCTGTCCGGGCGCGGGGATAAAGATGTAGCGGCAATAGCAAGATACAGGGGGGTGCGCATCCATGACTGACCTTGAGCGAACTTTTAAAAACGGAAAAGCTTTCATACCGTTTATTACCGCAGGCGATCCGTCCCTTGAAATAACAGAAAGGCTGATTATCGAAATGGCCGAAGCCGGCGCCGATCTTATCGAACTGGGCATTCCTTTTTCCGATCCGGTCGCGGAAGGTTCTGTTATCCAGCAGGCGAATATACGCGCTCTTTCTTCGGGTACGACGACCGATAAAATATTCGAAATGCTGCGCCGGGTACGGCCGGCATGCGATGTCCCGATTGCCTTTATGACCTATGCGAACCCTGTTTTTTCTTACGGGCCGGAGAAATTTATGAAAAACTGTTCGGAAACGGGAGTCTGCGCAGTTATTGTTCCTGACGTCCCATACGAGGAGAGGGATGAATTTCTTCCGTACTGCCGTAAATACGGTGTTGAGCTTATCCATATGATTTCCCCGACATCAAATGAAAGAATACGCATGATTGCGCGGGATGCCGGCGGATTCCTGTACTGCGTTTCATCGCTGGGGGTAACGGGCATACGTGAACGGATCGGCGATGATGTGATCGAAATGATAAAACTCGTTAAAGAAATCAGTGATATCCCGTGCGCTGTCGGATTCGGAATATCCGATCCTGAACAGGCAAAGCACTTCTGCAAGGTATCAGACGGCGTTATTGTAGGAAGCGCGATTGTGAAGATAGTTGAACAGTACCGCGAAAACTGCGTTCCGTATGTAAAAGAATATGTTATGAAAATGAAACAGGCAATTTTATGAACCGGTAAATTTGGGCGCGGCAAGGGGAAATGCGCTATTGAGGGGGGCGTTTACGGCACTTCCCCTTATTGTTATATTTGCCGCTGTTTATTTGCCCATTATGCATATAACGTTATATGCTTTCCTGCCCGGAATAAAAGGAATAATATTGCCCTTAATCTCGTCGCCGTCCACAATCAGTTTTAAAACTCCCTTGTTTACGTGGTCCGTGTTCTGCACGATAATATTGTATTCCGCCCCGCGGTAAACGCGTTTCACGGTAAAACCGGTCCAATGGGCGGGAATACACGGATCAATCCGTAACCCGTCATACTCAGGCCTTATTCCCAGTATATACTGCGTAATGGCGAAATAGTTCCACGAAGCAGTTCCCGTAAGCCATGAGTTTTTTGCTTCACCGAACCGCGGCGAATCCGGCCCGGCGATCATCTGCGAATATACATACGGTTCGGTCCGGTGGATATCGCTTTCCTCTTCAAGATACGCCGGGGCTGTTTTCGAATAAACCTCAAAAGCCCTGTCGCCTCTGCCCAAAACCGTTTCGGCTATCACTATCCACGGATTGTTATGGCAGAAGATCCCGGCGTTTTCCTTGTAACCGGGCGGGTATGACGTTATCTCGCCCTTGTTCAGGTCATATTCGGTATAGGCGGGATTTTGCAGTACAATCCCATACTTCGTATCAAGCCTTTTCTTAACCGAATCGAGAGCTTTTTCGGCCAATCCTTCCTTAACACCTATACCTGCCATAACGCAGAACCCCTGCGGTTCTATAAAAATCTGCCCTTCACCGCATTCCCTGCTGCCAATCTTATTGCCGAAATTATCATACGCACGCAGGAACCATTCCCCGTCATACCCGTATTCGAGCACGGCCTTAATCATATTGTCGATATGCGTCTGCGCTTTCTGCGCCTCGTCATACAGTCCGCGCCTTTTGCACAGCTCGACGTATTCGGGCCCTATTGCTACAAACATTCCCGCTATCAGTACCGATTCGGCAACCCTGCCGTCGGCCTGCCCGCATGTCTGGAATGACTCGTCGGGATTCGTCGAAAAGCAGTTAAGGTTAAGGCAGTCGTTCCAGTCGGCCCTGCCAATCAGCGGAAGGCCGTGCGGTCCAAGATTGTTTACAACATGATAAAATGAGCGTTTTAAATGTTCGAAAAGGGAAGCCTTGTTATTTTCGTCGCAGTTGAACGGGACCATTTCATCAAGGATACCGAAGTCTCCCGTCTCCTTTATGTACTGCGCCGTGGACAATATGAGCCAAAGCGGGTCGTCGTTGAAGCCGCTTCCTATGTCCGCGTTCCCTTTTTTAGTAAGAGGCTGGTACTGGTGATACGCGCTGCCGTCTTCAAACTGCGTTGATGCAAGATCAATTATCCTCTCGCGCGCCCTTTCCGGAACCTGGTGGACAAAGCCGAGGATATCCTGGTTTGAGTCCCTGAAACCGATGCCGCGGCCTATCCCCGATTCAAAATACGACGCGCTTCTTGACATGTTGAACGTGACCATGCATTGATACGCATTCCATATATTTACCATGCGGTTCAGTTTTTCATCGCCGCTGTCTACAACAAATTTTGAGCAAAGATCACTCCAGTATTCTTTTAACTCGCGCAGCGCGTTTTCAACGCTTGAGTCTGAAGAGAACGCAGCCTGCATCTCTTTCGCTTTTTTCTTGTTTATTACGCCTTTTCTTTCCCACTTTTCCGCGTCCGCGTTTTCGATATAGCCAAGCACGAAATTAAAGCTTCTCCGTTCCCCCGGTCCAAGTTCCATTTTTATATGATGCGACGCGATCGGCGACCACCCGCTTGCGATTGAATTGAAGGATTTGCCGGAAGCCACCGCGCGCGGGCAGTCGAAACCGTTGTATAAGCCGACAAACGTTTCGCGGTCAGTGTCAAAACCGTCAATCCCGGTGTTTACCCAATAAAAAGCATAGTGATCCCTGCGTTCCCTGTATTCTGTTTTATGGTATATCGCCGAACCTTCAACCTCTACCTCGCCGGTGCTGAAATTCCTCTGGAAGTTCGTCATGTCGTCCAAAGCATTCCACAGGCAGAATTCAATAAACGAAAACAGCGAAATTTCCTTTTTCGAAGCGGAAATATTCGTAACGGTTATCCTGTTCACTTCGCAGTTCCAGTCAAGTGGCACGAATGATAGCTGGTTTACGCTGATTCCGCCGCGTTCCCCGGTTATCACGGTATAGCCGAGGCCGTGCCTGCACTCATAGCTGTCAAGCTTCCTTTTTACCGGCATCCAGCCCGGAGTCCAGTAATCGCCGTTGTCGTAAATATAGAAATACCTGCCCCCGCTGTCGTTCGGAACGTTGTTGTAGCGATACCTCGTAATTCTTCTAAGGCGAGCGTCACGGTAAAAACTGTAGCCTCCCGAAGTGTTCGATATCAATGAGAAAAATTCGTGCGATCCGAGATAGTTTATCCACGGATATGGTGTTTCAGGCGTTGTTATTACGTATTCCCTGTTTAAGTCATCAAAATAACCGAATTTCATAATATTTCCCCCTTGTTAATGAACGCGCGTTTACAAAAAACGCTCGCCCGCCCGTTTATATCTCAGGCGGAAAACATAAAACGCCTTCGGCCGGAGAAGATGACAACTGCTGTTTCTAAACGGGTTTTTTGCAGCTTTCGCGTATAACAAGCTTTGTTTCCATCGTGTAAGTGCTGATATTCATTGCGGTATCCCCTATCATTCCAAGGACGAGCTCAACAGCCTTCCCTGCGATATCATATATAGGAACATGGACGGTTGTAAGCGCGGGCTTTACCAGTGAAGCCGGCATTATATCATCAAAGCCCGCTATTGAAATATCATCAGGTACTTTTATGTTTTCGCGGGACAATACATCCATCGCGGATATAGCCATGTCATCGTTGCAGCAGAACAGCGCCGTTGGAAGATTTCCTGTTTTGACAAGGCGGACAACGGCCTGCTCGGCGATTTTTTTTATGAACTCGCCTTTCAAGTCCCACTCCGCACGCGGTTCAATTCCGTTTTCGATTAATGTTTTCCTGTATGTTTCATATCGAACCCTTCCCGAATATGTATTGTCCCTGCCTGCCAATATTCCGATATCCTTATGGCCTGAATCGAGAAGGTACTTTATTATTTCCCGCGTTCCTTTATCATCCGTCGAGTTGATTACCGCTATTCTCCCTTTTCCGACAAGCCGCAAAATATCCTCCGGCGAATAGTCGATGATGACAAGCGGGTATCCCATCGCCGCGACTTCCGCAATAACGCCTATATCCTTCTCCGTGCCGACAATGATTCCCGCATCCATTCTTCTTTCAATAAAAGCCTGCTTGATTTTCGCGTAATCGTGAACAGAAAATATTGAATGCACAAGAACATAAACGCCCCTTGCGTTTGCGGTATCAATCACCGCGTCAATGAAAGGGGAAAAATAGTTGTTTCGGTAAACACGGGTAGCGCTGTTTCTTTCGGCAATGCTTACAATAAACAGGCCTATTGTGTCGGTTCTTTTGCCGGCGAGCGCTCTTGCTGAACTGTTCGGGCTGTAATTGTATTGTTCTATTACCTTCAAGACCTTGCGGCGTGTTTCTTCGGGCACATTGCTGTAATTATTTATCACCCTTGAAACAGTGCTTCTCGAAACACCTGCCAGCCTTGCAATATCTTCGCTCCTCATACTGTACCATACCTGTGAACGCGCGTTTATTGTAATAATTATTGCAGAAATGACTGGAAAAATCAAGCCTAAAATTCAAGCAATTTATTGCCAACTGCGCAAAAAAATTGATTATTTGGATGTTCTTTTACTTAATTTATATGGAGAAATGAAGAGCGAGGACTTTTGGAATAAATAAATTGTAATGAGAGCTATTGGTGTTTGGTTAATACTTTTTATGATTAAATAAAAATCACCTGCCGATAAAATTTATCGACAGGTGATGCTTATTCTGGAGCGGGTGATGGGAATCGAACCCA
>JAAYXD010000184.1 GCA_012516065.1 Clostridiaceae bacterium
ATCCAAAGATGTTTAAAATTATCGGTAATATTGCCTGATTGTTTCTGCGCATTAGCCGGAACATGGCAGCGTACCTTAACAACTATGCGCAAACTAACGGTAAAATCCGAGAAATCACCCTCATTACTCATTGTAAGGACAGCTGCGGACGATATGCCTGCCGTAATGATAAGTGAATGTTCAATCAATTATTTTATGCTTTGCTTGATAATAGTAATGGCTTTTCTGATATTATGTATGTTGTCAGATGTATGACAACAAATAAAAGTATATCATCGATTTGTTCATAATGCAATACCTTTTAATCAAATTATCCATTTTTTATGTTGGTTTTTTCTAAAAAATGCGTCGGAAGCATCGCGCCAAGCCATCCGGAAGGCAGTTCGTGAAGGAACGGTGTACCGGGAAATATTCGCGGGTATTGGTATTTTGACAAAAAAAATCACCCGGAAGGGTGAAAGGTGAAAATTTCAATATATTAACCTGTCAGCTTATTTGTTTCGGATTCTTTATCTCTTCCTCCATATCATATCGGCCAATTTCAAGTCATTCTTAAATGTTTTTATGTTTGTGTCGCTGTTTATCAGGACAAGTTCAATCCCGGCCATTTCGGCCCAGTCGGACAGATGGTCCGTTGTTACCGCGTAAGAAAAGCTTGTATGGTGGGCACCGCCCGCCAAAATCCAAGCATGGGCCGCATCACGCAGCGAAGGCTGCGGTTTCCATAATACGCGCGCAACAGGCAGCTTCGGCATATCCTGTTTTGGTTCAATTGCCTCGACTTCATTAATTATCAGGCGGAAACGATCTCCCATGTCTATTAATGAAGCCGCAATAGCGCTGCCGCTTCTTCCGTTGAACACGAGACGGGCCGGGTCTGCTTTTCCGCCGATAGAAAGAGGATGAACTTCTATGCGCGGTTTTGACACGGCGATAGTAGGACATACTTCAAGCATGTGCGCGCCTAAAATCATCTCATTGCCGGGCTCGAGATGATATGTATAATCTTCCATAAACGTAGTTCCTTCTTCAAGACCTTTGTTCATTATTTTCATGATGCGTACCAAACCGGCGGTTTTCCAGTCTCCTTCGGCACCGAATCCGTACCCTTGCTCCATAAGCCGTTGGACAGCAAGTCCGGGAAGCTGCTTCAGACCGTGGAGATTCTCAAAAGTCGTTGTAAAAGCCGTATATCCGCCTTCGGTAAGAAAACTTTTCATTCCAAGCTCTATCCGTGCCTGTTCACGTATAGCATCAAGAAGCGCCGAATCGCTGCGAACACTGCCGGGTATCTCATAGAGCGTGTCGTACTGCTGCATTAACTGGTTTACTTCGCTTTCGGAAACATCGGAAATATGTTTTATCAGATCGCCTATTCCAAATCCGTCTACTGACCATCCAAACTGTATCTGGGCTTCAACCTTATCGCCTTCGGTAACGGCAACCTGCCTCATATTGTCCCCGAAACGGGCTATTTTTAAATTCTTTCCTTCATTATACGCAATTGCGGCACTCATCCACGTTTGAATTTCTTTTATTACTTCGGGATTCTGCCAGTGGCCGACAACGACTTTCCTGGCTAAACGGAGCCTTGCCCCGATAAAGCCGTATTCCCTGTCACCGTGGGCTGACTGGTTCAGGTTCATAAAGTCCATATCAATTGAATCCCACGGTATATCGCGGTTAAACTGCGTATGCAGGTGAAGGAGAGGCTTTTTAAGGTCGGTAAGCCCTGTAATCCACATTTTAGCGGGTGAAAAAGTATGCATCCATGTTATCAGGCCGGCGCAGTTATTGTCGGAGGTGGCTTCCTGGATTAAATTTCTGATAGCTTCCGGTGTTGTCAGAACAGGTTTGAATATGACCTTGCAGTGCGAAAATGTTTTCTTGTCAAGCTCTTCAGCCATCGTTTTCGAATGTTCGTTAACCATTTCAAGTGTTTCCGGGCCGTATAAATGCTGGCTTCCGGTGACAAACCAAAATTCCGAGGTTTTTAGTTTCATCGAAAATCCCCCTTCTATTTTTTCTCCGTAAAACCGGAGATTTGTTTTGAGTGTTAATTGTATGCACAAGTTTATAATTTTATTATACTTATAATGCTGGAAATTTTCAATTGATTTTGACGGCTTGACGGTGTCAAATTGTTGTGGAGTTTTTGCGTGACAACCTCCTGTTGTTATCCAACCAAACTCCTTAACCGGCCATAAGAGCTAATTAGTATCTGTGTTTGACTATTAG
>JAAYXD010000185.1 GCA_012516065.1 Clostridiaceae bacterium
GTACTTAACCGGTGCCTTTAAACCCATTTATTTATAGGATGTTGTTGTAGAAAAATGATTTATTATGTAGTAAAATGTTGATTAATTATGAGTTGTAGAAAAGAATAACCGGAAATTATTTTTTTCATTTTTCTTTTCTTAATGACCGGATATGGTCGCCGGGAGAGGATAGTTCGCAATGAAAAAGTTTCTGCAGAAGCATCAATTGCTGCGCACGCTTGTTGAGCTGCGCGGCAATCCCCGGGCCTGCGTTTATACTGAACCGATGTGGGGGCTGTCAATGAATCTGTGCCTGCCTTACGCGACGGTTTATAAGCTTGCCTTGGGACTTAGCGAAGTACAGGTAGGGATTGTGGTCTCAATCAGTCTGTTTTCGCAGATGATATTTGCATTTTTATCGGGAGCAATTATTGACAAGATGGGCCGCAGGAAAAGCACGGCGGTATTTGATTTTCTGTCCTGGTGTATTCCGTGCCTTATATGGGCATCCAGCCAGGGTTTTTGGTTTTTCGTAGTTGCCGCGTTGTTTAACGGCATGCTGAAAATACCGACGGTATCGTGGGACTGTCTGCTGATAGAGGACGCGCCGAAAGACAAGATAACGCAAATATATTCCTGGGTGATCATTTTCGGCAATCTTTCCGCTCTGTTTGCGCCGATTTCTTCGTTACTCGTGGCAAAACTGACACTCGCGCCGGCGCTCCGGATACTATATATTAATGCTTTTGTGATTATGACTGCGAAGATACTGATTCTATACAGGTTCTCAACGGAAACGGAAGTGGGGAAAATGAGGCGCGAGGCTACACGAAACATGACATGGATTGAGATGCTGTCCGGGTATAAAGATGCGCTTCGTAAAATAAAAAATTCACGGGGCACAATTTTTGCGATAGTTATCAGTATCATTGTAGAGATATCGGCAATGATCGGAATGACATTCTGGCAGGTTATCGCGTCCCGCCGTATCGGTATTCCGGACGAGCTTCTGCCCATATTCCCAATGGTACGAAGCATACTTTCCATTTTTCTTTTCTTCACCGTTATCTCGCGAATCAGGCAATCAAAGCTCAAATTACCGTTGTATGGAGGATTCTTAAGTGCAATAATCGGTTATGCCCTGCTGATTTCAATTACAAACACCGGTGTATGGGGATATGTCATATTATCTGTTTCACTGGTTTTTGAGGCGCTCGGAATGGCTGTTCTGAGCACACTGAGGGAATCGCTCGTTGCTATCCATGCCGACCGTACGGAGCGTTCAAGGATTATGGCGTTGCTTCAAACAATGGTTATGATGGTAAGTGTACCTTTCGGATATATCGGCGGACTTCTCAGCGATATCTCGAAAATACTGCCTTTTGTGCTTATTATTGTGCTGTCAATGGCCGGAATACTGGCAACGGCCGTGTTTTACCGGAAAAGCGAAAAGGCTGTTTACCTGACTGACAAATAATATTGACTTTTTAAATATTATAAAATATTATGGTATAAAACCGAACACAAACAAAATGGCGTTGATAAGGAGGAGTACATGCTCGCCGGAAGCAGAGAGAGAAGATGGTTGGTGTAAATCTTCGTGACGGGAGTATGGAAGTAGCCTTTGAGCTGTGAACCGAAAGGACGTTGTCCCAGTAGGCTTCAACGGAAATTTCCACCGTTAAAGGGAAAGCAATATCGGATAATTGAATATTATCCCGTATTGGCAGAGTGCAGATAGCAATATCTGAATTTAGGTGGTACCGCGGATGCATAAGGTTCGCCCTAAGCAATTGAAAAAGCTTAAGGCGGACTTTTTGTTTTGTGTTCGAAAAACCAGGAGGTATTGCCATGCAGAAAAAATATGATTTCAGGCAAGTGGAAAAAGAAATGCAGAACTTTTGGAAAGAAAATTCCGTTTACGTTTTTGACCCGGAGAGCCGCTGCGAGATCTATTCGATTGATACGCCGCCTCCGACTGTCAGCGGCAGCCTGCACATCGGGCATATTTTTTCCTATACGCAGGCGGAAATGATCGCGCGTTTCAAACGCATGCAGGGATATAATGTTTTTTATCCGTTCGGTTTCGATGACAACGGACTGCCGACGGAAAGGCTTGTTGAAAAAGAATGGGGCATTTCCGCAAAAGACCTTAAAAGGAGAGAGTTTGTGAAAAAATGTATTGAGACTGCCGCAAAATATGAAAAGGAATTTAAAGATTTATGGCAGTCTTTGGGCTTCTCGGTTGACTGGTCGCTTCAATATGAAACGATAAACCCTATGGTTCAGCGGATATCGCAGAAATCGTTCATCAGGCTTTTTAAAGACGGAAAGGCATATATGAAGGAGTCGCCGGTTTTGTGGTGCACCGAATGCCAAACTTCAATAGCCCAGGCTGAATTGGATTCCGTTGAAAAAGAAACAACATTTAATTATGTTAAGTTTAAATCGGGGGAAGAAGACTTAATTGTAGCTACAACGAGGCCTGAACTGCTTTACGGTTGCGTTTGCCTTTTTGTAAACCCGGAAGATGACAGGTACAGGCAGTATATCGGGAAAACCGCAGTTGTTCCTTTGTATAACTATGAAATTCCGATATTAACGGACAGCAGGGTTGATATCGTTAAAGGAACGGGCGTGGTTATGTGCGCGACATTTGGCGACAGCACCGATGCCGAATGGTATATGTCATATAATCTGCCTTACAGGAAAGTCATTCTGCCTGACGGCACAATAGATGAAAGCGTTCCGCTGATCGGCGGGCTGGAGGTTACGCCTGCAAGAAGAGAAATCATCAGAATGCTTTCGGAGAAAGGGCTTTTATCCGGGGCACAAAGCATAATGCATACCGTTGCCGTGCATGAACGCTGCGGCAGGGAGATAGAAATTATACCTTCAAAGCAGTGGTATATCGATATTCTTTCCAACAAAGAGCTGTTTTTAAAAGCGGCCGATAAAATCAACTGGTACCCGGAGCATATGAAAAGCAGGTATGTGTCATGGGTAGAAAACCTCAAATGGGATTGGTGCATATCCCGGCAGCGTTATTTCGGCGTTCCTGTTCCGGTATGGTACTGCAGGAACTGCGGGCAGGTTATTTCCGCAAGTGAGGATATGCTGCCCGTGAATCCTGTTGAGACTGTACCCGGCGAACCATGTTCGTGCGGATGTAATGAATTTCTGCCAGAAAGCTCCGTATTGGATACATGGGCAACGTCATCGCTCACTCCGCAGATAAACGCCAGATGGGGCGAAGAAAATGATATTTCCGGAAGGCTTCTGCCGATGAGCCTGAGAACGCAGGCCCATGAGATTATACGCACGTGGGCGTTTTACACGATAGTCAAAAGCCTGTATCATACGGGCGACATTCCGTGGAAAGATATAATGGTCTGCGGTTTTGTCCTCGCCAAAAAAGGAGAAAAAATAAGCAAATCAAAGGGGAATGCCGGGCTGTCGCCTAAAGAGCTTATTGAAAACCATTCCGCCGATGTTGTAAGATATTGGGCTGCCAATTTCAAGCTCGGTACGGATACATTTTTCTCTATGGATGAATTTGGAACAGCCAAAAGATTTATTACGAAATTATGGAATGCGTTCAGGTTTGCGCGGCCCCACCTGCAATATATTGACATCAATGCGGAATTTGAACTGATGCCCGTGGACAGGTGGATAATCGAGCGCTGCAAACAAACTATGGTTTATGCTGAAAGATTGCTTGAGCAATATGAAATCGGATCAGCGCGGCATAAAATTGATGATTTTTTCTGGAAGGATTTTTGCGACAATTATCTCGAAATTGTCAAGGAACGCCTGTACCAGCCGGAAAAACACGGGCACAGGCAGCGCTTGTCGGCCCAATTCGCGCTGTACTTCTGCATGCTTAATTTGTTAAAGCTGTACGCTATTTATGTCCCTCATATTACCGAATACATCTATCAGGACTTTTTCAGAAAGCACGAAAAAAGCATTTCACTGCACAGGCTGTGCTGGGAAACAGAAGAAACCGTTGATGAGAATATAATCCTTTTCGGTGAAAAGCTGAAGGACGTTATCGCGGAAATAAGAAAATACAAGACCGGCAAAGCCCTGTCAATGAAGGCCGAAATAGAGAAAGTTGTTATCGAGGCGGATGAAAAGCTTGTTGGATTGTTTGAACAGACAATAAATGATATAAAAGCGTGCTGCCATGCAAAGGAAATAGAAATCAGGATAAACTGAAGGACAGGAACCGGACAGGTTCCTGTCCTGTTTTATGTATTGTTTCAAAGGTCAGCACTCAAATGTTTTTGCGAGCTCAAACTCGTCCAGAATCGCCTGATCCGGTTCCTTCGTTATCAGCGATGTAACAACGATGACAATGCATGACAGGACAAATGCCGGGAACAGCTCATATATCCCAAAAACACCGCCAATTGGCTTAAGTAAAAGCTTCCAGATAAATACCATTCCGCCCCCTGTCAGCATGCCGGCTATAGCGGCAGAACGCGTGGTTCTTTTCCACAAAAGCGAGAAAAGCATTATCGGTCCGAATGTCGCGCCGAAACCGGCCCATGCAAAAGCGACTACCTGGAAAATAACGCTGTTCTCATCGAGAGCTATGATTATACCCAGCAGTGAAATGGTTAAAAGCGTGATACGCGATATGGTCATGATCTGCTTGTCGGTAGCGTCTTTTTTCATAATGCCCTTATAAATATCCCTTGCGAATGCCGAAGCGGCTATAAGCAGGTAAGAATCGGAAGAACTCATGGTAGCGGCAAGTATGCCCGACAGTACGATGCCTGCAACAAAAGGAGGCAGAAGCTTGGTAGACATAATGATAAAGATGCTTTCAGAAGAACTCTGGGTAAGTAATTCCGTGGGATACAAGGCTCTCCCTATCAAACCGATAGCTGTTGCCGCAAAAAGCGAAATAACACACCAGACCGTTCCTATTATCCTTGATTTTTTAAGCTCGGACGATTTCTCAATAGCCATGAATCTTAACAATACATGGGGCATACCGAAATACCCTAATCCCCAGGACAGTGTTGATATGATTGTTAAAAACCCGTACTTTCCGGCTTGTCCGAACAAAGGCCTGCCGGCTGCGTCAATCTGTTGGATACCGTCCGCAAGCTGCGGTTGAGCAATTCCGAAAAACTCGAAAAATCCCGGTATCTCTTTGATGTTATTGATAATGGCCGGTATGCCGCCTGCTGCGCTTGTGCCCAGTCCAAATACCAAACACAAAGCGGTAATCATCAAAACTCCCTGGAAGAAATCGGAGACGCTTTCAGCAAGAAAACCACCGAGAAATGTATACAGAATAACTACAACGGCTCCAATTACCATTACGACCTGGTACTGCATGCCGAAAAGCGTACCGAACAGCTTTCCGAATGTAACAAAGCAGCTTGCGGCATAAACTGTAAAAAACACGAGGATAAAGAGTGAGGAAATTGTTAAAATGATCTTTTTGTTTTCCTTGAACCTGTTGCTGATAAATTCAGGAATGGTAATAGCATTTCCCGCAACAACCGAGTACCTGCGCAGCCTTTTTGCCACAACGAGCCAGTTGATATAGGTTCCGGCCGCAAGACCAATCGCGGTCCAGATAGCATCGCTTAAGCCAAACCAATACGCAACTCCGGGCAGCCCCATCAAAAGCCATCCGCTCATATCTGAAGCTTCCGCGCTCATTGCGGTAATCCACGGTCCTAATTTTCTTCCGCCCAAAAAATAGTTACCGGGACTTTCACTTGCCCGTCTGGCATAATACAGGCCGACTGAAATAACAAACAATAGATAAAAACCCATTGCGACTAAAATTTGAACTTGATTTCCCTGCATATCTTTATCTCCTTCTACTATTTTTTGCTATTATATCAAAAATAAACGATTGAGAAAAGAACTTATAGATGATATGCCCCTGCAGCTTACGGTAAATATGAGAGTAAGCTCCGGCTGTTTTATATAAAAAATTTCAATGAATCTGTTGACATTGACGTAACGTAATAGTTTATTGTAATAAATACGGGAGGTGAAACTGTGGAATACACTGTCAACAAACTGGCAAAACTGGCGGGTGTCAGTACTAGAACACTGAGATATTACGATGAAATAGGACTGCTTGTACCGGCACGTATCAGTTCGAACGGGTACCGGATTTACGGGCGGAATGAAGTTGACCGTCTCCAGCAGATCCTGTTTTACCGCGAGCTTGACGTACCGCTCGACGAGATACGAAGAATCCTGTCTGCGGATGATTTTAACGGGCTGTCCGCGCTTCGGAATCATTTGGCTGCCCTGAAGAGTAAACGCGAACAGTTGGACCTGCTGATTGCCAATGTTGAAAAGACAATTAAAGCAATGAAAGGGGAAATTGTTATGAGCGATAAAGAAAAATTCGAAGGATTCCTGAAAAAGATGGTTGACGATAATGAACAGAAGTATGGAAAGGAAATCCGCGAAAAATACGGAAAAGAAACAGTGGATCATTCCAATGCGAAATTACTAAACATGAGCCGTGAGCAGTACGCCGAACTTGAAAAGCTGACTGACGAACTTAATGAAACGCTGAAACTGGCGGTAGAAAGCGGTGATCCCGGCGGGGAGCTCGCACAGAAAGCCTGTGAACTGCATAAAAAGTGGTTGTGTTTTTATTGGGATGAATACAGCAAAGAAGCGCATATCGGCATAACGCAGATGTATGTCGATGATCCGCGTTTTGCCGCGTACTACGAAAAAATTGCTCCGGGCTGCGCCGAATTTCTCCGGGATGCGGTAGCGATATACTGCCGGTAATTGTCAAGGGGACTGCCGAGGGGACGGTTCTTCTGACAACTCCCCTTGACAACCCCGGAAGTATTGTCATAAAAACAGTTTCTCAATTAACTGCGGTATTTTTTCCACTGCGGTTTTTATTGCGTTTTGGCGTTCTTCTTCGGTTGTGCCGGTGCCGTCCACCAGCAGTTCTTCAAAGATACCGATACCAAGAAATTTCATAATATCATGAACATAGTTCAGTCCTTTGGAAAGGGCCGGTTTTAGTATCCAGGGGATACTCGCGCCGGAGGATTGAACATAAATAAACACTCTCTCCTTATCGTCCAGAAGGCCGTACGGCTTGTTGTTCTTAAACGAGATTGTCTTTCCGGCCTGGATAACACAATCCAGGTATTCCTTTACCGGTGCCGGAAACGATAAGCTCCACATCGGAGCTACCAGAACATAAATATCGGCTGCCTTAAACTGGTCACAGAGAGATTCAATTTTAGCAATTTCTTTTTGTTCCTCCGGTGTCAGCTTGCTTCTGGCCTCCTGACTTACAATTGAACTTCTGCCTTCAAAATAGCAGCCTTTTAGCTGCGGAATATGATCTTCATACAGGTTTACCTCATCCAGTTCCGCATCCGGTACTTTTTCCAGGATCGCGTTAACCAATCGCCTGCTTACCGTCCTGCTTGAAGACTGTTCTTCGGGTTTTGAATTCGCAATTATATAGAGTAGTTTTTTCATAAATCCTGCCTCTGATTAATTTGAATACTTACTCTATTATGCGGCTTTTCATCGTGTGTTATTCTCCTTTCCATCATCAGTCTCTTATTCTTCTAAGCCGTTCCCATAACCCGGTTAACTTTCCCCATTCTTTAATAAGAATATGGCCATAATCAGTGTTCCAGTCATTTTCAATATCCAGATGGCATTGCCTTCCCAAACCGATACGATCATGATGACAAAATCTGCATTCGGGAGGCATTAAATTACTATCGTGCAGTTCGCATAAGTTGTTTTTCAGGAAGTTACAGCCCTGTTGAGCATAAATGTTAATCAGAATTAACTCTTCTATTATTCATTATCCGTTTAGTCCTTAATGGTTTCATATATGTATATATA
>JAAYXD010000253.1 GCA_012516065.1 Clostridiaceae bacterium
ACAGATTATTGAAACTTCGTCAACTCATAATAGGCTGGATAAACTATTTTGGAATAGCAGACATGGTTAGATTAGTGAAATCACTGGACGAGTGGATAAGGCGAAGAATAAGGATGTGCTTTTGGAAACAGTGGAAGAAGATAAAGACCAAGTATTACAATCTTAAAAAGCTTGGAGCTTCGGAAGAGAAAGCATGGCAATACGCTAATACTAGGAAAAGCTATTGGAGGATTTCCAATAGTCCAATTCTAAGTACATCTCTAACGAATGTATATCTTGAAAAGATAGGATATACAAGTATCTATAAAAGGTATAAGCTAGTACATTAAATCTTATTGAACCGCCGTATACCGAACGGTACGTACGGTGGTGTGAGAGGTCGGTAGGTGAAATAATCACCTACCTCCTACTCGATTAATAAAGACTTGAAACGGCAGGGATAGCAAAATGCGTTTAATCCGTTTGAACTTAAAAGTGATATTTTCGTCGGTCATCCTTTATCTGTTTTATGCATTTATCGCTTTGTTTTTTCTGTTCTTCCTTGTCATGATGAATCAAACGCGATTCATCAACTATGCAGTATTTCTCGACTCGCTGGCCTATCTGGAGATCGCCGTTTTTATTCTGGCCTTTTGCCTGGCGGTATATTTCGCGCATCAAGGGTATGCTCTGGAAGAATCGTGTTTCGTTTCAAAACCCGCCTGTTTGTTGGGCAGGCTTTCAGCGGTGCTGATCGCGTCGGGCTGCGTCTGCGCCGTTCCGCTCTTATATATTGTTGCCGCGTCGGTGTCGGAAGGAACGGAGCTGTATTTCAGCTGCCTGGCTATAGCATATTTTATTTTGCGGTGGCTCTCCCTGCTTTTGATATCCCAATCCCTGGGCTTTCTGGCGGGATCTCTGCTAAAAAAGACCTTCGTGTATTTGCTGGCCGCGCCGTTCGCGATCATATTCAGCCACCTGAACGGCAGCTTTCTTTCCATGTTCTTGAATGCGGACAGGATAATTGTCGTCTCCAACCTGCTGTCCCTTCAGAAGCCGCTGATTTTCGGGGTGGACATCGATTACGCCGGACCCCGCGTCGATCTGCTGTTCGCGGTGAAGTGCGCGCTCGTTCTGCCGTTTGCGCTGTTTATAGCCTCCGCCGCGGTTGCAGCCGCGCAAAAAAAGTTCGCGCCGAAAACCGCGGCTGCAATGTGCTCATGCCTGGCGGTCATGGCGCTGTTTTGCCATATTTACATATCCATATTTCCCAAGGGATATTCGTACGAAGATAAGCTGTACGTCACGGCGGACAGGAGCGGCGGCTACAGGGTCGCGTCCTATGAGGGGGATATCAGGCTTTCCGAATACGGCGATTACAAATGCCTCGTGACCGTGGAAAAAGGGCGCGGCGACCTGATGTTCAGGCTGGACGGCGTGTTTGAAATAGAAAAACTGGCCCTGGAAGGGCGCGACGTACAATACAGCCGCTCGGGGGATTTTATCATTATCCCGGAGAAGGAGATTCCCGACCGGGCCTCCTTCTCCGTTGAGCTTTTGTACGGCGGGAGGGTGAGCTACAGAAGCGACGCCGACAGCCTGAATATATACACCTCCTGGTTTTCTTCGGCGCTTCCTCCGAATTTCGCCTTTATCCCGCTTATCGACGGCGACCTGTCGGTAAAGGCTTACAATTTCCATGTGGCGTGCGCGAATACCCTGATATCCAACCTGGCGGTGGAATCCGGAGACGGGTATACGGTCAGCGGAAAGTCCAATACGTTCTGCCTGTTCTGCGGGTTCCTGACGCAGTTTGAAAAGGAAGGCGTCATATTCTACAGGGCAAAGTACAACAAATCGACCGACTATTGGGGCGAATACCAGAGCGCCCTGACAAGAAGATATCTGAATCCGCATACATATGAGCTTGCAGGCGGCGCGATAGCCAAGCCTCAAAAGGTGTTCATGATATACTATCTGTACGGAATAGTCGGGAATCCAGTCGTTTTTGACGATTATATATTGCTCAATTACGGGTTCCCGGGTTAGGAGGAAGCAAAATGCTTAAGGTTAGCAACGTGACCTATTCATACAAAAAGAACCGTCCGGTTCTGCGGAACGTCAGCTTCGCCTTGCCCGACGGGATCGCTTTCCTGATCGGGGAAAACGGCAGCGGCAAATCCACCCTGCTCAAGATACTGACCACGATTCTGCCGGCCGAAGGCTCCGTAAGCATCAACGGGATTGATTTCCGGTCGGACGGATACAAAAGCATGATAGCGTATCTGCCGCAGGAATTCGATATCTATCCCGACCTGAAGGTGGCGGATATCCTGCGCTTTGTCGCCCTGCTCAAGAACGTGGATAAAAGCAAGGTGAGCCTTGAAGTCAGGAAGGCCGCCGGACAGGTCAATATCGAGGGCATCCTGGACAAAGCTTACAGGAAGTGCTCCGGCGGCATGAAACGCAGAGTTGGCATCGCCACCGCGCTCATAGGCAATCCGCAGATGGTAGTTCTGGACGAACCCACGGCGGGAATTGATCCCAGGGAAAGGATCGCGTTCTACAAGACCATCAGGGAATGCTTCGCGGGCAGGAACGTCCTGATTTCCACCCATATTCTTGACGACATCGAGATTCTGGCCGACAATGTTGTTATGCTCGCTCGCGGCGAGGTCACTTATTCCGGGAGCTACGCGGAATTCCGGGATTCGCTCAACGGCCGCCTGTTTCAAATAGCGGCGGAAGCCGGGGATCCGCCAATCGATCTGAGCGGCTGCCGCGTCCTGTCCGCCGAGAAACAGGGGGCGACGGTGTATTACAGGGTGGTCGGGGATGCCGATATGATGCCCGTCGATGCTATCCCCGTACAGCCTTCGACCGAAGATATCTGGCTGTACTATCAGGGAGGTGCGGATAATGTGGGACAGGCGGGTTGACGTCCTCAGCGTCTGGAAATATTATGCCACATTTCTGGTTTTCCTCGGCGCGGCGCTGCTATTAAAAGACGCGGCGTTCTCGTCGGTTTTGTGGAGGGACGGACAGCCAGCCGTGAGCAATAAGGCGTATTTTTATCTGCAATACCTTACCTGCATCTTTGTCGTTATGATAACGGCAAGGATGTTCGGGGAAAGCTTCAGGCCTCCGGCATGCGAATACCTGAAATCCTTCCCCCTCTCAACCCGGCAGGTTATCTTTTATCGGTATGTCCGGCTGCTTATGTGCCTGTTTGTTCCCCACGCCGCCGCCGTCGCAGTCATGTTCGGCAAGGTCAACGCCTCCATCTCGGAATATCTGGCCGCTTTCCCGGAATACGCCCCGTTTCCGGCCGTAAACATCCTTATCCCTTTGACGCACTGCGCCGTCGCGCTGAATTTCTACATAGCAATGACCCTGTTTCTTATGCTTCTGTTCAGGGATGCAGTCATACCCATTGTGTTGATTATGGCCTGGTGCGCGTTGGAAGCCGGGCCTCTCAACATCATTTTCCAGCGGTACGATATGTTCGCCGGGGCTTTTGGCCCGCAGGATTTTTACAGCTATCTTCCCCCAAACATCCTGTGGATGCTGATCGCGCAGCCCATATTGCTGTGCCTTGTATTTGTTTTTTACGGAAAGCGAAGCTTCCTTGGCGCTCCTGTGCAAAGCTTCCGCCGCGTGTTCAGGAAACATTCAGGGTTGGAATTTGCTCATTTTGATAATGAAAGGCGGAATGATTATGAAAATTAAACTTGCACTTCTTGCTGCCGCAGTTCTCGTTTTAGCTTCCTGTTCAGCCAGCCAGAATCCATCAAGCGAAAACTCTTCCGTTGTTGACGCAGATATGAACGGTTCTTCGGTCGCTTATGAAGTGGATTACAATACTATGTCGGCGGACTGGCCTATCTACAAGGATGTCACGGAATTGACAGAGGCGGCCAATGTAATCCTGTTGGGAAAGGTAACAGATATATCTTTTCAAGTATTGGATGATCGGACAGCCCGGCCTCCTTCAGAGGAAACAGAGGAGTGGAATCGCAGCCTTAATACCATATATGACGTTGATGTTATAACATCGTATAAAGGCGATTCTCTTGAAAACATCAAAGTAAGGATGTTGGGCGGACAAAAAGGTGTGCGTGTGGAAGAACAACTCGCGGCACTTGGAGAGGACGCCGAAAATGGAATTCCCATAATGGAAGGTATGCCTGAAATCAAAATTGGCGAAACGTATTTGTTTGTATTGTATCAATACAAGGATACTATGCCGACATTGGTAAACGTGGGACAAGGTGTTTATGAGCTCCATGACCCTCTTGCAAAAGACCAATATTCCTTTGTTTCACCTAAAGACATTATATCTTATTTCGGCAAAGACAAATGGGATGAGTTTCAAGAAAAAGGCATGGTTTCCGAATGAAAGTAAATTGAATACCTCTTCAGCATGCATAGCTTATTCAAGGGCGGGGCGGCATTTTAGTGACAGTTCCCGCGGTTGGCGGATCGCCAGTCATAGCAATCGCCGAAAGCGTTGAAACGGCGGGCGTGGACACAAGCCCATAGGGAGTCAAAAAATTTTTTGAAAAATTCCTTTTTTCCTGTCACAAAAGCCTCTTCTGATTTGTTTTATTAGTGAGAACAAATTAAGAGGAGGTTTTTTCATGTCAAAGAAAAGGTTTTTATCCGCAGCATTGGGCGTGTTGCTTCTTCTAACCGTGTCAGCGCCTGGAGCGCTGGCTCTGGGGGAAACAAGCGCAGCGCCGGAGTCGGAAATGTCCGTCAAGTATACCTACATCAACCAGGCAAGCACCTCTCTGAGCATTTCGGCAGGCGGAACGGCCACCGTATACGGGTTCGTACAGAAAACGCCCGCCGGTAAAAGCATTTATCTCTCGTCAACCTTGCAGCGAAACTCCAACGGCACATGGTCGAACGTGAAAAGCTGGTCTGCGTCCTCAACATCCTCGTCGGCCTCCATCCTCGAGACATATCAGGTGTCCAAAGGTACCTACAGGGTTGAGACGTATTACTATGTATCCGGCGACGGCGGGTACGAGTCCGGCACAGTCTATAGCAAGACTGTAACTTATTAACATTTGTAAAGGAAGTGATTCCATTGGGCTAACAAGTTTAGGTAAGGCTGTAGATTGCTATAATGATACGCTGGTGAATCCCGATAACTATAATATTATTCAACAAATTCCAAGGCCAGGTTGTTAGTGCTACTCTAAAATTGTACCATATACCGGCAAAAAATTAGGCCACCTTAATCAAATTTCCTGTATGATTATGTTGACAGCATCATCGTACAGGAGTAAAGGATATGATTAAGATGGCACAATTAGAGGATATCAGAAAAATGTACTTTATGGA
>JAAYXD010000186.1 GCA_012516065.1 Clostridiaceae bacterium
ATATATGACGATTAAAGATATAAGAGCATTAGCAGCTGAGTATATACCGACTGCAAAGGTTAAACGCAAGCTTTTTTGGAGATATTTATCAGTTTGGCAGAAGTAACCGGCAAACCTACACGCTGAAATAATCCCTATTGTAACAGTACGGATTTTTTGTAAACCATGGAAAGGAGATATTCCGGTACTGATTTATATGAGAAATGCACGCGAAATCGTTATTTTTATATTCATATTTCTGACTGTTCTGTTAATGGCAGGCTGCTTAAAAGAAACGGATACAATTGCGGCAAATGTACCTGCAACGGATACAGTTCCGGCAGATACTGCCAAATTGGATTCCGTATCGACGGATGTCATAATTAGGGAAAACGAAACAATAACATCTCTTTCTCCCGATGGGAAGTATCGTGCTGAAGCATATGGCACGGTTACTACAATAACAGCTGGCGGGTTTTACCCGTATGAAGGCATCAGGATATATGATATTGAAAGAAATGAAGTACTCTGGGAAATGGAACCCGGAGGCTATACGGTGAGTTTTATATGGTCGCCTGATGGCAAATGCGTCGGAATTTATTATACCGGGCGGATCTGGGGAGAAAGCATTGTTGTCGATATAGAAAAAAAGCAGCAAATATCGCTGCCAAAACTTGAAGAAATCGCTTCATTCTATGGCGAAGATGTAAAGCCGCAGGAAGACCGGCCTGATCCGTATTTCGAAATCAGCGGATGGGAAAATTCTGAAACGGCAGTTGTGGATTTTCGCTGGACCAAAGCGAACGGAGATGAATTCAGCGGCCGGTATTTATACAATGTAAAAACAAAAGAGATAGTTAGGTGAATTCATATGCATACCTATATGCCGGCGAAAAACAAATATTACATTTTATTGAGCCCAATCAACGGGGAGATTGAGACAGAGGGAATTAGGGAAGGCAATTACATTAATGTTTACTTTGAAATGAAATATGGAAAATAGTGTACAGGAAAGATATACATTGAGATGGAAACGCGGGAGGTCCAATTGTGCTTAAAATCAGCTACCTTGCGTCCGGAGGGATAATTACAAACTATAAATGTTCGTCGAAGTGCAGGCACTGCAGCTATTCCAGTTCTCCAAAGTGGCCCGACGACTACATGACGCCTCACATCGCCGATGAGATTTTTTCCGTTCTTAAGAGCCTGGGATGTCATTCCGTTCATATCGGCGGCGGCGAACCGCTTCTAAAACCCGATAAAATTATGGATGTTCTTGATGCTGCCCGAAGAAACAATATCAGCATTGAATATATTGAAACCAATGCATCCTGGTATACGGGTGAAGAGTCGGCAAAGGCTGTTCTTACTGAACTGAAAAGTCATGGAGTACACACGCTGCTTATATCGATAGATCCATACCACAACGAGTATATACCGTTTTGGAAGGTAAAGGAATTAATTCAGGCCTGTTCTAAAGCGAACGTGAAAGTGTTCCCCTGGCAGGTTGAATTTTGGAGCGATCTCAATGCAATGGATGATCGTATCCCACATTCCCTCGATGAGTACATACGGATTTTTGGGCAGGATTATTTGTTGAAGCTGGTAAACAGGTATGGGCTTAATTTAAAAGGCCGTGCCCTGGAGACATATAAACCTGTGATGAAGAAGCAGCCTTTTGAACGGATATTGGAGAAATCAAGGTCCTGCGGACTGCTGTCGGGTATTTATCACTTTCATGTTGACTTGTACGGCAGCTTTATTCCGCAGTCGTGCCCAGGATTTTCAATTCCGTTAAGGGAACTGGCGCATGGGGCTGATCCTGATAAATACCGGATATTTTACAGTTTGGAGTCCACCGGCATAAGAGGTTTGGTCAAACTCGCAAAGAGAGAATATGGGTACGTACCTAAAGCTGAGTATGCCGGAAAATGCGATCTGTGCTATGATATCAGGAACTACCTGGTTTTGGAGCTGGGACTAAAACTGCCGGACTTAAAACCGGAAGGGCACTATAAGTATGTCTAGAATACATTTAACAGCCTTTGACAACCCTGCATTTTCAGGCATGGTTTGCAGGGTACGCTTTAGAGCATTATCCTGGACCGGGTCATAAAATCAAACACGAGTTGCGGGTACCGGTTGCTGAAAAATAAAAACATAAACGAATGCCCGGACAAGTCAAAGAATTATTGAAACTTACCAATTGACTTCATTAATTTTTGTGCTATATTATATGATATGTAACCTTAAATAAATTCAAGGAAATGGTTGGGATGTAAAAAAATTTAACGGTTTGTTTTTGGAATGCTTAATGGGGAGTAGTCCATGTGTTATGTTTAAGTGGTTAAGCGGAACATACGCTTTTTTTTATTGAAAAAAGACACGACCCGATTGTCATGAAATGGAAGCGGGAATTTTAAAGTGCCACTTATACTAATGTGGTGATTTTTTAAAAAAAAATACGCATTTTAACCATTAGAGCCGCTTAACGGGGGTGACTTATTATTAAAAGATCAATAGTTTTGTTTGGGTTTCTGCTGATATTTTGGATCGTGATTTCCGGGGAGGCTGATTTTCAGCACATTTTATCCGGAGCGCTTCTCTCGCTGCTTATAGTTCTGTTTTGGAGAGAAGATCTCTTTTCAAGGCTTCCCGGTACGCCTAATATAAAGGAGTTATTACGCCTGGGGCATTTTATCCTGCTGCTGGTCGGATATATTATTCAGGCCAATATTTCCGCGGCTAAAACGCTGCTGTTTTCAGATCCGCCCGCAAAGCCCGTTTTTATGATCCTTGAACCGTCTGTCGATAGTCATTGGGGCAGGGTGCTTCTTGCAACGTGTATAACCATTACCCCCGGTACGGTGAGTGTTGATGTTGATCCCGAGACAGGCAGGTTCATTGTGCATGCCCTCACGGAACAGACAGGGATTGATTTGCTGCACTGGCGGCTCATTAGTGTAATTCACAAGATTGAAATGTGTGCTAAGGGGGAATGAGCATGCTGTGGATAATGACAGGACTGCTGGTATTGATTCTTTTGGTTCTTTTGCGCGGGATTATAGGTCCGACATCCATTGATCGCCTGATTTCGATTAACGGCATTACAAGCATTGTAAGCATGATTATCCTGTTAATGTCATACAGAAGCGGGGATTATGGTCTTATTGACATAGCTTTCGTTTTTATGATTTGCGCGTTTGCGGGAGGAATTTGGATACTCAGAGTGCTCACTCACGGCGACTGGCGGCTTAGGATTCCGGGCCTTAAGGG
>JAAYXD010000295.1 GCA_012516065.1 Clostridiaceae bacterium
TGTCAACGCCGGAATATTTTTGACCCAATCGCCGGTTAAAAATTGACCCAAACGCCGGTGATCAATCGCCGGCTTCAGTAGCCGGTCACGCATTTTTCGAGTTACCCTTCACCGATATATCGGCCGGAGGCACGACCCTGACCCCGCCTTTTAGTCTGTCTTTTAGTCTGTAGCTCTCACCCCTTATGTTTATGATGTGCGAATGGTGCAGTAATCTGTCCAGTATAGCTGTAGCTATTACTGTATCATTCATAAGCTCGCCCCAGTCGCCAAAGTATTTGTTGCTGGTAAGTATTATACTGCCATTTTCGTACCTTGAGCATATGACCCTGAAAAGCAATTCCGCTGATGTACGCTCCAACTGCATATATCCTACTTCATCAATGATCAGTATATCTGGCCGGGTATATACTTGCCACCTGCGGCTAAGCCTGTCTTGTTGTGCTGCTTTTTTCAAGTCTGCTATGAGATGTGCCAGGCTGGTATAGTATACCGTCATACCAGACCTTAGGGCTTGCATCGCCAGACCTACTGCAAGATGAGTCTTCCCAACACCCGGAGGACCTAGAAATATCACATTCTCATCTCTTGCGACGAAAGCGAGCGTTGATAACTCTTTAATCTGCCTTACATCTATACTGGGCTGGAAGCTGAAGTCAAACTCTTCCAGGGTTTTCCTGTGTGGCAGCCTTGACAGTTTTATCCTTGTTTCCTCACTTCGACGCCTTTTCTCTTGTATCTCAGCATTCAGAAGCTCACTTAAGAACCCAAGGTAAGTTGCCTCTTTATGCATTGCATCTTCAATCTTTGCATCCAAGAGTTCTGAGGCTGTTGCGAGCCCAAGCTCGGAAAGGATGCTTCGGGCATGTTCCAGTTCAACCATTGGATATCACCCCCGCCAGTGCGTCATACACACTTAATGGGCGTATCTCTACTGATTCTGTTCCTTCCTTCCTGGCAAAGGGAAGTGGTACCGCTATCCCACCTTTTTCAGCAAGACCCTGATACTGTCCCTTAAACCATACGATCCTCCCTGATGCATACTCTGTTCTGTGGCGTGCTATTCTTACCTCGCCATAGTAAACTTCGAAGAATCCTCCGAATATCCTGACCCTTACTTCCCTGCCGCTGTACTGCCACGGTATACCGTATTTTGCACCATCATAGCTTACGACACCGTCTCTTGTCACTTTCCTGGTCTCCCACCTGTATTTATCACGAACTGCTTTATCCGGCAGCGGCAGCAGGGGTTCTTTACTTAAAGCTTCAAGTGGTATTTCTCCTGTAGTCCCATGAACTTTGCTGTCCACCTTCCTGCACCACATAAGTGCCTGGGAGTTTAAATCATACAGATCCTTGAACTTCCTCCCCGGAAGGAAATTGTCCTTTACATAGTTTACAAGGCGTTCTACTTTTCCCTTCGTCTGAGGCTTCCTCACCCGGCATACCTTCGGTACAAACCCCATTTCTGATGCAAAGTCCTCAAACCTGCTGTTCCATATCGGCTTTCCGGCTTCGCTGCCTGTTATTACGGTCTTCATCCTGTCAGTAAGAACTGTCTCCGGAACACCGCCATAATACTCGAATGCATTTGTCATGCACCTTAAGAGACTGTAGATATCACATCGCTTTGTAAATTCTACATACTTGCACCTTGAATTGCCCAGTATCATTACGAAAACGGGCGTTTTATGTATTTCCCCTTTCTCATCTATGTAATGGGTAATACCCCAATCCATTTGCGCCTGTTTGCCAGGCAATGTTTCGTATCTTCGTACTACCGGAGCGCTTCTGGCAGGCCTGAACGGCTTCACATAGTCTTTGATAATAGTGATACCTCCGGTATATCCCATATCTTGCAGCCGTTCTAAAATTACAACACAGTTGAATATCCCGTTCTCCATCATTTCATTTATTTGAGGCTTGAAAGGATCAAGTTTTGTTGGCCTTGTCCTTCCCTTTAGCCCATGTTCTGTTTTTGGCTGATGCATATACTTCTTTGCTGTGTTCTTTGATATGCCCAATTCCTTGCCTACGGCATATGCACTCTTTCCTTTTCGCACATTTTCGCGTATCATGTTAATTAGCCCACTCCTTATCATACGGTCATCTCCCATAAAAGTATTTGTCACACTTTATGGTAAACCGTTGGTTTGGTGTGGGTCAATTCTTGTCCGGCGCTATGGGTCAATTATATCCCGGCGGTGACA
>JAAYXD010000187.1 GCA_012516065.1 Clostridiaceae bacterium
ATGCAATACCTATAAAAAAAATATAGCCCATTTTTTATGTAAGTTGCCGATGTTTGCAGGATTTATTTAGTGATATTGCATAATAACGAAAACCGCAGTTTGAACAGTTACGCTAATTATTATGCACCCGAAACGGATATTATAAGTTTGATTGAAAAAGTAAATCCCACCCCGGATTATCAGGCTGTGGAATTTACTTTTTCAGGTTTAGGGGAAAGGGGATATCAATATTTTGTAAGCTCTCTATGTTTTTAAGACAGCACCTTTCATTCAGCTTTCACATCAATGCTCCAGCCGCCGATGTTTTCCAGATAGTTCTGTTTTGCGTCTACTGTGTTTACACGGCTGATCGCTAAGGTCGAAGGATCTATGTCTTCAGATGCGGTAAACGCTATTGTGCACATCATAACATCCTGTCCCGTATAGCCCGGCGTATCGCCGATCATAGTCGCGCCAACCAGCAGATGGTCGCTCATATCCTTAGCGAAGATGGTGTTTATTCCGTTTACCAAAGATTTCAGACCGCCTTTGTAAACCGCTTTATTTTTATCATAACTGAGATTAAACTGGTATCCGTATAAATTTTCTACCTTGTCGGCTTTAACGGTAACGATGAAATCCTGTCCCGCTTTTATGATATTTTCGGGCTGGGTTTGATTTTCGGTGCTGTCGGGATTGTCAGTTTCATCCTGGCCTTCCTGGCCTTCGGGTTCACCAGGAGCGCCGGTATCGGCGGGGCTTCCCGGAACCGCTTCATCGGGTACTGTTATTATTTCATCCCCGGCTTCCGAAAATGTTTCTTCCACCGGTTGAGCCGCCTGCATTATCGTTTCGCTCAGAGCTTTCAGTGATTCGATTTCTTTACTCAGCTCGGACAGGCGTTTTAAAATATCGTCGAATTTGGATAACAGTTCAGGGTCAACTTCCCGGTCATCCGTGTCCGTATCCGGTTTCTGTGATAACCTGTCGATTTCTCCGATTATATCTTCAACCGAACTTTTTATCTCGGGCGGTAGATTCTCAAGTTCCAAAATGCTGGAGGAGAGGCTGTCAATTTTTTCTTTCAGTTTATTGACTCTGTTATCGATTTGGTAATAAAACAAACCGGCAATAACGGCGAAGATCGCCAAAAACGTAACAACCGATATGATACTCCATTTTTTACTCTTGAGGAATTCGTTAATTTTCATTTCGTTTCCTTCCTTCCGATGTGATACAACTGTACTGTATTCAGGATTTGTTCAGTCATTTCGGTGCTGCCAGACAGTGTATCGGATTATGGGTTAGTGAACACTCGCGTTTCTCTCTATATATAAATTTTAAATTATTTTTATACATATGTATATCTGTGCATGATAGGGAAGAAGGGCGTACACCGCAAGGAATACTCGCGGTGTACACCCCTTCGGATCAAAATTAGTCGATGAGTTTTGCTACATATACGATATCTGCGATATCGATTTCTTCGTTGTTGTTGAAGTCATAGAACTTAGCACGTGACCACTGCGGATCTCCCTTCTTCACACCGAACATGTCTATGATGTTGGAGAGGTCAATCAACGTCACAATGCCGTCTCCGTCCGTATCACCCGGAACTCCGCCTGTTGTAGAGATGCTCGTCGAACCGATGGCTGTCGCTATGGACTTGGCACCTGAATTGTCCATGTAAACATATTCTACAACCGCTGTGATCGGATTATCTTCATTCTGCAGGTTCGCATCCTCTTTCGCTACGAAACGGAGCTTAAGCAAGTCTTTTGCATTGTAGTCCGGAATCATCAGTGTTGTCTTTACTTCTCCGTCTCCTTTATCGGTGGTGAGGCGGGTTACACCGTCTATTTCCTTAGCTATGCCTTTGTAATCGAACTTGTCACCGTCGTACTTGAGGATTACACGTACTGCATTCGTTATTGTAGTATCAAGGAATGATACCAATATATCGAAAGCGTCTCCCTGTTTGACGAGGTTCTTGGAGGCTGTAACCTTCACAGGCATATTGATCTTCCGATTTTTAATCCAGTCGAAAATCTTCTCGCCGTCTTCGTCTTCGACAAGATTGTTGTAGATATAGTTCCATGCGTCATGAGCGCCGTAGTAGAACTCTCCGTCGAAAACGGGTCCCGGCGGATAGTATTTCATCTTGACGTCTATGCCTGCAGCCTTCATGCTGTTATAAGTTGAATTGAAGCCAAAAGTAGCCCAGTCAGATTGAGCTCCAACAAGATAAACAGGGATACCTTTGCTTGCAATTGTATTAATTTGATCGCCGCTCAGAAATACTCCGGAGCAGAAGATCGCCCCTGCATATGGAACGCTGTTTTCGGTTGTTGATGCAGCCAGCGGGCCAACCATAGCTGTTCCCATAGAAAGACCGCCGACAATAACCCTTGTTACGTCAACGTAATTCTCTTCGATTACTTGCCAGATAAGGGCTTCCATATCGTCCAGCCTGTGAGCGCCCCAACCGGAAGTATCCGACTGCGGAGCCAGGATATAGCAGCCTTCGAGGGTTTCCTGGAATTCCTCGTCAGCGAATGCCAGAACCCTGTTGCCTATGAGGTTACCGCCCGGATTGCTGCCGTGATAGCGTTCTCCGGTACCATGGAACCAGATAAAGAGCGGGCGTTTGTTGCTCTCGCTCGCGTTCTCGGGACGATACAGCGCATATGTGCCGCCGCCCGGAGCGTCTTTTATCTCGAACTTATCAAATAACGGATCGTGCTTTGTTTCTCCCTGGACATAAACCGCATTATTTATCCCGGGAATGTCCTTCAACTGCTCGATTACAAGCTCAATCGAAGCAAAAGAGATATAGCCGTCTATCTTGTACCACGCAGCGCGGGTAGCGGGAACATCGAACCTTTGAGCATCGCTTTCTCCGCTCGGTATCGTTCTGGTTACCCATTCAATGTCGATTTTGACATACTGGCCGCTTTCAGCCGGATTCCCTTCGGCGTCGCAAACATAAGCGTCAAGGATGTTCCATTTAGCCCATCCGTCGCCAAGAGCGTAATCCTCTTTTTCAGGATCCCAGCCGAAACTTCCGAAAGTCCCCTGAATATCACCGTTTGCTTCGGTTATCCTGGCTTTCGCAAAGAATGTGTCTTTGTCCACATCACCTGCATTCAGCGTAACACCCATGTCAAGCAGGGCGCCGGAGAAGTAATATCCAGGATTGTTCGCTGTTCTCAGGGGGTAGTAGGTAATTACATGACTGTCGTCAGCCATTACCGGTACTAATGAAAGCAGCATTGCAAGCATAACGGCAATCGCTAGAAACCTTTTCATAATTCTTCCTCCTTAGAATAAATTTGGCCTCTTTTATTCTGAGGTTGGGGTTCCTCATTTTCAGCCTCTTTTATTCTGAGGTTGAGGCTCCTCATTTTCAGCCCCGTTACTAACGCTTAACGCGGCCAAGCGCCTCATTTACGGGTGAGGTCCCGATTCCGAAACACTCAGTCTTTATTTATTTCTTTTTTTCTTACTTCTTCAGGGAGAACCGTTTCCCGTTTTATCCGGCCTCCTTTATCAAAGCAAGTACTCACGTATGAGTGTTTTCGGATATCTTTAAACAACCGACCCGGTATACCTTCATTCAGAAGCCCGCCAGGCGTATATGCATTAACTTCTTCTGGACTATGGTATACCGTAATCGCTTGTTAAAGCTTTTTTACAGTTTCCATAATGTTTTATCCTTTACCGTGGTTATCATATAAAATTAATCCGCTTTATGAACATTTGATTTCCCGAATTTCTCTTTATTTACCTTTCGGTATATATGAGAACTGATATTTCCGATATATCAGCCAAAAGGTTGCACTGCAAAATATTGGCAGTTGTTAGGATATGCTGCAAGTAAAATTTTAACACATGATCCAAAGATGTTTAAAAT
>JAAYXD010000188.1 GCA_012516065.1 Clostridiaceae bacterium
ATAGGAAATAATTGAAAAATATTTTCCATCTTGAAGGAAAAAAAATATAATGATAGAATAGAACTCAACAAAATGTAATTTATGAAGATAAAAAAATATACATAAAGATAAAATCATTTAAATTACTTGTAACATATTATAATATTGGACAAGGCTGAATATTCGCGGCAGCAGCGGATAAAAACATTAAGCTTTGGCGCGGTATTGCAGAAGTATGCGGTTATTATGACGGTATGCTTCGCAGGCTGCTGTAGGAGGAACAATGGAAAATACAAACATAATAAGGCGCTGTTCGGAAATATTGGCGGCACTGATTGTTGTTTTTTCAACCATTGTTTTCATATATACAAATACAAGACACTTAATTTCCGCTTATGATGTTTTATCGGCGTCAAAGGCAAAGATGAGCGGCGGTATTGAAGACAGAGCGGAAAGCAGTTCTTCCGGCTTGGTGTCCGAGTCAATTGCTCCGGAAACTGATGAATCGATTTCGGGCAAATCTTCTCCTGAAATAACTGAAAACACTGTAACCGAAACCTATACCGGTTCCGATACATCGGAAGCTGCAGCCGAATTAAGCGTCGAATCTGCTGTTGAGCCTGCCGAAATAACGGAACCTGTTTACAAATACGTCCAGGTTAATTTATTGAATTTAAGAAGGGGTCCCAGTTCCGATACCGAACTGCTTGGAACGCTGCCGCAAGGAACCCAGGTGCAGGTGCTTGAATCGCACGGGGAGTGGCTGAAAGTATTAACGCCTGAAAAAAAGGAAGTGTATGTGTTCGCGGAATATGTTGCCGACACAAAACCCCCTGTGTATAATTATGTAAACGTAAATCTGCTTAATGTCAGAAGCGGCCCGGGTTCCGAACACGACATCGTTACGACTATTCCCCGGGGCACACGCGTTCAGGTGCTCGAACAGTACGGAGAATGGATGAAGGTTATAGTTAAAGACAACATGGAAGCCTTCGTATATGCCCCGTATCTGGTCGCGAGCCAGAATCTTGTTGCGCGCGCCGAATCTGCCCAGCCGTATAATCAGAGTCTTGCCTCCCAGATAATAGAATATGCGAAACAATTTGTCGGTGTTCCTTATGTTTACGGTGGTTCTTCGCCCAAAGGCTTTGATTGTTCAGGCTTTACAAAATATGTATTCGGTAAGTTCAAAATTTCCCTGCCCCGTTCGGCAGATGATTATGCAAGCGTCGGAGTAAAAGTATCAAGATCGGATCTGAAGCCCGGTGACATACTTTTATTCGATCGTTACGATAACGGGCGTCTTGGTCACGTTGGCATCTATCTCGGAAATGATCAGTTTATACATGCATCTTCAAGCAAGAAAAAAGTTGTGATTATGCGGTTGTCGGAGTATAGAGCCAAATTCCTTGGTGCGCGCCGCGTAATAAAATAGCTGTTAGCGAAGCAAGACATGTCCTTTTGATAAATTCCCGATCTGTTCTTCATATCCGAAATCAACTTGACAAATTCACTGATGAGGTTATGATAGTACCATAACTATATTTCCCGGAGGAGTATCCGTGAACTACAACAAAAGACGAAGGCTCTTATTCTTAACGTTTTTCAACATATTTCTCTTAGCGATTTTAATTGCTTGCACAGGTCTGATAAACCGATGTGATATGACTGCCGTGATTGATCGGTTCCGCGGTAATGATAATGCTGCCCGGGATCAAATAGAAAATGATGTTCAGGCGGAAAACAAGCAAAACAGCACAACGCACGACAATGCTCCTGAAAAACCTGAAACGGACAAGCAGGATAATCCCCAACAAACCGGTACGGAAAAGGAACAGGTTCAGGGCTCTTCCGGGGAAGATGCAGGTTCTAAATATTCTCTTCTTCCGTATTATAAGCCTGAAAATGCTTCGAGATATGAAAAATATGGACTGGAGAATCCTGATTTTGATGAAAAACGCGTCGTGGCAGACGTCAATATAGGCCTTGATTACCCGTTTTACGGCCTGATTAAGGAAATCCGGAACTATAATGATATAACCGTATTGGTAAACAAATACAATAAACTGCCCGATAATTACGAACCAGAACTCGAAAAGCTTGAAGAACGCTACTGCGCTCCCGGACGCGGAGCCCAGTACCTCAGAAAAGAAGCTGCTGACGCGTTCAGAAGAATGCATGAAGACGCGAAAAAAGAAGGCCTGAATATTACTGCGTTCGGTACTTACAGGAGCATACCGACCCAGCAGAAAATTTGGGAAAATGCCATAAACAGCGGCCGGATACAGGAAGATGTCGACAGCCTTAATTCGAGGGGAGGACACAGCGAGCATCATACAGGGCTTGCCGTCGATGTGGTCATTAATGACTACAGTGTGCTCGATACTGAAGAATATCAATGGTACAAGGACAGGGCACATGAATATGGGTTTATTATCCGTTATCCCGAAGGGAAAGAGAATATTACCGGTTACAAATATGAACCGTGGCATTTAAGGTATGTAGGTCCCGAGATTGCGAAAGGGGTCTATGAAAGCGGTTTAACATACGAAGAGTACTATGTCACCGTTATAGAACCAAATATGCAAAATTAAATCATTTCTTCCGCTGCCTGTCCGGACTGCTGAACGGAAACGCGTATACGTAGGCACAATAAATAGATTATAAAAAAC
>JAAYXD010000277.1 GCA_012516065.1 Clostridiaceae bacterium
ATATTACTGAGCCGGTTACAGTTTTTTGCTCGTACAAATCGAACAAATGCTGTTTTAATTCGATTACTTCCGTTCCTTTACCATAATTTAATACAAACAAATACTCGGCATCATCTTTTTCTCTGACCGCAAGTTCACAGCTTTCCGGTAATTTAATTATATGCCGGTAGGGAGAGATTACCCCTGTTTTCCGGAGAAATACTCTTGCAGTATTCTCAGTGAATGTTCCTCCAAAATAATATATATACCCCTTGCCTTCTTTTTTACCAATTAAACCTGCCTTACCGGAATAATAATTATTTATATACGTTCCCAGTACCCGTGCATCTCCCAGGGGTTCCAAAACATCATTAAATACTGCCGCTTCCAGTTTAATGCCATCCCAGTCAATGTAAACCGGATCATCTTCAGGGCCTACAAACGTGTAATCCACCACATCCGCTCCGCTTAAATCACGCAGCAATCCCGGCAATTTCAGCATCACGCATTTTCCCGTCGTATCTTTATATCCTGTACGGCATCCAAGAATCAATGTCCCGCCTTGTTCTACATAAGATTTGAGCAGAGCGACACGCTTTTCAGTCATTATAACGGCATGGGGATAAAACAATACCGGATATTTCGATAAATCCTCCGGTTTGGTACATTCATCAATATAGACATAGTCCATAGGTGTGTGAGTAAGCTGTGATGCCTCAAAAATTCCCTTACCGCTGACATTTTCAATTCTCTGATGCAATTTATCCAGTTGGGAATCCCAAACATTATCGTAGTCTTTTAAAACACCAAAGAAAGCCTTGTATTCAGCTCCCGCAATTTCGTGCATTTCTTTTATCTTTTTTGATACTTCCCTTATCTCCGTAATTCTGCGATTTTCTCTGTTGGAATAATCTAATATTCCATGCCAGTATATTTCCGTGCCTATCGTGCAGGTACGCCAGCGGAAATAACTGATAAAATCGGCCCCATGGGCTATGCTCTGCATGGTCCAAAGTGTAATTTGCCCCGGTTTTGGCTGCGGGGCTTCCATGCGGCTGATCCATCCATTAGCTCCGGACTGCTGCTCCATAATTCCGAAATTAGAGGAAACAGAGCGAACTTCGCTTAAGTTTCTGCTCCAGTTGCGATCTCTCAAATTGCCGGCAGGTCTAATATCTTCATCGAGGCAGTAAGCAAAATTAGGATACGAATCATACATATAAAAGTCCAGAGACTCATCTGTCATCATATGATTATCCAAATTTCCGTACATGCCATTGGTAGTAATAAAATCACCTTTCTTTATGTATTTTCTGAGAATGTCGCTTTGCAATTTTACATACTCCCTGGCGCTCGCGGAAACAAACCTGATATAATCCAACAGCCTGTGGGGATTCATTGAACCGTTAACAACCGGCTGCGGAACATGGACCTGGCTCCAATCCGTATACTCCTGATTCCAAAACGCAGTCCCCCACGCTTCATTCAAAGTTTCAAGGGTTCCATATTTTTTCCTGACAAATTCACGAAATGCCATATCATCGCTTTCCGAGTAAAATTCATTTAATTCACAGTTGATTTCATTGTCTATCTGCCATCCTATAATATTGGGATGGGGAGCATAATGCTGCGCAATTTTTTCAACAATAATCTCAGTAAACTTTCTATACACCGGTGAGTTATAATTATAATGCCTTCTCCCTCCATGACGGAATAAAACCCCATCAACAGTTCTGTTCAAAACTTCCGGATACTTTTCAGTAAGCCACGCGGGAGGTGTTGCTGTGGGCGTGCAGAAGATAACTTTCATCCCGGTTTCTTCTGCTGCTTTCATGAACCGATCAAAAAATTCAAAAGTATAATTACCTTCAGTGGGCTCAAAACGGTTCCATGCAAATTCTGCAATACGTATGACCTCTATACCGGTGTCAATCATACGTTTCAGATCTTCCTTCCACAGCCTCTCAGGCCAATGTTCAGGATAATAACAAGCACCAAGTGTAATTTTATCGGTTTTTAAGTTTTTTTTCATAGAATAACCTCCCGGTGCAATACTCCATTGCGTATTTAATTATATA
>JAAYXD010000189.1 GCA_012516065.1 Clostridiaceae bacterium
ACTTATGGTATAAAAGGAAATTACACAAAAGAAATAGAGCAGATCATTACAGAGAAATCCTGCCGGTTGATTGGAACTTATGGGTGTAGAGGTTTTGACACATTTGGGCCTTTTAAGTTGATCGGCGGAATTGCAAAAGGACACCCAAATGAAAGTGATGTAAAAGGAGCAATAGAATTCTTCAGGAAGATTGTTGAAAAATGAAGAATAAATAAAACTTAATTTTCCCTGTTTTTGTTGAAAAATTCCAGAAAAAACAATATAATAATGGAGACATGGGATTGGAATAATATGTATTTCCGTGTACTCCTTTTATTTTTTGCCGTAAAATACCGGATAAATATTATGGAAAGTTACAGGTTTTAATTATGTTAAGCAAAGTCACATCCTGCGGCCTCTCTGGAATTGACGGATATATTGTTTCGGTTGAAACCGACATAAGCAACGGCTTGCCTGCGTTCGACATTGTCGGATTGGCCGATATAGCCGTCAGGGAAGCGAAAGAGCGGGTGAGAGCCGCAATTAGGAATTCGGGTTTTGAATTCCCTTCTCAAAGGATTACAGTTAACCTGGCGCCGGCGGACCTGAAAAAGGAAGGCACTGCGTATGATCTTCCTATAGCAGCGGGTGTTTTATCGGCAACCGGTATTATTCCGCCGGAGTTTTTTAATGACAGCCTGCTGTGCGGCGAGCTTTCGCTTGACGGTACAATAAGGCAGGTATGCGGAGTTCTGCCGAAAGCCATTGCAGCAAGGGATAATGGAATAAATCGCATTATTGTTCCGCCAGAAAACGCATATGAAGCCGCAGTGGTGAAAGGGATACGCGTTATCCCTGTAAAAAATCTTGCAGAACTGGTTCTCTATGCTAAGGCTGAAGCAGAAATTACACCTGTTGAAGAGGAATGGAACAAGCATGCGGCAGACGGCGGTTATGATAAAGAACCGGACTTTGCCGATGTGAAGGGCCAGTACCATGCGAAAAGGGCTCTTGAAGTCGCCGCCGCAGGCGGGCATAATCTTCTGATGATAGGAAGCCCGGGCTCCGGGAAAACAATGCTAGCTCGCCGGATGCCTTCAATACTTCCCGACATGACCTTTGAAGAAGCGCTCGAAGTCACGAAAATATACAGCGTAGCGGGTTTACTGCCTCCCGAGACGTCGCTTGTCCGCAAAAGGCCGTTCCGTGCGCCGCATCATACCATTAGCGCCGTAGGCCTCGTAGGCGGCGGAAGGATTCCGAGACCGGGGGAAGTAAGCCTTGCCCATCTTGGAGTTTTGTTCCTTGACGAACTGCCCGAGTTCAGCAAAAACGCCCTGGAAGTTTTAAGGCAGCCTCTTGAGGATGGTTTTGCGCTGATTTCGCGCATTAACGCGTCAATTACATACCCATGCCGGACCACGCTCGTTGCCGCGGCAAACCCGTGCAGATGCGGCAATTATCTTGATGAAACGAGGCAGTGCAATTGTACCCGGCAGGATGTAAAAAATTATCTCGGAAAGCTGTCCGGGCCTTTATTGGACAGGATTGACATACAGGTTGAAGTCCCGTCTCTCAAATACAGCGAACTGGACGAACAGGAGCCGTCGGAACCGTCAAGCGTCATAAGAAAACGCGTGAACTCGGCCAGGGCAATACAACAGGAAAGGCTTAAAAATGAGGGAATATACTGCAATTCGCAAATGACTCCGCCCATGATAAAGCGGTTCTGCAGGCTTGACAGGGAGAGTTCCGCCCTTCTTAAGGAGGCGTTCTCAAAGCTCAGCCTGACTGCCCGCTCATACAACAGAATTCTGAAGGTGGCCCGCACGATTGCGGATTTGGACGGAAAGCCGGAAATCGAAACCGTGCATATAGCTGAAGCTATTCAATACCGTGCGCTCGACCGCAGTTTTTTCGGATAGGAGGAACCGATGAATCCTGAATTAAGGGAATGGATTTGGTTTGCAAATATTAAGGGCATAATAACAAGAAAAAAGAATGAGCTGCTGGAACTGTTCGGCACTCCTGCTTCGATATATGAGGCTGATGCGGTTGCCCTTGCGAAGACAGGGATACTGAACCGGGAAAATATCGACGCGATACTTTCGACGGAATCCAGAAAAGCAGTAGATGAAACAATGGAAAAACTTGCGTTAAACAATATAGATGTTATCACACAGGAAGATGACGCATATCCCGAGCTTTTAAAGAATATCGCCGATCCTCCCGTGTGTCTGTATGTAAAAGGGAATCTACGACGCGACGAAATATCAATCGGAGTAGTGGGCTCAAGGAGAGCATCGGGGTATGGACTTTCAACGACGAAAAAAATATCATCGGAGCTGGCGGAATACGGCATTTGCGTTATAAGCGGCATGGCAAGGGGGATTGATACCGCCGCGCACCAGGGAGCATTGTCTTCGGGCGGCAGGACGATAGCCGTTTTCGGATGCGGGCTTGATATCGTATACCCGCCTGAAAACAGAAGGCTTATGGAAAGGATTATTGAAAACGGGGCGGTTGTTTCCGAATATCCTCCAGGAACGATACCTGCTCCGCATCATTTTCCCGTCAGGAACAGGATTGTGAGCGGCATGTCGATAGGTGTTCTCGTTGTCGAGGCGGGAGAAAAAAGCGGTTCGCTCATAACCGCGCAGCTTGCGCTTGAGCAGGGAAGGGACGTATACGCGCTGCCGGGTAATGTAATCAGCATAAACAGCAGGGGCACAAACAAGCTTATACAGGACGGCGCCAAGCTCGTAACGTCGGTACATGATATTATCGACGAGATCAGATGGTATAACAGCTTTAAAAAGAATATCGTAGTTAGCCTTGACGACTACAGAAACAGGAAGAAAATCCCGGATTCGCTTGATGCCGAAGAAAGAAAGGTGATGGAAATACTTGCTGTTGAGCCGCTGCAGATAGACGAAATACACAGCAGGCTTTCTATAGAGCTTCAGCTCCTTCACCGTGTACTGTTAAGCCTTGAAATGAAAGGACTTATAAAACGTGAAGCAGGCGGAAAATATATGATACTGGTTTAATTTGTTCAAATAATTAAGTAAACCTGAAAGGTGCGGCAGGATGAAACTTTTTTTTATTGTTTGCGTCTATTAAGTAAATAGGGTTATTATACTGTTTAGGGTTTATATTTTACATAAGAGGGGTGTTAACCTTGCGAGAGCATAACAGAAAACTGCCGCTTGTTATTCTGATTATTCTGATGGTGATTGCTAATCTTCCGTCTGTCATATCTTCAGCGGATCAGAAAGACGAATCTATCCGGATTGATGTTGAATGCGGGTTTAACGGGATAGGAAAACTTGGGGCCTGGTCCCCTCTTCATATAAAGGCATTATCCACCGAAAAAGACATATCAGGCGAACTTCAGGTAGAAGCAAATCTTGATCAATCCAGGAAGATAATTATTGCGAAGCCTGTTGAAATGAAAGCGGGCATCAAGTATGAGTTTTATTTCGAGGTGCCTGTTGTTTCGGCGCAAAGAAGCCTTGATATCAGGCTTGTGGACAAGAAAAAAACCGTCGCGGAAGCAGACTTTAAATTTACGAGGCTTTTGCCGCCCGAGATAATGCTGATTGGTGTTCTTTCCGAGGACCCGTCGGCGTTCGCCTGGCTTGGCGGAAAAACAATTCCCTTAGCGATGAATGTAATCAGCGATGAGAAAATCAAGCTTATGATAGCCGCGGGTGAGATCCCGCCATCGGCGATTCAGGATTCAGAACAGGGAACAAACTATGATAAAAGAGAAGCTGTTGTGGTCCCGCTCGACAGGGACACATTCCCCGAAAAATCGGAAGTTATGGACAGTTTTGATTACCTGATTATAAGTAAATACGATACTGGGCTGTTAAACAGGGAGCAGGCAGAAACGCTCGAAAAATGGGTTGACACAGGCGGAACGCTGATAATCGGTACAGGGCTGAACTGGCAGAAGGTATATAACGGCCTGCCGGACAGCCTGAAACCGTTCAAAATAAACAGCACGGCAGATATTGACAGCACTGCCGAACTGGAGAAATTTACGGGCAGGGAAGTCCCGCAGATGGTTCTTAAGCTTGCAGCGGGCGAAAAAGGTTTTGAATATTATCCGCCGGATATATCGATTGCGGCACCCGGCATACCGCCGAGGTTCATTGACAATGATATAATCGCGGGAAGTGAAAAAAATCCGCTCGTCCTCAAGTATCGCAAGGAAAGAGGACATATTTTCGTACTCACGTTCGAGCCCGCGGCCGAGCCTTTTATTTCGTGGCGCGACAAGACAACTTTTTTCGATTTTATGCTTCGCCATATGGACATGAGCGTCCAGCGTTTTTACGAATATGGGAACGGTTATTATCAGAAGCAGGTATACGGCAGATCAATTGATATAAAATATCTTGCGAATGAGATCCCAAGCGACAAGAAACCGCCGCTTGTGCTGATGTTTGTTTGTCTTATTGTATATATAATTCTTGCGGGACCTGTCCTGTACCTTGTCCTTAAAAAGTTCGACCGCAGGGATTGGGCATGGTTTCTTATTCCTGCCCTGTCGATTACATTCCTCGCGGGCATGTATCTTTTCGGTTATAAAAGCCGCTATCACTCGGCAATAACGAATACGGTCTCGCTTATCCAGCCACTGCCGGATTCAAATGAAGCCCAGGTTATATCGGCAATAGGCGTATTCAATGACAAAAGAGGTACGCTGAAAATGGAATATTCGAATGATAACGGAATACAAACGCCTTTTGTCCAGTACGACGATTACTACTATTACATGTACCGTCCAGTGTCTAATGCTTCAGGCGGCCAGGTAATCGGAAAATATACAATCGGTGACAAAATATCGATAGAACAGTATGATGTTATGCTGTGGACCCCAACGATTCTCAATGCGAAAAAAACGGTGCCGTTTTCAGCCGATCTTCTTAAAAACATATACATCAGAGGCGGAAAGCTGAAAGGCGAAATCTCAAATGATACGCAGTTTGATTTGCTCGATGCGGTTATCATAATAGGCAATAGCATTATACCTGTGGGAGATATCTATTCTGGGGAAACCATGCCGCTCGATATTCCCTTTGACGGCAGCAATGTATATAAGCACCCGGAAGAGTATCTCGACGGCGAGTTTTGCCGGAGTTATTACCGCAGCCTGAGCGATTATCCGGAAAATTTCATGGAACTGATGAACAGACGCCGTATCTTTGAAAATGTCATATACAATTTGTTTAGCAACACCCAGGGCAACAACAGGTTTATGCTTCTTGCGAGGAACGAGCAGGAAATTGACTACGGCTTTACTGTAAACGGCAAGGAGCCGCAGAAATACAGCCAGTCCCTGATTGTCGTTGAAAACAACCTTGAATTCAAGTCAGGCGAAGAAATAGAAATACCTGGAGGCATAATAACCCCGACATATTATACCGGCGATGTTGGATGGTATGAAGGAGTTAACGGTATAAGGGTAAACAATACAGGCCAGATGGAATTTGTATTCACGCTTCCCGAAAAACTGGATGTTGCCGAAATGCGTTTCATCGTTGAAGGATATTTGCCTTTGTATATGAAGTACCGCATGGTCGAGGATGCAAATGATAAGTATCAATTCGAAGTCGTGAAAAACGAATACGAGTATTACCTGTATAATGCCGAAACAAATCTGTGGGATGAGATTGAAAATGATACGACAATTACTGAAAATCCAAAGAAATATATCGGAGCGGGCAGAGAGGTCAGAATGATGATAAAAGTCGTATCATTGGCGCAGGAAACCAAGAATCTGGACGATCAAGGGGTATACAAGGAATACATGAGGGAACTTTTAAGCGTACCGGAAATTAGCCTGAAGGGGGTGGCAAAATGAAAAATGTGATGGTCCGCACCGAAAACCTTACGAAAAGGTATAAAAACACGCTGGCTGTAGACAAGCTGTGCATGGAAATAGAGGAAGGGGAAATTTTCGGATTCGTGGGCGCGAACGGCGCCGGTAAAACGACAACGATGCGGATAATCGCAGGACTGCTCGCCCCGACATCGGGACGTGTATTTGTTGACGGGATCGACATTTCGAAAAAGCCGCTGCAGGTCAAGAAACAAATCGGATATATGCCTGATTTTTTCGGCGTGTATGATGATTTAAAGGTTACGGAATACTTGCATTTTTATGCCGCGATGCAGGGGATAGACAAAAAAAGAACAAACACCCTTGTCGATTCGCTTCTCGAGCTTGTTCGGCTCACACATAAAAAGGACGCGTATGTGGACACACTGTCCCGCGGGATGAAACAAAGGCTTTGTCTCGCACGAAGCCTTATCCATGACCCAAAATTCCTTATCCTTGATGAGCCGGCTTCAGGGCTTGATCCAAGGGCAAGGGTTGAAATGAAGGAAATCCTTATGGAGCTTGCGACAATGGGGAAGACAATACTTATAAGCTCACATATTCTGCATGAACTTTCGCAGATATGTACATCAATAGGAATTATCGACTCGGGAAAGCTTATCGCGTGCGGCTCCGTGCGTGAGATTTCGGAAAAGATGTCGCATTCGGGTAAGCTGAAAATAAAGGTTTTGTCAGATGAAGAGGAAGCTGTCAAAGTGCTGCTGGAAATACCCGAAATAAAAGCGGTATCCACGGCTTCCGGAATAATTGACGTGGATGTAGCCGGGCGGGACGATACGTACGCCGAAATCCTTAAAACGCTTGTCGAAAAAGGAATCAAGGTTGTATCATTCCAGCCGCAGGAGAGTTCGCTTGAATCTGTCTTCATGCAGCTTACCGAAGGAGGAAACGGAAATGATAATTAATCCGATACTGCAGAAAGATTTGAAAACAAAACTGCGAGGGTGGCGTTCAACGATATTGATATGCTGTTATGTGACGCTTTTGGCAGGCATTCTATTCCTGTTCTTTGCCGGAAACGGCATGCTTAACCCGGTATCGCTGCAGTCTTTTAATCCGAGGATGGCAATAAACGCCTATAATATTTTGATTACTTTCCAGTTCGCACTGCTGTTTATCGCGGTGCCTGCGATTACCGCCGTTTCAATAAGCAGCGAAAGGGAAAGACAAACTCTTGACCTGATGCTTGTAACTGCAACACCCGCCCGGACGATTATACTCGGCAAGATAATGGTTTCGATTGCGCATACGATGCTTTTGCTCGTTGCGTCGCTTCCAGTTATAGGAATAGTGTTTTTCTTCGGCGGCATAGGCATAGCCGATATAGCGAAACTGCTGCTGTTCTATCTGCTGACGGCGTTTTATGTAGCGTCGTGCGGCGTGTTTTTCTCTACAATATTTAAAAGGAACATTACGTCGATAATAATAACATATATATTCCTCGGCCTTGTTACTTTCGGCCCGTTTTTAGGTTTTATAATCTATGTCCTGATTAAGGAACGTATGCTCGGCATCGGTTTCAACCCGGTCTACAGGGATTTTGTAAAATGGCTTTTCCCATCGCCCGTGTTCGGGTATGTGTCGTTTTATTTCGGCTCGTATGGAGGATATGGCGGATATATAGTCGGGATAGGGGATATTCAGCGGCAAATTGAAATGCTGCTCGCTGCGGAAACCGGGATATGGAAATACATGCATCCGTGGATTGTAAACGGCCTGTTCAGCATAATATCATCAATAGCGCTGATTTTTTTCAGCACGCTCGCATTAAACCCTGTAAAAAGAAAACTTTAAGAGGCAGGTTAAGACATGAAATACCCGCACAGGAAACTGTATTCGCTTAAAAGAAAAATGCACTTTTGTATTTGGCTGAAAGCGCTGTTTTTTTCGCTTGCGGCAGCGGGCATACTGGCGCTTCTGATATCCGTTTTGTCGCTTTTTACAGTAATTCCGTTTGTTCAAATAAAACTGCTTTATATACTTGCGGCGGGTGCCTCATTATCGGTTATCGCGGCTGTTATTTTAACGCCGCGAAAAAAAGATGTATTAATCGCCGCGGACAGCCTCGGCCTGAACGAGCGTGTTATCACGGCATGGTATCTTATGAATGATACCTCTCCTGTCGCGGAGCTTCAGCGTCGTGATATGGCAGCGGCTGTTGATGCGATTGATTTGAAAAGGGAATTTAAAGCCGATATTCGGTACCGGTTTTTATTAGCTGCCGCGGTGCTTTTCTGTCTGGCTTACGCCGTTTCTTTATTCCCCGGCAGGGTGTGGCGCCAGACACGTTTAAGGGAAGCATTGATTACTGAAATGAAAAAACAGGAAAAAAACATAGAGGAAAAGCTGAATGAGCAGAAAGAAAAGCACCCGGAGCTTACGGAAGAACAGCTTAAAGAACTCGAAGAAGCGCTCGAGAGGCTGAAAGATGAATTCAAAAAAGCAAAAACCGAAGAAGACGCGCTTAAGGCTTTGGCGCAGATGGAGAATAAAATGAAAGAGCTTCAATCCGCAAACCCACTGAAAGACATTAGCGCACTGATCGATGCTTTTTCAGCTTCACCTCTTACCTCCGGGCTTGCCGACGCTTTGAGTGAAGATGATAAAAACTTGCTGGAGCAAGAGCTTGCGAAGCTGATGTCCGATATTGAACAGGAAGGAAACATGAAGGAACTTGCGGAGATTCTCGAGAAAGTACTGGAAAACATGCCTGCCGGTTCAATGTTTGCCGAGTCGGTTCAGGAATTGGCGATGTCTGCCGCCTCGGAGGGCTCGGATGCTTCCGATGTAGCCAGGAGTATTTCCGAAATAATTGAAAATATCGGTGAAGCTGCCGAAAACGGCCAGTCGTTCGCGCAGGCTTCCGGAGAGATTGGCAATGCTTCGCGCGCGGCAAGAAGGGCGATTTCGTCGATTGATAAAAGTTTAGCGCAGGCCGGCGGCAGCCAGGGCGGAACCCGGTCGGCGGAGAACGGGCAGGGAAACCAATCCGGAGAGGGAAGCGGCGGCTCGAAAGGACAAGGCTCAAAAGGCCAGGGGTCAGGCTCCGGGCAGGGAGCGGGTGAAGGATCGACAAGCGAAGACGCCGGGTATAATGAAGGAGACGAGCCCGGAGGCGGGCGCGCACCGGGGCAGCGGAAAGAAAAGGAGTACGAGCGGATTTATGTGCCGGAGCGGCTCGGTGGTGAAGGAAACGAGAGTACTCTACCAGGTAATAAGCTTGAATCGGGGAGCAGTACTTTTACCGATGCAGAGGGTGCTCCCGTTCAAAAAGGAGCAATGATCCCGTACCGCGACGTGCTTACCGAATACAGGCAGCAAGCCGTTCAGACAATGGAAAGGCAGGAGATTCCCGCGGGATTGAAAACACTGATTAGAGATTATTTCAGTTCGCTTGAATAATGTTGGTAACCAGGAACCGCGGGAATAATGCAATAACACAGCGGGTGGCTAACGGGTCGAGCCATTGCTGCCGCGTTCCGGTTGGTACGCGGCTCTGGCTTGGGTGCTTTCGGTGACGAAGGGCGACATGTTCCAACGCCCTGCTGCCTACAGGTAACTGTGGAGCGGGATAATGAGCGGCCCGGGATATGGAGACCGCTGTGTGAATACAGTACAGGATTGGAAGCGTGATATGGGTATGTGCTTTGTTGCCCAAGGAAGCGAAACACCTGGGCCAGGAACCGCGGGAATAGTGGAAACTAACGTGTGTTGAAATAAAGTATTAAGTATAAACAGGAGGGCAGTACAGTGAAGGCTGAACAGAAAGATTTCATGAAGGTAATGGATACCGTGGCGAGAATCGAAGCGGAAGTTTCCCGCCATATGATAGGGCAGAAAGAAGTTATAAGGCAGGTAATAATATGCATGCTTGCCGGCGGAAACATTTTGCTTGAAGGCCTGCCCGGGCTCGGCAAGACAAGGCTTGTAAACACGCTCGGAAGCGTAACGGGCCTAAGCTTTTCGCGAATACAGTTCACCCCGGACCTCATGCCTGCCGATGTCACGGGAACAAACATCGTAACAAGAAACGAGAGCGGCGAAGGCATGTTCCACTTCCAGCCCGGCCCGATTTTCAGCAATATCGTCCTTGCCGACGAGATAAACCGGGCAACGCCGAAAACGCAAAGCGCGTTGCTCCAGGCAATGCAGGAAGGCACGGTTACCGTAGCCGACACAACGCATGTTCTGCCGCGCCCGTTTTTTGTAATGGCGACACAGAACCCTATCGAAATGGAAGGCACATATCCGCTGCCTGAAGCGCAGCTGGACAGGTTTTTGTTCAAACTCAACGTTCCGTTCCCCGGTTTTGACGAACTGAAAGGGATTGTCCAGCTTACAACCGCGGGCAGCGAAGAAAAAATCGAAGCCGTGACGAATGCGGAAGAAATCATTTATATACAGAATATTGCACGGGAAATACCGATAGCGGAGCCTGTGCTTGATTACGCGCTAAGGATTGTAATGGCAACCCATCCCGAACAGATCGGCTCGCCTCCGATCACGAAAAAATACGTCCATTACGGATCAAGCCCAAGAGGTGCGCAGGCAGTGGTTTCTACAGCAAGAATCAGGGCTTTGCTGAGCGGACGGTATAATGTGTCGTTTGAAGATATCCAAAGTGTCGCTTACCCGGCGTTAAGGCACAGGATATTCCTGAACTTTGACGCCGTGTCCGATGAAATTACACCGGACGCGCTGATTGAGGAAATCATAAAGGAAGTGAAAACGTATCCGTGAAAATAATAGATAACGAGACACTGAAAAAAATACAGAAGCTTGCGATAAAAACGGGCTTGAAGATTGACAGCCATGCAGCCGGGAACAGGAAATCGTTAAGCAAGGGTTCTTCGGTTGAGTTCTCCGATTTCAGGGAATACTCCGCCGGGGACGATTTCAGGCGCATTGACTGGAATGCTTACGGGCGGTTCGATAAATTGTTTGTCAAGCTGTATATGGAAGAGCGGGAAGCCCCCGTAAGGATTTTTCTCGACACAAGCCTTTCGATGAACTACGGCGAGCCTGAAAAAATAACCGCAGCAAAGCGCCTTGCAGCGGCATTAGCGTATATCAGCCTGAACGCATATGACAGGGTTTATATTAACCCGTGGAACAGCATGGTGCAGGGGACATTCGGACCTTACAGCACGCCGTATTCATTTATAAAAGCCGTAAACGCCCTTGAAATTATTGAAAACAGAGGTGAAAGCAATTTCACCGAAGCTCTCCGAAAAATGGAGTGGAAAACGGGGCGAGGGATAAGCATTGTAATCACCGATGGTCTTGTTGAGGGCGGGCTTGAAGAAGGTTTGAAATATCTCAGGTACATGAAGCAGGAGGTTTATCTCTGCCATATACTTTCCCCGCAGGAATTGGCGCCGGAACTGGACGGAGCGCTTGAACTCGTTGATATCGAAACGAATGATATAATTGAAGTGACTGCATCGGGAGAACTGTTGGACATGTATGAAAAATCGCTGAAGCGGTTTTTGAATAATATAAAGCAGCAGTGCAAAAAATTCGGAATCCGCTACACACTGCTTCAATCCGACATGGCTCTTGAGGAGATGGTTTTAAAAGTAGCAGGCTGACAGCTGCATGATAGTTTCATCATGTAAAATGGTAAAGCCAAATAAAGCATCCATTTACGAAAAGAGCCGATTCCAGCCGATATGCCGTAAGAAGTATGGAAATATAAAAGGATGTGACAGCGCTTGACGTTTGCGACCCCATTCGGGTTAATCGGGCTTACAGCCGTTCCGCTGATAATAATATTATATATAATGAAGCAAAAAAGGGAAAAGGTTGTTGTTTCAAGCCATATCCTGTGGCAGAAAGTTCTTCGCGACATGCAGGCCGCAACGCCGTGGCAGAAACTTCGAAAAAACCTTTTATTGTTCCTGCAGCTTCTCTGCGCAGTATTAATCGTACTGGCGCTGTCCGGTTTTGCGCTGAAGTCAGGGGTCCATACGTCACAGCCCGTTGTCATAGCGATAGATTCTTCTTTAAGCATGTCATCGACGGACGTAAAGCCGACAAGGCTGGATGCGGCTAAAAAAGACGCGCAGAAGTATGTCGGCGAGCTTCCTCCGGGAACACCGGTTACCGTTGTAAATCTGAACCGCGAACCCGATGTGCTGTTATATGCGTCGGATTCGGTAAACGAGATAAGAGCAAGCATAGAATCGATAGAACAGACCAAAACCTATACGGATGTCCGCCGGGCCGAAGAACTGCTGCTGTCGCTTAAAAACAGGCAGCCCGACGCGTTGATTGTCCTGTTTTCGGACATGCCGATACGTGTCGGAAAAGAAGAAGTACGGTTTTCAAATTATAAAAAGCAGAGCGATAATGTTGCCGTTGTCCGTTTTACGCATGCTTTCAGGGATGACGGAATTACCGCGATGAGCATACTGCGGAACCAGGGGGACAATGACAGCGAGGTATCGGTCAGCCTCTACGGGGACGACAGTTTCATTGATTCGCAGCTTGTAACCGTACCGAAAAACGGGACACGGACGGTCTGGTGGAGCAATGTCCCTTTATCGGTTAAAACACTTCACTGCGTGATAGATACGGAAGACATACTTGATGCGGACAACCACGCGTATGATACGGTTTATGCCGGAAAGCCGGTTAAGGTGCTGCTTGTTACAAACGGCAACTATTTTCTTGAAAAAGTCTTTTCGGTTATTGAAGGAATCGAGTTTACACGAACACTGCCTGATGAACTTGCTGAATACAAAGGTTACGATTTGTATGTCCTTGACGGCGTGATACCCGATAAATTTCCCGAAGACGGAAATGTTGTTGTTTTTAATCCTGTTCCGAATGACCATTTCGCAGTCGGCGGCTGGATGGATACGCCCGTTATCGGGCCTTCGGAACATGTCATATTTAAACATCTCGAAAACCCCGGGTTTTCGGTCGGCAGGACAAGGATTATAGAAAAGCCCGATTGGGCCGAAACGATTATTGAATACAACGGCAACCCCGTAATTTTCGAGGGTTTAATCTACAGCACACGCATATTGGTGTTCGGGTTTAATATTTATGAAACCGATCTTCCTATCCGGACCGAATTTCCAATAATGATATCGAATATACTGTCTGAATATTCCCCGGCAAGCGGTACTAGAATTTCAGGCATCGTAACCGGAGAGCCCGTACGGTTTATGCTGCAGCCCGGAACGGTAAAGGCAAGTGTCATAACACCGGACGGCAGGAGAATTGATATAGCCCCGCCCGTTCCACCGCAGCCGTTTATACAAACTGGAGAACCGGGAATATATAAAGTTTTGCAGGATAATTCGGTAAATGCCGCCGAAAGTTACTTTGTTGTTAATCTGCCGGACGAGCAGCAGATGGAGAATGTTGAAAATGCTGTCCGCGAAACGGGCGGCACAGACGGAACCGTTATACCTTTCAGGGAAAACGTAAAATTGTTCAATCTTCCGCTTCTTTTTGCGGCTTTGTTGATACTCGTTATAGAATGGTGGTGCTATGCGAATCGGCGTTACGCTTGAACATCCGTGGATACTCGCGCTTTTTCCCGTTTTTGTTATTTTTGTGATATTGGCGGGTAAGCGTATTAAACATATGCCTGTGCTGAAAAAGAGGACTGCGCAGATTCTGCGCATAGTTCTCATACTTTCGCTTACGCTTGCTGCTGCTTCCCCTTCCGTTCAGTCGAAAGCCGGAAACACTGCTACAATCTTTGCCTGCGATATTTCTGACAGCAATAAAAAGAGCCTCGAAGAAATTGAACGCTTTATCGGTGAGGCAATGAAGCACGCGGGGAACAAGGATTTAACGGGCGTTATTTCTTTTGCCGCCGAATCGAGCGTTCTGAAAATGCCGTCTAAAGAAAACGGAATTGTATCAATTGACACGAGGATAAAATCAGACTCAACCGATATCGAAAAGGCTATTGTTCTTGCCCGGTCGATAATGCCCGAAAATACTGCTAAACGTATTGTATTGCTGACCGACGGGAGAGAGACAGCGGGAGATGCGGTTGAAGCCGCAAGTCTTGCGAAAAGGCTGGGGTTTACCGTTGATGTTGTTCCTTTTAAGCAGGACTACGGCGCGGAAGTGCAGATTGACGAATTCGCTGCGCCGAAACAGGTGAACGCTGGAGAGCGTTTTGACATATCGGTCAGAATAACAAGCACAAAGGACACGAAAGCTACGGTTCGCCTGTTCGCGAACCGTACGCTGACGGCCGAAAAGGAAGTTGAACTCTACAAAGGAACGAACCTTTTCACGTTCGGCGACAGGGTTGAACAGGGCGGCATTGTAACTTATACGGCAGAAGTTGTAACTTATGACGATACGGTCCTGCAGAACAACAGGCTTTCGGCATTTACAGAAATACTCGACCGTCCCTCGGTGCTAGTTATTGAGAAAGGCAATTCAGGAGAGAACATTGTAAGATATATAGAACAGTATGCGAACATCACGAGAGTCCAGCCCGGGGAAGTCCCGAATGATCTTCACGGACTCATCGCGTACGATGCATATGTAATGGCGGACATTTCGGCGGAGTGGTTAAGTGCCGATTTTCTTAACGCGCTCGAGCAGGCCGTTAAACACCAGGGCAAAGGACTGTTAACGATAGGCGGCGAGAACAGCTATGCTCCGGGCGGATACAACGATACTCCGCTTGAAACAATACTGCCAGTAAATATGGACATCACGCCGAAAGAGGAAAACCCCGATTTGGGCCTTATCCTGGTTATTGATAAATCGGGCAGCATGTCGGATGGTCAATACGGCATATCAAAACTTGAACTGGCAAAGGAAGCGGCAATTCGCGCGGCGGAAGTACTTGAAGAAACCGATCAGCTCGGAGTTATAGCGTTTGATGACGCAATCCAATGGGTTGTCAGGACCAGTCCGCTTAAAGACCGTGATAAAACGATCGATATGATCGCGACAATACGGCCGGGTGGCGGGACGCAGATTTTGCCGCCACTTGAGGAGGCATGGCTGGATTTAAGGAAAAAAGACACAAAGCTGAAGCATATCATATTGTTAACCGACGGGCAGGCCGAGCAGTACGGCTACGAGAGAATCATCGAAGGCCTCAGGAATGACGGGATTACGCTTTCAACGGTAGCGGTAGGAAGAGGCGCGGATACGCTGCTTTTGAAAGCCCTCGCGTATGGCGGGATGGGCAGGTATTACCAGACCGACGAGTTTTCGGACATCCCGAGCATATTCGCAAAGGAAGCGTTTCTCGCGGGCCAGAAATATATTCAGAACAGGAGCTTTTACCCCGAACTTGTGTCATCAGCCGGTCTGCTGAAAGGCATTGAAGCAATTCCGATGCTCGACGGATATGTAAGCACGAAAGTGAAAGCGACGGCGCAGACGGTTTTCAGGAGCGATATACAGGACCCGATACTAGTGGTATGGCAGTACGGGCTTGGCAGGACTGCTGCATGGACATCGGACATACGCGGCGCATGGACATCGAAGTGGAATATGTGGCAGGATGCTCCCGTTTTCTGGGGCAATCTAATCGGCTGGCTCATACAGAAGAATATAAACGCCGGGTATTCGGTCAAAACCGAACTGCGCGATGGACAAGGTTATATAATAATTGAGTCGGATTTGGAGAAATCGGTGTATGAAGAATCGCTTGAAGGAACCGTTGTTTCCCCTGACGGGGCGGAGGAAACGATACGCTTTGACGCGATAAGGCCCGGAGTATACGAAGCGGTGCTTAAAAAGAGCGACCCCGGAGCTTATATTGTTCATGCACAAATACCATCGGAAGAAGGTTTTGAAAATGTCAGCGCCGGAATTGTCATGCCGTATTCGAATGAATACAGGTTTATAAGTGATAATACGGGAAGTTTTATTGAGAAACTCGCAAAAGCCGGAGGCGGAAGGGTTATAACGAACCCTGAAGAAGTATTTGACGGCCCGGTTCAGGATCTCGGCGCAAAAAAGGACATAACGAATCTGCTGATAATTATCGCGTTATGCCTGCTTGTTACCGATGTAGCGTTCAGAAAGCTGAAGATCTCGTTCGAACCGGTGCTTGCATTCGTTAATGAAAAAGTTTATCCTGCAGTTTCACGTTTCGTGTTAAGTTGGCGGAAAAAGCCCGCATTCCGTGCAAGAAGCGGCATTCCTGCGGATAAACCGGCCGCTGTGCGTGTTGAAACGCAGCAGGACAGCAGGCAGGAAAAACCCGTTGCATCTGAAACAAATAAAAAATCCGCCGCGCCTGGTACTAATAAAGAACCCGCTGCGCAGGCGGATCACGGAGATCATATAAACGCGCTGCTTAACAGAAGGAGAAAGTGGAAATAGCCGCTTTGATATTATAATGTAAATAATTCAAAATTCCCGGTTATACCAAAAGTTTTTGCTGTTATTTCATCAGACTGCGGTGCGCCATCCTGAGCTTATCGGGGATTTGAATACCCTGTGGGCATTTTGTCATGCAAATACCGCATTCGGTACAGCGGTCCGCTCCTTTTTTCTCCGGCACAAGGTTGTCCCTGTACATTTCCTTGTCTACCCAGTGAGATTTCATAAGGTTTAAGCTGTTATACATCCTGAATATTTCGGGTATCGCTACGCCGTGCGAGCACGGCATGCAGTATCCGCAGCCCGTGCAGTTTACAGTGTTTTTCGATTCATACACTGCTTTTATTTTTTTAATCAATTCAAGATCGGACTCTGACATTACGTTGTACTGCGCGTTATTGAATATTTCAATGTTATGTTTCAACTGCTCAATTGTTTTCGTACCGCTTAATACGACGGTTACTTCGGGCATGCTGTAAAGCCAGCGGAAGCACCATTCAACGAGCGGGCGGCGTTCATGGTATTCGTTAATGAGCCTGTTTACTTCGTCAGGAACAATATTTAGAAGATGACCTCCGCGCAGCGGTTCCATGATAACAACCGCCATACCCTTATCGTGCGCGTATTTTAAGCCTTCAATACCGGCCTGGTAATTATCGTCAAGGATATTAAGCTGTATTAGCGTCATCTCCCAATCGAAGCTGTCGACAATTTCTTTGAAAGAATCCAGTGTGCCGTGGAATGAAAAGCCTTTATGCTTTATCTTCCCCTTTTGAATCATTTTATCAAGGAACGTAAGGCCATCGTACCGCTGCACCCTTTGCCAGTTGTCAAATCTGAGATTGTGCAGAAGATATACGTCGATACAGTCTACATCAAGCCGGGCAAGCTGTTCATCAAGATATTTCTCAAAATCGGCATGCTTTCTTATTTTCCACATCGGGCATTTTGTTGCCAGCACCGCTTTTTCCCTGTAACCGTCCTTTAAAGCCTCGCCGAGAATTACTTCGCTGTTTTCATAAATATATGCCGTATCGAGATAGTTTACACCATTGTCAAGTGCGTACCTGACCATTGATACTGCTTCTTTCCTGTTAGATGGAAACCTCATGCATCCGAGACCGAAACGCGATACGGTAAGCCCTGTTTTTCCGTAAGGAACATACTGCATTAAAATACCCCCCAGTGATATAGATAATGTTTGTTCGTTTTGCGGTTAAATTTTCGAAAATCTTTCGGGTGTAAACAAAAACTTGACCTTCACATTATAGCATAAGAAAAAGGTTTGTAGCCATAAAGTTTTCAGATGCTGATAATTGAACTATTGCGAGAAAGTTCTTATTGCTTCAGAGCAGGCAGCTTATGCATTAATACTGAAAGCACAGCGGGCGGGCACCGAGCCGGGGCATTGCTGCCGCATTCCGTGGTACGCGGTTTTGATACGGGTGCTTTCATTGGCGTCAACTGTTACATATTTGCTTTTCTGCGCTTTTTGCAGAATTGTGTGGTTTAACATAGTTTAGGGATAACATTTAGTTTAGAATAGCAACATATAATTATCGGTAGAAAAATTTCGCAGTTATGAAGAGGAGTTTTGGTATGGCGGAAGGAAAAACAAGGCATATGTTTGCAGGCGGAAATACGGCGGAAGGCTTTTTCAGCTATTATGATCATATATTGCCGCAGGATAAGGCCGAAAGGATAATTATACTGAAAGGCGGGCCCGGCGTCGGAAAATCGACGTTCATGAAAAAGATAGCGTCGCAGATGCTGAAAGAAGGTTATGACGTTGAGTACATGCACTGTTCAAGTGATCCGGACAGTCTTGACGGTGTCGTGTTCCCTCAGAAAAACACAGCAATCGTTGACGGAACCGCTCCGCATATTGTTGATCCGAAAAATCCCGGAGCGGTCGACGAAATAATTAACCTCGGCGAGTTCTGGGAGCATAACGGTTTTTCCGCGAATAAAGAGAATATTTTAAATATCAACCGTAAAAAAGGCGTTGCATATCAAAGAGCATACAGGTATATAAGCGCGGCATATGCGATTTACAGGGACAATGAAGCGCTTTACGGCATGGCTGTGCACAGCGGAAAAGCAAATATGATAATTTCGCAGGTCGTTTCCGATATCTTCTGCGGGATTGATGTTTCGGAAGTGACAGGCAGACAACGACGGCTTTTTGCGTCGGCAATCACGCCGAAAGGTTTTGTAAACCACCTTTCATCACTTATTACAACAGGAAGGATAATTATATTAAAAGGTGAACCGGGAACGGGAACTGAACGGCTTATTGAACGTGTGGCAGCTGCGGCAGCGGAGAGGGGAATAGATACTGAAACCTATTACTGCGCTTTAAATCCTAATAAGCCGGAACACGTTGTTATTCCGGAGCTTGATGTTTCGATAACGACAATGAACCCACCGCATATTGTTGAAAACATTAAAGGGGAGGAGATAAACTTTAATGATTTTGTTGATAATGCGGTACTTGAACCGTACCGCAGCGATATCGAATTCAACAGGAATGAGTCAGGCCGGCTTCTTGACAAAGCGGTGCAAACACTGAAACAGGCAAAAGAATACCACGGGGATCTTGAAAGTTATTATATCCCGAACATGAACTTCGACAGCGTTCAGAAATGCCAGGAAGCCGTGCTTGAAAGTCTGCTGAGGTAATTTGCGCGTGACTTTTTCCGGTGGTGTGGTAAAATATTGATAACAATAGTTAACAAAAGTTAGTCGGAAGGTCTGGTGAATAATATGCCGAAATACGGGTTTGTCCGCGTATCAGCCGCTGTTCCTGAAATGAAGGTTGCTGACTGCGTTTTTAATACAGGAAAAATAATAGAACTCATGTCGGAAGCGGCAAATAAACAGTGCTATATTACCGTATTTCCGGAACTTTGCATAACCGGGTACACATGCGGCGATTTATTCCGGCAGTCGGTTTTACTCGATTCCGCCGTTGATTCTTTGCGTGCATTAACCGAAGCTTCGCGCAATTGGGATAATGTGTTCATTGTCGGTTTGCCGTTATTGATTCGAAACCGTCTTTACAACTGCGCAGCAGTAATTCAAAAAGGCCATGTAAAAGGGATTGTTCCTAAAACCTGTATCCCGAATAACAATGAATTTTATGAAAAACGGTGGTTCAGGGAAGGCGTATATTTGGATGCAGGTTACGTGAATATATTCGGCGAGGATATACCATGCGGCGTGGATTTGATTTTTCAGGACTCCGAATATCCGCAGTTATGCTTTGCCGTTGAAATATGCGAGGATATGTGGATGCCCGTTCCTCCGTCAAGTTTAAAGGCATTGGACGGCGCTTTGATTATATGCAATCTGTCGGCCAGCAACGAACTGATCGGCAAGCATGAATACCGTGAATTGCTTGTTAAAAGTCAATCAGGAAGGTGTATTGCAGGATATTTGTATTCGTCGGCCGGTGTCGGAGAATCTACAACCGACCTTGTCTTCGGCGGACACGCGATAATAGCCGAAAACGGGGCTGTGCTTGCGCAAAGCGAACGTTTCAGGATGGAATCACAGCTTATTGTCTCCGAAATAGATATACAAAGGCTTATTCATGACAGAATGAACAATTCCACGTTTATGCCTTCCGGAGTGGACAATCGCGCTGTAAAGCTTGAACCGTGGAGACATGCTATTGAATCGCTGAATCGGCAAATTGAAAAGCATCCGTTTGTTCCGTCCAATCAGGAAACATGCGACAAAAGATGCGCGGAGATATTCAACATACAGGCGTCAGGTCTTGCAAAGAGGCTTAAACACACGGGGCTTAAAAAAGCCGTTATAGGAATATCGGGCGGGCTTGACTCAACATTGGCGCTTCTCGTTACCGTGCGGGCATTCGACATGCTTCAACTGCCGAGGGAAAATATAATAGCTGTTACAATGCCGGGTTTCGGGACAACGGATCAGACCTACCGTAATGCTGTCGAACTTATTAATATTGTTGGCGCCGGATATCGCGAAATCAGCATTAAAAACGCTTGCATCATGCATTTGAATGATATCGGTCACGATACGTCGGAACATGATGCAACGTATGAGAACGCCCAGGCAAGAGAACGGACGCAGATACTTATGGATCTTGCGAACAAAGAAAACGGACTTGTGATAGGCACTGGTGATTTATCCGAACTGGCTCTTGGCTGGTGCACATACAATGGGGATCACATGTCAATGTATTCCGTTAACTGCAGCATACCAAAAACACTGGTTAAACACCTTGTCCGGTGGGTTGCGGAGAATTCCGGTGATAGAGCCGTCGCAGAAGTTCTGCGCCGCGTTCTCGACACGCCCGTCACGCCCGAGCTTCTTCCTGCCGAAAACGGGGAAATTGTCCAAAAAACCGAGGAAATAATAGGCCCTTATGAGCTTCATGATTTTTTCATTTACCATATACTTCGTTATGGAGCCGAACCGGACAAGATACTGTTCCTTGCCAAAAACGCGTTTAGCGGGGAGTACGATGAAGAACAGATATCAAATGTTTTAAAGACGTTTTATAAGCGGTTTTTCTCGCAGCAGTTCAAACGCTCCTGCATGCCGGACGGTCCGAAAGTCGGAACGATAAGCCTGTCGCCGCGGGGTGACTGGCGCATGCCGAGCGATGCCAGCGCGCAAATCTGGCTTAACTGGACAGGGAACGCCTGAAACAGCGGGCAGGTATTATGGAAGGTTTCAGGAGCCATCTCTTGAAACCTTTATCCATAAAAGCCTTATGATTCCCCAGGCCGCGAGCGCATATATCGCCATAGCGATTATCGTGGCCGGTTCAAAAACTGAGGTCGTTACAAGCCCTGCGGATCGGACGGGGTTGAAAATGCCCGAAAACGGCGCTGTGAGAATATTTGTAATTGAGTAGAGAAATATCGTGAATCCGCTTGCGGTATTCGCTCCAAGCAGCTTAAAAATAAAGCGCAGCAGAAGCAATACTTCTATTACCGACAATATATACCAGATTGTGTTTTTGCTTTTGATGTACCATAAAGGCAACTGCGGTTTTACCGCTGTTTCTCCCGGATAAATTTTATTTATTTCAAACTCATTGTAATTTCTCTTATTGCCCGGTTCCCCGTGATCCATCCCCGTCTCCTCACTTTTTATGGTAATTTTCGAGTTGTTTCTACACACCAAACTTATTATTATCAAAAAATATTCCCGTTATCCGTAAACAAAAGATGCAATTTCTAAACTCAATTTAGTTTAGTCGGCATTAAACCAAACCTATCGTCCCGGCAGGACGGCCGGCATATCCATGTAATAACG
>JAAYXD010000234.1 GCA_012516065.1 Clostridiaceae bacterium
AAAAAAATAAATATAAAAGGGTACTTAAATTACCCTCTCCGAAAGGAATGTAATATGACAAGAATTCCAGATATATTTAAACCCTAGCATAATTTTCAAAAAAATTATTCAAATTAATATTGACAACATTCATCCTATTTGATATACTATTGACAATAGAATAAAATGTTGTATTTGTTTGCTTAAATTATCCTTCCATATAATAGTAAACAGAATCTCGCATTTTTTCGCAAAGGTATCTTTTTGCTGTTTTTCTAAGCCAATATCTCAAACTGCTTGCTCTAATATAAAAGTCATAATCATTTAGTAGTATATTCCTTATCGTGTTGATTATCCTGCTTTTTTCTTTATTAAACGCAGTTTTATCCTTATACCCTAGAATAAGACATATTCTATCAACGTCAAAACATCTGTAATAGTATAAATCAATTAGCCAGCGTTGACGTTTGTTTAGATTTTCGAAAATGATTTTTTGCAGTACATTATCAAATACCCACAAAAAATCATAATTCAATTCTTTTGTTTTATTATACACTTTCAAATATGATTTTTTGCCTTTTTTGGGTGTATATTTGAAAGTTTCAACTTCTTTGTATCCATCTTTCCTTTTTGCAGGTATCATGCCGACATCATCAACATATTTCCAATATTCGCCATTCTTACCAAATAGCTTGTTCATCCTTTTGGCATACTCTTCCCATGCTCTATCTTCATCGTAGAAATATTTTATCTTGTATTGGTCTAGCGAACAATCAAAATAACGTATAGTATCGGGATTTTCTTTTAGTTCATCTTCTATTTTTTCGGCTTCTTCCTCTGCCATTGGCTCTATGTCTTTTTCTTTTGCTTTTTTTCCTATTTCGTCTAATATTGCGTCTTTTTCTTTTTCTTTTTTCTCTATTTCGTCTAGTATACCGTCATTTTCGCTAATTACTAATTCAACATCAGGTACGCTAAAATCAAATGGCTTCCGTCTATCTCTGTAGTATTGCTGGTGTCTTTCTGCCATAACTTCCGCTTGCCACTGCATCCGCTCATCATCCCATGTGTCGGATATATCATTCATTTCTTTTGCTTCTATCTGTTCTGCTGATACAGTATCTAATATACCGTATTTTTCCTTGTATTTCTCTAAATATACTTCTAAATAGCTTTTAGAAACAAAATTTTCGTTATTCCCAAAATTTTTCTTTTTAAATACATGATTTATAAAATATCCCTTTGGTGACCGTACTTCCCCTTTTGGCTTTTTGAGCAATCGTGCAACATCAAGTATAGCTTTTTCTATAGCATCATCATGTAGATATATATACGGGTGTGTACCCTCCCAATCTTTTCTAAATTTTATTATCTCACGCTGGATATCTTCATCTTGTAGTATACATTCGATTAGCAATTCTCTTTTCTCTTTGTCTGTTTCTTCCAGAATTTGTTTAAAAAGTTCTTCATAGATTTTTTTTGTTTCGTTCATACAATGCCTCCTTAGTTTCTTTTTTTTGTTTTTTTTAAAATTAATATTGACAACGTTAAACCTTTATGTTACAATTCATTATGATAGGGTGAATATGCACTTTTTTAAAAAAAGTCATAGGTTCAATATCATATTATATCTTTTTTGTTTCTTTGTCAAGTACTTTTCCATTTGTAAGAAAATTGTAATGTATTTGTAACATAATTGTAATAAAAGCCCATTTCATTGAAGGGTGTTCAAATTAAGAACCAACTTTTTTTATATTTATATTTTGTAGGATTTATTA
>JAAYXD010000190.1 GCA_012516065.1 Clostridiaceae bacterium
ACGGAAGTACCTCGTATAGTGTATTCCCGCAAAAACTCAGAAGGCAAAAATCCTACTTAGTGGCATTTGCTGTAGACAAAACGAAAGAGTACAACCGACTCCTTTACAAGATAATTTTTTCCCTTGTCCTGATTTTTATTATGCTTTTTACTATTCAGGTATTAATGTATAATCATTTTTTCATAAAGCCCATTACCGTACTTGGGGATCTCATGAAATCCATTGAATCGGAGGATTTTTCGGTCCGTTTCAATATGAAAGTGAGTGATGAAATTAAAGTATTGACAGACAAGTTCAACCTGATGTCAAGTAAGCTGCAATATCTCTATAACGAAGTGTATAAAAGCAGCCTGAAACTGAAAGAAGCGGAGATTAAAAATTTGCAATCCGAAATTAATCCACATTTTTTATATAATACTCTTGATTCTATTTGCTGGATGATCGAATTGAAGCAAACAAATAACGCTGTACAAATGATACGGAATTTGTCTTCCCTGTTTCGTATGTCTCTATATAGAACTCCTGACGGACTGGTTCTTTTAAAGGATGAATTGGAACATGCTAAGTGCTATATTGGCATACAACAGCTTCGCTTTACGAAAATTAAATTTACCCTGGATGTTCAGGAAGGACTGGAAAACGTTTATGTAATGAAGCTGGTGCTGCAGCCTATACTTGAAAATGCTATTAATCACGGTCTTGCTCCCCGCGGAGGAGAAGGTGAGATAGATCTAGCGGTATATCGGCAGGATAATGATTTAATTTATTATATTTATGACAGCGGGGCAGGAATGGATGTGAAAAGGGTGTTGAGAATTTTGCGGGGGGAAAATATTTCTTTAGGAACACAGGGATTAGCGCTGAATAATGTTAACGAGCGCCTCAAATTAAGGTTTGGCGAGAACTACGGCATAACATGCTATTGCCCTTCCGGCGGGGGCAGCGTATTTATCGTTAAGCAGCCAATTATCTATAAAAAAGGGGAATAGCAATGATTAAGCTTCTCATTGTAGATGACGAGCTTGTTGTACGCCAGGGATTACGCCAGGCAATAGACTGGAATGAACTGGGAGTATCTGTAGTCGGGGATGCCGACAATGCCCGGGATGCGATAAAACAAGCATATCAACTGCATCCTGATATTATAATGTGTGATATAAGGATGCCGGGCGAAGATGGATTTTCCGTCATACATACCTTGAGAGAATCTATGCCTGATGTCCAATTCATTCTAATAAGCGGATATGATGATCGGGAGTATATGCTGAATGCAATACGCTGCGGCGTCTGTGACTATTTGCTGAAGCCGCTTGACATAGTTGAAATACGCAAGGCTGTATTGAAAGCATGCAGTCAGATTTATGCCCGTAAAGAGAAAGAACGGGCATTGCTTGAACGCAATAAGTTCTTAATCGATAATCTGGATATACTGCGTACCCATTTTATTAGTAAGCTGCTGGATGGAAATGTTAATTCGGAAGAATTAAAGCATAATGTTTCTTCTTTGGGTCTGTCGCTCAAGGGGCCCCAATATATGGTTCTGCTCGCCAAAAGCATTGATGGCAAAATGTATGAACTGATGCAGAACCTGGCCTTTATTTTCAGACAATATACCCCGACGATATCAGCTATTCAGAATCACAACGATTTGGCCCTTGTAATCTTAAACGTGGAAGAGCGGCCTGAAGATAAGCAGTTTAATTTTTTCACAAAGACGTTTCTTGCGAATTTGGATTGTTTGGATGGCATTATAGCTGTATCTCCGTTGTGCAGTTCCCCTTTGGAGTTTAAGCTGCATATGCCAGGGTTGCTTGATTTGATTGAGCGGGGGTTTTGGTATCCAAAGGGAACTTTTTGTCATGTAAATGACGAAGTTTTTCCTTCATTTCCAAAAGAACGTGTACAGGAGATGGAGCGACGGTTAATTGATTCCATTAAGAAGGGGAAATCCGATAAATTTGTAAGCCAGCAATTTGAAGAACTTCTTTCGCTGATAAGCGAATCACGCCCGAAGCTGTCTGTTTTTCAGGAAGAGATGAATTATCTTTTGCAAACCATTCATGGAGTGTTGGGAATAGAAAACCGCGATTCTACATATATGTGTTCATCGGTGTCGGAAGCAAGACAGCAATTCGCAAAATTGTGCAATATGCCTAACCTGCTGAAGAATAAATATGGCAGTGAGCTTGTAGGAAGAATACTGCAGTATATAGGGATGCATTATAACGAGGATATAACTCTTGAAAAAGTTGCTTCCGAGATGTATATTTCTTATACTTATCTGTCCCGGCTGCTGAAAGAAAAAACCAATCTGTCCTTTCTCGAATGGCTTCATTATTTTCGAGTTGAAAGGGCTAAGGAACTACTCTCCGAATCGGATTACAGCATTCATAAAATTGCCGAATTGTGCGGTTATAATTCATATAAAGTGCTGTCTGAACATTTTAGGCAATTAACCGGATTAACCGCAACAGAATACCGTGCAAAATACTCCAATCCCAAAAAAGGTAACATTGAATAACCTTCTTTCTGATCAGGCATTTATAAAATTATGCAGTTCCAACCCCCGTTTTTCACCAGCGGTATTTTCACTGAAATACCCCGGGATGACTTTGTTTTGGGACAGACAGATAAATATAGTTATTGACGTATGTATCTGAATATATTAATATATAAACTGAACGCGTTCATCAAATAGAAGTGTTTACCACGCATCTTCAAGCTGGCAAGAAGAAATGTGTTGTATAATCTGTCGGAAAGGTGGTGAAGGGTGCGGTACCGCTGTTTTTGTCAATGCATCGCGCCCGTGTTTATGAAAATCAGACAAGAATGTTCTCTTGCAAGGTTGCACACAAATCCTAAGCATGTTATATTGGCAAATTCCCCTGAACTTAAGTTTGTAAATGCCTTGTGCAACGGTTCAATTGATGAAGCGGTCGGATACTTTTGCGAAAAAAAGCTGTTCGGAAATGTTCCTCCGGTTGTAGATGTTCCATATGGCCGTTTTGAAGGCCTTTCAGAGATACGAAAATTTGCGGAAGGCTGGCTTTCTACATTCAACGCTGAAAGTGCGTTTGTGCAGCCTGTCGTTCAAACAAGAGCGAACGGCCGATCGGTTTCGGAAGTTGTTTTTAATTTTGTAGTAGATGGTGAAATAAACCAGGTTCCCATGTTTGTAGTGGGAGATCTGCGCACGGCGGATACCCTTGATGAGGTTCGTATGTACTGCCATTTTTCATATGTACCCGGGCTTACGGCTTATCGCAAACCTATTTTTACACCGGCACACCTTGAAATGGGCGATCCTAATTTGCTCACAGGTGCGGTTAGGGAATATTACGAAGCTCTCCATCATGTCCCGGGCGTTGACGTAGACAGGATAATGAAAACAATGGGCAAAGGCTGCATATTTGGCGGGTATGAGCCAATTAAAGATGTTTCGTTTGATAAACAAAGTTATGAAGATATCAGGCCCAAATTCGAGTATATGCGCAATTATATACCAAGCGGCGTTGGCATGCGGTTTGAGACGATCATAGATGACGGTATAACTTGTGTTATAGAATGGGTACATGTTGTCAGTGAAAAAGGACAAAAAGAATGGTCACGTATTGCACAATCAGGTATATCTGCATACGAACGCGGTGAAGACGGGCTTTTGTGTGCTATTCGTATATGTGATTATGCGCATTGTGAGAAAACTATTGACTGGACAAAAACTCCCGTTTCAAAGGAAGTTGCATTGCAGACGAATTTGGTTAAAGAATTCCCGGCCGGAGTTGGCCGCAGAAAACAAAGCTGATATGAATCAACTTAAGAACTATAAAAAAAATCATTAGAACATATAAAGCCGTTGAATTACCAAGCCCTGTTACCTGAAGTGCGGATACCCTCGCAAGCATGATCGCTTTCTTAAGTATATTACGCGAATTTTGCCTGCCAACAGGAAAATACTTAAGAATAAACAACCGGCGGTCAAAATACGAACTTAGGGTAAGGGGAACAGACTTACCTTAAGTCCCCCCTGAAAAGGCTCAAGCGAAGGTGCCGGAGCAATCCCTCAAAAACCCTCAGAAAATTGTTGTGCAACAGGGCTTGGGTAATATTAATACGAAGCTGTTCAGTCGCCAGAAACGGCAGATTGTCCACTGAAAGGCAGGGTGGACATAATAATGGATATGAAGAAATGAAGTGCTGTGAAACTTCCATATAAATGTTTAAATCTCCGTGTGTCGATTTATAGAATTCAGGTGATGAGCATGTCTCTTGTTAAACAGTGTACAGAAATTGACAGGCAACTTTCAGTTGATTTATCGAGATATTTAATTTATTCGATTCCATTATAAGTTAAGTATAAATAACGAATTGCTCTGAGACGAAAAAGAATTTCCTTTACTTTATTGCTTACGCCATGGATGGATAATCGAGCACGCAGGAACGGTAATCAAAGGTTTTTGGTGCTGAAGTGTTTACTGTAGTTAACTAAAAGTGACTACGGTTAACCAGATATGATTATGCAGCAGGTTCTGTTATAAAACCGGGGGATCTTGAATCCCGATGAAATGGAGGAAACTATAATATGGCAAAATTTGTTACTGCAAGGGAAGCGGCTCAGATCATTCCCGATGGAGCCATTGTTGGGGTTGCAGGAATGGGTTTGTCCGGTTGGCCTGAAGAAATCGCCTGTGCAATTCGGGATAGATTCAAAGAGACCGGTCACCCGTGTAACATTAATTTAAAGCAGGGCAGCGCAATGGGTGACTGGAAGGAGCGTGGTGTGACACGATTAGGCGAAGCAGGTCCGGGACTTGTTACAAAATGGTGCGGAGCACATATCGGTTCGGCTTTTACGCTTCGTGAGCTTGCTGTCAAAAACCAATTGCAATGTCATTGTTTGCCGCAGGGTGTTATCGTGAATTTATGGCGTGAAATTGCCGCCGGCCGTCCAGGCCTTCTCACCAAGGTCGGACTGGGTACCTTTGTGGATCCACGGTTCGGAGGCGGGAAAATGAATACCTGTACAACGGATGAACTGGTAGAATACGTTCAGTTTAACGGCGAAGAGTATCTGTTTTATAAAGGGTTTTCCCCTGACATAGCTTTACTGCGTGGAACTATTGCTGATGAAAACGGAAACATTTCCTTTGCACACGAAAGTATTATCAATGAAGGACTTGCCGTAGCGATGGCAGTGAAAAACAGCGGCGGAAAGGTTATTGTTCAGGTGGAGTATGTTACGAAGAAGGAAACGCTTAATCCAAAAGAGGTTAAGATTCCGGGGATACTTGTGGACTATGTGGTAGTAGCCACCGATAAAAACGCATGCTGGCAGGCGGAAGGTGTGTATTTTGAGCCATCTTTTTCAGGGCAAATCAAGAGGCCTTTAAGTACAATTGAACCGCTTCCGTTTGACGAGCGCAAGGTAATATGCAGACGCTGCGCGATGGAGCTCAGAAAGGGAGATGTCGTAAATCTTGGCGTGGGTATAGCGGCGGATGTGGCAAAAGTTGTAGCGGAGGAAGGATATATTGACAACGTAACGTTAACTACGGAAAGCGGAATGGTTGGAGGAATACCTTCCGCTCTGCCCAATTTTGGGAGCGCGTATAATCCTGAAGCAACAATTGACCACGGATCAATGTTCGATTTTATTGACGGCGGAGGCTTGGACGTGGCCTGTTTAGGAATGGGAGAAGCCGATCAGTACGGAAATGTAAACGTCAGCAAGCTTGGAACGCGTCTGACGGGGCCGGGAGGATTCATTAATATTACCCAGGCAACCAAAAAGGTAGTATTTTGCGGTACCCTGATGGGAAAAGCGGATTTGAAGATTGGTGACGGAAAACTAAGTGTTGTGCGTGAAGGAAGTATCCGTAAATTTGTCAGAAATGTAGAACAAATAACATTCAGTGGTACTTATGCAAAGCCGGATCAGGAAATTATCTTCATAACCGAACGTTGTGTGTTCCGGCTTATCAATGGAAAAATGACATTAACAGAAATAGCGCCTGGTATTGATCTGGAAAAGGATATATTAGCCAACATAGATTTTACGCCTGTAATATCACCGGATCTTAAATTAATGCCCCCCTCGATTTTTATGGAAAAATGGGGCGGTTTGGGCGAATGGATCGAAAGCGCATGAGGAGGCACAGCCAATATGATATTTTCAGAGAAACATAAATTAATCCGGAAACTCGTTTCCGATTTCGCGAAAAAAGAACTGACGAACGAAGTTTTGGATAAGGTCGAGGAAACCGGCATCTTCCCGAAAAGTATCCTGGATAAAATGGCGGATCTGGGTTTTTACGGAGTTAAGATTCCCCGGGAGTTGGGGGGCCAGGGGGGAGATAACCTCGCCTACGTTATAATGATAGAAGAGCTTGCCAGGGTCAGTCCGGTAGCAAGCCTCTATGCAAATTCACCCAATTCTCTTTCCGGAGGTCCTATTTTGCTTTCCGGCACTAAGGAACAACTTGAAAAATACCTTCGTCCCTGTGTGAAAGGGGAGATAATTATTGCCTTTGCCCTTACGGAGCCTGATGCCGGTTCCGACGCGGGAAGCATAAATACCATTGCGATTGAGGATGGAGATGCTTATATACTGAACGGAAGAAAAACCTTCATAACAATGGCACCCATTGCGGATTATACAATAGTTTACGCAAAAACCGATTTATCAAAGGGTACAAAGGGGATTACGGCTTTTATCGTTGATATGAAAGCGAAAGGCGTATCCTGTGGAAAGCCGGAAGATAAAATGGGCCTTATCGGATGTCCTACAAGTGATATTGTTCTTGATGATGTTCGTGTACCGAAATCTGAGATATTGGGTGAACCGGGCAGAGGCTTTATAAACGCAATGAAGACGCTGGACGGCGGAAGGCTTGGGGTAGCCGCACAGTCGATTGGAGTGGCACAGGGCTGCATGGATGAAGTAATCAAATACTCCAAGGAACGCAGGCAGTTCAGACAACCTATATGTAATTTCCAGGGAATCAGTTTTATGATTGCAGACATGGCAGCGAAACTTGCAGCGGCAAAGGAACTTGTATATAATGCCGCTGTTCTGATGGATCGTGGTGATAAGGATGCCGGAATGGCATGCGCAATGGCTAAGTATTACGCATCGGAAATATGCAACGAAATCGCCGGTAAAGCGGTTCAAATCCATGGAGGCTATGGATTTATAAAGAAATATAAAGTTGAACGTTTTTACCGCGATTGTCGTGTATTCACCATTTACGAAGGAACATCCCAGGTCCAGCAAATGGTTATAGCAAACAAACTTCTGAAAAATTAGCCGGAGGAAAAAATTATGAAAATAGTTGTATGTGTCAAGCAAGTTCCCGATACGACTGAGGTTAAAATCGATCCTGTAAAAGGAACGCTAATACGTGACGGCGTGCCGTCTATTCTGAATCCGGATGATGCGAATGCGCTGGAAGCTGCGTTGACGATGAAAGAAAACAACCCCGGTTCAACGGTTTCGGTTATAACAATGGGTCCGCCCCAAGCGGATTATATGCTGCGCGAGTGCCTTGCAATGGGTGCGGATGCCGCATATTTACTGAGTGATCGTGTTTTCAGCGGAGCCGATACTTGCGCTACTTCCGCAACTTTAGCCGCCGGGATACGAAAATTGGGCGGGGCGGATATTATAATCACAGGAAGACAGGCAATTGACGGCGATACCGCACAGGTAGGCCCTCAAGTTGCAACGCGGCTTGGTATTCCTGTCATAAGCTATGTACAAAAAATTTACCAGGAAGGTGATATGGTTTATGCGGAGCGCAAGCTGGAAGATGGTTATGAACGTCTCGCCGTTAAAATGCCATGCCTTTTAACAACCGTTAAGGAATTAAATACGCCCCGTTATATGACTATTAAGGGGATCATTGAGGCATATGAGAAAGAGATTATTGTCTGGGATCACAATGATTTATGCATTGAACCGGAAGAATGCGGGCTCAGTGCTTCTCCGACAAAAGTATTGCGTACGTTTGTAGCTGCTCCGAAAGGGAAAGGAGAAATTTTATCCGGAACCGAATCTGAAATGGCGGAGGCACTTATTTCAAAATTGCGGGAAAAGCATGTGCTGTAGAAAGGAGATGTACCAATGAAGATTTCTATCAGTAAGGATCTTTGCAGAGGTTGTGGGAAATGCCTGAAAGCTTGCCCGTTTGAAGCAATAATTATGCGTGATAAAAAAGCTGAACTGAATGAGAAATGCACCGGCTGCGGAGCTTGTGTGGATTCCTGCCCGTTTGAAGCTATCAGCGGGATTGAAGAAATGAATGATAAAATTGATCTTGCAGAGTATAAGGGAGTTTGGGTTTTCGCGGAACAGCGGGATGGGAAACTAATGCCTGTAACATTCGAGTTATTGGGAGAAGGGCGGCAGTTGGCCGAAAAAATCGGAACAAATCTCTGCGCTGTTCTTTGCGGCGAGAATGTATCCGGACTGGCAGGGGAATTAATTGCATATGGTGCCGATAAGGTATATATTATGGAGGCACCTGAGCTTAAAAATTATACCAATGATGCTTATACCATTGCAATTTATAACGCTATTCAGAAGTACAAACCTGAAATTTTCCTTTTTGGGGCAACTCACATCGGACGTGATCTGGCCCCTTCTTTGGCTGCAAAATGCGGTACCGGTTTAACTGCGGATTGTACTAAGCTTGAAATTGATCCTGAAGATAAAAAACTCCTGCAGACACGTCCGGCGTTTGGCGGCAACCTTATGGCTACGATAATATGCCCGAATCATCGCCCACAGATGGCAACCGTCCGCCCCGGCGTTATGAAGAAAGCCGATTATGACGGCTCCCGGCATGGAATAATCGAAAAGGTGCCCATCAAATTTGAAAGTGGTGATTTACGAATCCAGGTTTTGGAGGTTGTCAAAAACATACGGGAGACAGTATCGCTGACCGATGCAAAAATAATAGTGTCCGGTGGGCGCGGTATTGGCGGTCCTGAAGGGTTTTCCCTGTTAAAACAGTTAGCCGATGCATTGGGCGGGACCATTGCCTCCTCACGTGCCTGTGTTGATGCCGGATGGATTGATCACAGCTACCAGGTGGGTCAGACAGGAGCTACGGTAAGACCGGCGTTATATATTGCCTGCGGTATCTCCGGCGCAGTTCAGCATTTGGCCGGAATGCAGGAATCCGATGTCATTGTTGCAATCAACAAGAATGAACATGCCCCCATTTTTGAAGTAGCGGATTATGGCATTGTCGGAGATGTTCATAAGGTAATTCCGGCTATATTGGAAGCTTTGCGCAGGTTACCGGAGTACTCGAATTAAGCTGAAAAACATCTTCGGCTTTAAAGGCAGGAATTTGGATGTGAAGATACTAAACAGCCTTACAATTGGCAATTTGCTTTCGCAGACCGTCAAACGTAATCCTGACGGTTTAGCGGTTACATGGCTCGAAGAAAGTTATACATACAAAGAGATGGATAATATCACGGATATGATTGCTGTGTCTCTTCTGAAGCTGGGTGTACGGAAAGGAACACACATAGGATTGGCGGCAGGTGATCGGCCGTATACGTTGTTTTATTTTTACGCCGCAATGAAAATTGGTGCGGTGATTGTTTTTCTTAATACGGCTCTCAGCAGACAGGAATTTGCTCGACATCTTTGTGATACTGATGTGGAGTATTTACTGTATGATAATAACAACCGGGGAATATCGTCCGCTGAAATAGCGGCACTTGACTGGCCGACACGAATTTTGTCAATAAATATAGAAGAATCTTTACGGACATTCCCTGCGAAACAAACAAAGGAACTGAATTCCACTGATAGAGAGCTGCTTGAGAATGTGAAATCGAAGGTGACGGAATCCGACTTAGATACGATCCTGTTTACATCAGGTACGACGGATTCTCCTAAAGGTGTTGTAACCACGCATTTTTCCCGGGTAAACAACTGTTTTGCTCAAGCCCGGCTGATAAATCTGTCTTCGGAAGACAGAGTATGCTCCGCACTTCCGATGTTCCATTGTTTTTCATTGTCAGGGAATATTTTAGCGGCTTTGGCCGCAGGTGCGTGTGTTTGTTTTCCGAAGGACAGGCATACGGCTTCAATTCTCGATACGATAGCGCAGCGAAGATGTACCGTATTTACCGCAGTCCCAACGCTTTTTATGGCAATTCTGAGGCGGGAGGATCTATCATCCTATGATTTGTCTTCCCTTAGGGTAGGTCTTATCGGGGGTTCGTCATATCCTTCCGATTTACTCAAACGTATTGAGGAAACTCTTCATTATGAAATACTTCCTTCCTATGGTCAGACGGAGGCAACGGCAGGTATTACAGGATGTTTGATTTCGACGCCGTTGGCTGTGAAGAATAACTCGGTCGGCGTATTTTTCCCCGGAATTGAAGGGAAAATCATAGATATTAACAGCGGTGAGGAATTACCGCGGGGTAAAACAGGAGAAGTCTGCGTCCGGGGATTTTGTGTAATGCAGGGATACTATAAACGGCCGGATCTTACTGAAAAAGTGGTTGATAAGGAAGGCTGGCTTCATACGGGAGATCTCGGATATATTGATTCGAACGGATATTTATACCTAACCGGGAGATGCAAAGAAATAATTATTCGAGGCGGAGAAAATATTATTCCGGGTGAAATTGAACGCGTTATATATACAATGCCCGGCATCAGACAAGTTAAGGTTATTGGTTTGCCGGATCCTTTTTATATTGAAAAAACCTGTGCATGTATTGTACCTGAGGAAGGCGCAATGATGGATGCCTGGAAAATAAAAGAACATGTTCGCCGCGAATTGGCATATTACAAGGTACCTGATGAAATTGTTTTTCTGTCTTCATTTCCTCTTCTCCCTAACGGGAAAGTGGATATCGCGGCGCTGAAACATGTAGCCGGTAATATTACAGCCAACAGTGATTAGCTGTTTTTTACTTATAGAAGCAAAATCTTCTTGTCCTGCCTGGAAAACCCTTGAATTCAACCTGATTGAAAAACTCCGATATAAACATATTGACAATTACATAGCTATATTGTAATATTTATGTAGACAAATGAACATGTTCAGTACGTCTGATGATGAATCAGCAAAAAACATGTGGCCTGCTGTCAATATAATTTGTATATACAGCGGGCCGATGTAACGCCTGAACCCTGTCAAAGTATTGGGATCTTGAAAAGGTAAATAACAAGATATTTTGATTTCCTGTTGTTTTTCAAATTAGCAGTGAGGTTTGCAACTGGAAATCGTCAACATAAACCTCACAAAAAATCATTCGGGGAGGAAATATTATGAAGAAGTCTAAACGTATTTTCCGTGTCCTTCTTGCCATGCTGTTAGTGTTTATAATGGTAATGGCCGGATGCGGCAAGAAAGCCGATTCCAAAGGAAGCACTGCGCCAAGCAGCGGATCGAGCACTACCGGTTCTTCAAGTTCACAGAGCTCAGGTGATTCAAAGGATTCAAATGCACCTGCTCTGCACAAGACACCAATTTCCGAAATGAGCTTTGAGGGTGCTGTTTATGGAGGAACCCTACGCGTTGGAAACCGTTTCAGTGGAGTAAACAATATTGGATTCCCGTTCACCATGGCAACAAACTCTTGCTGGGAACAGATTAATGCTTGTCCTGCCATTGAGACCCTGGCGAGATATAACGACAAAGGTGAACTTGAGCCATGGCTCGCTGAAAAATGGGAAATTGATCCTGAGAAACTGACGATGACAATTAAAATACGTTCCGGTGTTAAATTCCATGATGGAACTGACTTTGATGCGGAAGCTCTGGTCTGGAATTTGGAACAGAGCACGGTTTATGGCCGGAATGAGCTGGATGCGGTAAAGGAATATGAAATAGTTGACGATACTACAGTTGTTCTTCACCTTTCACAATGGGACAGTGCCATAGAGGAAAATGTCCTGTATACCTGTGGATGGATTGTTTCACCTACCGCTGTGAAGAAAAATGGTATGGACTGGGCTTGTGCCAACCCTGTGGGAACCGGTCCGTTTGTTTTCGAAAAATGGGAACGTGATGTGGGTGTATACTACAACAGAAACGAAAACTACTGGCGTGAGGGCCAGCCTTATCTTGACCGCGTTGAGATGTGTATTTATTCTGACGTAACGGCTCTGTCGGCAGCCCTTGAAACCGGAAAAATTGATGTTGTTATACCCGCTGACGCTTCAGTAGCCAAAGCCTGGGCAAAAAGAGGCGGTATTACCGAAACGGGCCCAACATCTTCGATGACAATTCATAGTATTATTTTCCCTTCAAACAATCCTGATCTGCCGTTCTATGATGTTCGTGTCAGAAAAGCGATGGCTCACGCAATAGATACACAGGCAATAGCGGAATTAATGTCAGAACAGGGCGGAGATTATCATGCGATAACTCAGATGGCGTTACCCGGTTCTATGTCCTGGGACGATACAATCAAAGGGTACGAGTACAATCCTGAAAAGGCAAAACAACTCTTGAAAGAAGCAGGTTATGAAAATGGTTTTACCATTCCTCAGTATGTTATTGCTTCCAACAACCTGCTTAAACAATGTGCCGATATAGTCGCAGCCTACCTTGCTGACGTAGGTATAAAAGTTGAAAACCAGAATAACGATATGGCTCTTATTGCCGAAATGACTGCCGGAACAGGCAAGCAGCTGGACGGTATTGTATGGTTCTGCACAACTGTGGGTAATAACTGTACGTCTGCTTACGCAAAAACCTTCACAGAGGGAGCTAATACTTACGCTACAATTACAGCAAAACCGGATGACATGGTAAAAGCTATTAAAGACGCGAAGGCTGCCAGAACGCCTGAAGAGATTGCCGATGCCTGCAAGAGAATGGTTCGCAGCAATTATGAAAATGTTATGATTATTCCTGTTGCCGTACAGTACAACGGACAGTGTATAAACAACTATGTCCACAACTTCAGCTTTGTAAGGCATGACCCGAACGACTGGTATCCTGAATCAGTCTGGATGGACAAACATTAATAAAAAAGGACAGAATTATATACGATTAGTTATAACATAATATTACCTCGTTAGGGGGGCAAAACGCTTATAGATATATACCAATACCCCATTTGTTTATCGATACCCGATACAAATGGGGTATTGGTTATAAATGACAAAGTTTTTATTGGACGATACCTGTGCCAGGGATCGCCGGACAAGCTCAAATACCTTGATTTGTACTTATTTACATATGTCGGACGGGTTAATTCTGTTGGCCGGTTAAAATGACCAAACTTTCGCAATTAACCGAAAACCCTTGAAAAATCAAGGGTTTTCGGCATTTCAGACGAGTTCCTGGTGAGAAATCTCTTTTTATCGAAAGGGCTATTATGGGTTATTATCCATCCCATCGACTATCAGTAACGTTTCCGGCCGTTCGCCTTCTATCTTTCGGCCGCAGTTAGGGCAGGCCAGCCAGTTCTTTTCAAGAACAGTTCTGCATGAATGGCATATCTGCTTGTTCTCCGAACCGCAGTATGGACAATATATATGTTTTGTATTAAGGAGTTCGCCGCAGCTTTTACACGTGGGGTTCTCAGGCCTGGTCAGTATGTATATGATTAAACCGACTATATTTGTGACTGCTGTCAGTATACCCCAGAGCGCGGGCATATGGTTGCGCCTTTTGGCATCTAAGAATACCCAGATAGGCAGAGAGAGCCAGAACAGAACAAAAGCTGTAATACCGATCGAATTAGCGGCAAGATGCCAGTTACTGTAATTATAATCGCTGTAAGAAATGTTTTTTTGTATCGAATACACATTCCATCCTTTTGAACCGATATACGCGTAATGCATGTTTTTATCCATTGTATCGCTTAGGAAAATTTCATTGTACCTGATAACGTCATATAATTTTTGATTATCCTGGTATATTTTGCTGTATTCAACAAGTTTTACGCCGTTATAGGTCCTGTTCAGAATTATTTTATACCGGACATTTAATTTAGAGTCCAGGATATAGGCGTCATTCGGATAAAGCGAATCGGGATTGATAAGCACGATAAATTGATCCGTTTCAGGCATAAACCCGTTATTCGCGTTATATAAAACCTTACCCGCATTGTCGGTTACAATCAGGTTGGAATAATCGCCCACAAGTTCCCTGTATTTTTTTACCGATTCAATGGTTGCATCATTAAGGCCGTTAAATTCAAGCTGTTCCAGGATCGTTTCAAACCCTTTGCGTATTTTATCCCTGTCGTTCTGTATTTTTTTATTCCTGCTGCTTTCAGCAATTGCGGAAACTGTCAGCGACAAAACCGATACTGCTGACAGGATTATAAGAAAAACCCTAAGGCCCTTTTGCAGGGAGTTTAACTTTCTCGTCATATCTGAATCACCTTTCCTTTCATTTAGCTTTCTTAAACTTGACTAACAGCGGTATATATACAATCAACCCTAAGGAAAAAACCCCTGCGGAGCACAGATAAAACGGGACAAGATTCAGCATGCCGTTCACTTTATAATCGAAATATACGGTTCCTGCGAAGAAAAGAAAGAGGAGATAACCCAGTATGAAACCGACTGTTTCCGTTCTTTTCCTATGTCTCTGCCGGGCTTGGTAAGCGGCACGGTTAATCTCGGGACTTATCCAGTTAATAAAGTGTTCCACTTTCATTACCGGTATTTGTTCTGTTTGATTTGTTATGTTTTCCGTCTTTTGTTTATCATTCATTCCGGCTTCCCTCCTTCCTTGCGATACAGCTTTTTCATCTTATCCAGGGAATAGTGAATTCGCGATTTTATCTTTGCTTTCTCAATACCCGTTATTTTTTCTATCTCCGCATAACTCAGCCCGTTAATATACCTTAGTATAAGCAATGTTCTCATCCGGCACGGCAAAAGGTGAAGATTCTTTTCCAGTTCATCATATTCTATTTTTAATAGAACCTCGTCCGCCGTATTATGGTTGTCGCACAGCTCCGTTTCGTCGTCTATAGCCACTTCGTTCTGCTGCGGCAGCTTTCTGAGATAATCAATGTATGTATTGTAAGCTATCCGGAACAGCCAGCTTGAAAACTTTATTCCCTTTATAGGGCTGTATTTATGAACATTTTCGATAAATTTTACAAAAACATCATGGGTTAAATCTTCGCACACATGCGTGTTCTGGATATGCTTGTAAAAAAATCGGGTAATCGGCAGATAATACTTTTTTATTATTTTTTCAAAAGCTGTTCGGTTCCCTTTTTTACACTGCCGGATCAAAGCTATGTCATCCAACCTTTCACCACCTTCCGGGAATTATCTGCCTCTATATATTGTAACGGAAAAAGAATAAAAAGGTTGGAATAAAAATGGAAAAAATTCGGTTCTTAATTATAACGAATCATGGTATTATTAGTTTAAGAGCAAAGCTGCAGGGAGAACCGTACACTTCGTTCCGGTTTTCCTTCGGCATGTATTATGGAGGGAAGTTTTATGGATAAATCGGAAAAAAACGGCGTTGTAACAGCAGCAGGAGTGTTTATTATTCTTGTTCTTATCATACTGCAGGGTGTTCCGCTAATTAACGGAATCGCTGTTTCGTTTAAAGAATACAACATAATGAAAGGCCTTGCCGGAAGCCCTTTTACAGGCTTGGAGAATATATCCCGATTGTTTGGGAACATACATTTCCGGAAAGTATTGTTCAACACCGTAAGGCTTAATATGCTTTATCTTGTAACCGTATTGGTTTTGGGCTGTCTGTTGTCCGTATCGCTGATGGCGGTACACAAAAAGGTCCGAAGTATACTTCTGACAATTATTCTGATACCATTGTTTATACCGGGGGGCGTTCTGGCGCATATCTGTATTTCCTGGTTTCGTGGAACGGACGCTTTAGTGTCTCCCCGGCTGTTTCCTTTCATTTACGCTTTTTTATCGGCGGTTAAAAATGCGGGTATTCCAACCGTGTTTATTCTTAAAACATGGGGAACGGCAAAAGAGCGGGAAGAAAAATCCGGTTTTGAAATGGTAATGGCGCCGGTTGCCTTTGTTCTTATCCAAATCAGCTCCATATTAAGCACGAATATGGATATTACTGCGAACCTGACAAATCCGCTTGTTTATGAAACCGCCGATACGCTGGATAATTTCACATACAGAACCGGCTTTATGCAGATGCAGGCCGGTACGGCCCAGGCTGCCTGGCTCGTTCAGGCTGTTGTGCACGTTATTCTCGGGTTCGCCGTATATAATATATTGAGAATGATTGCACGCAGAAAACCGTTGCTTAAGGATTCGGAAAAAGGCATCGAGCAAACGTCCGATCCTGAAACAATAAGCGGCTTTCGTACGAATCCGGCAGGATATGTCATTCCGGCCCTTTATTCATTGTTTTTGGCATGGTTCGTGTTTAAACCGCTCCTGATAGATGGCTTCATCTCGTTATTTAATGGCACATCTGCGGTAAACCCGGTGTTTGTTATTTCTTATTTCCGGTATGTTATATTGTACGGATTAATTGCTTTAATTGGTGTTCCCATTTCTGTTGCTCTTGCAAAAAGCGCTGCATATCCCGGAGCTTTCGGCAGCTTTACACGCGTCATACTTGTGTTTTTCGTCCTGGCGGGGGGTATGGGAATGCATCAGTATTTGTTCTACAAAAGCCTTGGTATAGTTAATACCGTATTCAGCCTGATCCTGTATTACCTGGTTCCTGTTGCGAACAGCCTGGTTCTCGCGGTTATTATCGCTTTCAGGAGAGAAAACGGCCCGGAAACAGGCGGAGACATATCTGTCTGGAAGCCAGCGTTTGTTCTGGCACTGATCAATTTCATCGTAATGTGGAACTCGGAGCAGGTGCCTTTGATTTTTATAGCAAGACAGGAATTAATGCCTCCGGTGCTGATGACAAGGACAATTTCACAGAGTTTGGGAGGAGCGGTTATTGGTGTTGATCTTCTTATAACCCTGCTGCCGGTGGTTTTGTTCGTTATTTTCAGAAAATTTATTACCGAATGGGTTTTGCTCTCGTTTATAAAATCAAAATAAAAACACCGGTTTCTGTACGGAACGGTTGATTTGATTGCCCGAAGAGCCGGACAGTCTCAGTTGCACCCGGCGATATATAATAATCCGAATTATTTATAACTGCGTTACGGGCGGATTATTAAGCCAGCCCGAGAAAGCGTGCGGCATTTGCGATAATAAAGCACGCGATTATACCCGCAGCGGTCGGTACCGCGAACGATATTAATGTCCATTTCATGCTTCTTGTTTCTTTTCGTATCGTCCATAGTGTAGTCGCGCATGGGAAATGCATAAGCGAGAACAGCATTACGCATATTCCCGTAAGCGGTGTCCAGCCATTTGATACAAGGATATGTCTTAGTTGCTCCATTCCGCTGTATTCAATAAGCGAACCCGAAGCCATATAGCTCATGATTATTATCGGAAGCACGATTTCATTTGCGGGCAGGCCAAGGATAAACGCCAAAATTATATAACCGTCCATTCCCAATAGCTTCCCTAACGGGTCGAGGAAACCGGCCGTATGTGCGAGGATGCTTACACCGCCGACACGGACATTTGCCATTATCCATATGATAAAACCGGCAGGAGCGGCTACGGCGGCGGCGCGGCCCAGTACAAAAATTGTCCTGTCCAGTATCGAACGCACTATTATGCGCCCGACCTGCGGTTTTCTGTATGGCGGAAGTTCAAGCGCAAACGATGACGGAAGCCCTTTTAATATCGTTTTGGACAGGATTTTTGAAACAACAAGGGTTATAGTTATTCCCAACAGGACGACAGCCGTAAGTGAAAGGGTTGAAACGAGCGACCCGGATGCGCCATTGGCCATGCCGCCGATAAAAATTGCACTTAATGCTATAAGTGTGGGAAAACGGCCGTTGCAGGGCACAAATGTATTTGTTATCGTCGCAATCAAACGTTCCCTCGGGGAATCTATAATCCTGCAGCCTATTACACCGGCAGCGTTGCACCCGAACCCCATGCACATCGTCAGTGCCTGCTTGCCGTGCGCGCACGCTTTTTTAAAAAAGTTATCGAGGTTAAATGCTACTCTCGGAAGATATCCGAGATCCTCCAAAAGCGTGAACAGAGGAAAGAAGATTGCCATTGGCGGCAGCATGACCGAAACAACCCACGCCAATGTACGGTAAGTGCCTGTGATTAACACACCGTGAATCCATCCCGGAACATTCAATGATATGAAAATGTCCGTGAGCCTATCTTCAATACCGAATAATAAATTCGCAAGAAGCTCGGACGGGTAGTTCGCGCCGGCAATTGTCAGCCAGAATATTACCGCCAGCAGCGCGAGCATGACGGGAATGCCGAAAATCTTCGATGTCAGTATGCTGTCGATTTTCCTGTCCGTGTCGTTATATTGTTTGTTTCCGAAGGAAACGGCATCGCGGCAGATTTCCTCGGAAATACTTATAATGCGGGATACTATTCTGTCGCGAAGCTGATCGGCATTAATGCCGTTTTGTTCAAGAAACTGCCGGGCTTTTTTAAGGTCTTGCCGGAGTATTGAATTATCCGGGATATTAAAGCCGAGAAATTTATTAAGTGATTCAAGCAGCGAGGCGTCTCCGTCGAGAAGTCTTAATGAAACCCAGCGGTCGTTTATTTTACCGCCCGTGACTTCCCGCACTGCCGGGCGGATAAGCTCAATTGCCTGCTCGATAGTTTCATCGTATGTAATTTGAAGCGGATTTGCCCGGACAAATCCAAGCGCGATATTATAGACCGCATCGGTAAGTTCATCCAATCCCCTTTTGCTTCGGGCGTTTGTGGCGATAACAGGCACGCCGAGACGATCGGACAGTTTTTTGCAGTCAATGTGTATTTTCTTCCGTTCGGCTTCATCGATAAGGTTTACGCAGACGACGACCTTTCCAGTTATTTCAAGAGTCTGAAGAACGAGGTTAAGGTTCCGTTCAAGGCATGTCGCGTCGGTAACGACAACTGTCGCATCGGGATTTTCGAAGCAGACAAAATCCCTTGCGATCTCTTCTTCCGCCGAGTTTGCCATAAGGGAATATGTACCCGGTATATCAACAAGAATGAAGTTTTTGTTTTTATATTTATATTTTCCATAGCAGGTGGCAACGGTTTTTCCGGGCCAGTTGCCGGTATGCTGGTTAAGCCCCGTAAGGCTGTTGAAAACCGTGCTTTTTCCCACATTCGGATTTCCCGATAAAGCGATGATAAAACCGGAGCAGGATGTCCGGTCAATAATTGTACCGTTTCCGAGCAGGCTTGATCCTGTGGATTGGTTTGTCAGTCCCATATGCATACCTCCGGCTTTTCTGCCTCTAATTCAATTCAACGAGGATTTTGCTCGCTTCCTCCGAACGCAGGGCAATTACCGCTCCGCGTATGTTATATGCGGTAGGGTCGCCGGATGGGCTTTTATGCATTGCCTCGACAACAGTACCGTTTATCAGGCCGAGATCAAGCAATCTTCTTCTTGCAGCGCCGATTGATGAAAGGTGTTTAACTTTTGCCGTCCTGCCGAGGGGCAGATTCTTTAGTTCTATGAGGTTCTCTTTCATTTACCGTTTCCTCCATGTATTATGTTCACAGATTTTGTATATGTTTTTAGCGGAGAGAAAAAATTTTACTCAAGAGCAATATATGCAACATAAAAAAGGTTTGTTACGAATAGAGTTTTATACGTAAAAACTGCCGTAAGGAGCAAAATGAAATGAAAAGCAATGAGTTCCGTACCGTAAGAGGGTATGAACTGCTTAATCAGAATAAAAACCAGTTAACGTCGGCAATGGAGGACTATCTTGAAATGATTTACAGGAATATCGGTCAGGAAGGCTATATGCGGATAAACACGCTGTCGGAGCTTTTAAATGTAAAGCCGTCATCCGCGACAAGGATGGTCCAAAAACTTAAGGAACTCGGCCTCATACGCTATGAAAAATACGGTATTATATTTTTATCGGAAGAGGGGAAGGAATACGGGAAATTTTTGCTCGAAAGGCACAATGTAGTTGAAAAGTTCTTAAAAAGCCTGGGTATAAAGGAAAACCTGCTTACCGAAACCGAACTGGTCGAGCATAATATCACTAAAAATACGATGGAAAGAATAAAAAAGCTTAACCGAATCCTCGAGGCGCATCCGGAAATTATCAGTGAGTTTGAAAACTTTAACAGCAGCACTGATGAGCGCAGATAGAATAATAAAAAAAGATGATTTCTTCCCGCCGGTCGCTGTTCATACCACTTCAATGAGTCATTATACCAAAATTGATAAAAATTCCAAAAACAGTATAGTCATTATAAAAATATTGAGTTAGAATAAAATTATGTCCAGCATAATTCGGGAGGTATTTTTTTGCTGCCGTATAATATCAATTTAAATGACCTGATAACCAAACTTAAAACCGATCCGGAGAAGGGCTTGACTTCGGAGCAAGTTCAAAGCCTTATTAAAGAGCACGGTGAGAATAAACTAAAAGAAGCAGGGAAAAAGACAAACCTGCAGAGATTTTTCGACCAGTTTAAAGACGTGATGATTCTGATTTTACTCCTGGCCGCTGCCATATCATTTACTGTAGCGCTGATTGAGGGAAATACCTCCGAATTTCTTGAACCTGTACTCATTTTATTAATTGTAATACTTAACGCGATAATGGGTGTTATACAGGAAAGCAAAGCCGAAAAGGCGCTTGAAGCGTTAAAAAACCTTTCGGCACCCCATGCAAGGGTTTTGCGTAACGGAAAGGAAGAGATTATAGACGCGAGAGGGCTTGTCCCGGGCGATATAATCCTTTTGGAAGCCGGCGATTTTATACCCGCGGATGCAAGGCTTCTGCAATCTGCGAGTTTAACCTCCGAAGAGTCGGTTTTAACAGGCGAGTCGGTTCCCGTCGAGAAGGACGCGAACGCGCATGTAGAGGAGAATTCGCCTCTCGGAGATCGGCGGAATATGGTATATTCGGGCTGCAGCATTACTTATGGTCACGGAAAGGCCGTTGTAACCGCTACGGGCATGAACACCGAGATGGGGAAAATAGCGGCGCTTTTGGAATCTGCCGATGATACGTCAACCCCATTGCAGCAGAAACTCGCACAGCTTGGGAAATACCTTGGGTTTATTGCGCTTGCCGCGTGCGCCGTAATTTTCGTTATTGGAGTTTTTTCGGGAATACCGATTATGGATATTTTCATGACCGCGGTTTCTCTTGCGGTATCCGCGATTCCGGAGGGCCTGCCCGCAATAGTAACCATCGTGCTTTCAATCGGAGTGCAGCAGATGGTTAAGAAAAACGCTATTATCCGTAAGCTTCCCGCTGTAGAAACATTGGGAAGCGCTTCGGTGATATGCTCGGATAAGACGGGGACGCTTACACAAAACCGAATGACCCTGGTCAGGGGATACGCGGAAGGCGAAAACGGCGTTGAACAAATAAGCGGCAAAAACAGCGAGCAAATTAAGAAACTGCTGCTGTACGGAACACTTTGCAGCGACGGTTATATCGAAGTGGATGGAGACAACGAAAAGCATATGGGCGATCCGACGGAGACAGCCATTGTGCTTGCGGCGTACCGTAACGGCATTAAAAAAGAAGAAGCGGAAAAACTGTACCCGAGGCTTGCCGAAATACCGTTTGATTCCGACAGGAAAGTAATGTCCACCGTTAACAGGATAGACGGCAGAAATGTCGTTATTGTGAAGGGCGCGTTTGATGTTCTGGCCTCAAAATGCATTTCCGGAGATATACAGTCCGCGGAAAAAATAAACGAACAGTTCGGGAACGATGCTCTGCGCGTAATCGCGGTAGCATATAAAGAGATAAATGAAGTACCGTCAAGCCCGACCGCGGATGAACTGGAATCCGGATTAACTTTCATGGGTTTGCTTGGGATGATAGATTCTCCACGGCCCGAGGCGTATGAAGCCGTGAAGCTGTGCCGGAAAGCCGGCATAAAGCCTGTTATGATTACGGGAGATCATGTTAATACGGCCTCAGCGATCGGGAGGGAGCTCGGCATACTGCAAGAGGGCGATGAAGCGGTTTCAGGCCGCGAGCTTGCGGCGATGGCCGATGACGAATTCGAACGGAGAGTTGATAAAATTTCGGTTTACGCACGTGTTTCCCCCGAGGATAAAATAAGAATCGTGAAGGCGTGGCAGAAAAAAGGCCATGTTGTTGCAATGACAGGGGACGGAGTGAATGACGCGCCGGCGTTGAAAGCGGCGGATATAGGCTGTGCGATGGGCATTACCGGAACGGATGTGGCAAAAGGAGCTTCGGATATGATTCTGACAGATGACAATTTTGCCACAATAGTCCATGCTGTTAAAGAAGGCAGGGGGATATACGACAACATAAAAAAAGCCGTCTCATTTTTACTTGGTACGAATATAGGCGAAATATTGACGGTGTTCTTTTCCATGGTTTTTTGGCGCAAATCTCCGCTGCTGCCGATTCAGCTGTTGTGGATTAATCTCGTTACTGACAGCCTTCCTGCAATATCATTGGGAATGGAAGCCGTGGAAGAGGATGTAATGACACGGAAGCCAAGACCAAAAGACGAAAGTATATTCGCGCACGGCCTTCTGTTCAGGGTCCTTCTTCAGGGTGTTATGTTCGCGGCATTAACGCTGATTGGTTTCCGGCACGGAGAAAAAGTAACGGGGCTTCCTGAGGGAGGCAGGACAATGGCCTTTATCATCCTTGCCATTACACAGGTTGTACATTCGTTTAATATGCGCTCCGATCATTCGCTGTTTAGGATAGGACCGTTCAGCAATGCAAAACTTAACTGGGCGGCGTTGGTATCGGTGCTGCTCATGGTACTGGTAGTATTTATTCCTCCGGTGGCGAAAGTTTTCGGCCTGATAATCCTGCCCGGTATAATGTATTTGAAAGCCATTGCCCTTGCGTTAGTTCCCATTCCGGTGATCGAAGCGTCAAAGGCTTTGGGAATAATTAGGCACAGGCGGCACGATGCTGCGGTTTAAGCGGCTGTGCCGGGGATGAGCATAAAAAACGCTAATGAACTGCAGCCTAGAGCGGAGGGTGCCAGCCGTTAATCCCGCTGCGCTGTATCGCACCGAAAAGATTATCGCGAATGTGGCGGTTTTCTTTGGCAAGGCCGGATATGACACTTTTTATATAGTGCCGTTTCGTAAGGCCGTCTGCCTTGCATACACCTGAACAGATTTTTATATCCGAATTCTTTATAAAAGAGCGTATCATCCTTTCTTCGGTATAAATAAAAGGGCGTATCAGCGTTATATCCATCCTGCTCAGGTAAGTCACCGGGGCGAATGTATGGATGCGGCCTTCATAGAATAACGACAGTAAAAATGTTTCTATCACGTCATCCCTGTGGTGGGCGAATGCGACCTTATTGCATCCGAGACGTTTCGCAACGTTGTATATCGCTCCGCGCCTCATGTTTGAGCATAACGAACAGGGATTTTTTTCATTGCGGGCTTCAAAGACGATTTTCGAGATCGGTGTCTGCTCAATATGGCATTCAACGCCCAGGTTGCCGCAGAATGCGCGCAAAGTATCGGGATCAAAGCCGGGCAAACCCGTCTCGAGCGTTAACGCAATGAGATCGAATTTATTCGGATAAAATCGCTGCAGGGCTTTCATGCAGCATAAAAGGGCAAGACTGTCCTTGCCGCCCGAAACTCCCACGGCAATTTTATCTCCATCATGTATCATGTCATAGTCGGAAATGGCTTTTCTGGTTCGGGACAAAAGCCTCTGAAGCATACAAACTCTCCTTTTCGGCGTCATATCCGCGCTGTTTTGTTCATGCCGGTTTTGCTGAATTTAAGATTTATTCTTTTATTTTAATTAACGCATGTTTCGTTTGCAATAGATTCTAAAGCTGTCGGTTACGCGAATATGCAGGCTTTTATTTATAAGATGGCTAAAACTTAGAGTAAAATTTTTGTAGGCAAAACAAAAAAATAAGGGAAGAAAGTCGAAACCCTCTTCCCATAATCACGATTTTCCTGTAGTTTAGAAGTGATCAAACAACAAA
>JAAYXD010000191.1 GCA_012516065.1 Clostridiaceae bacterium
CATCGATAAATGAATTTACATTGACACCAGTAGCTTTATTACATAAATGAGGTGAAAAAATGATAAAGTAGAAATCATTTTACACCACTTGACAAGACACTATCTGGAGAGAATTTAGATAATAAAGAGATATTATCCAAATTAAGAAGAGATATTTACAAAGATTTGGGAATTTGGAGATAACAAATTAGTTATTGCTTACATATAAAGAGTAGAGTTGTAGGGTTTGAGCTTTGAGCAATACATATTCAAATTTTGTAAATTATAAATATAGGCTATTTTACTTAATGAAATTCAAGTCTAGATAAAGAGTAGTGTGGCAAGTCAAAATCAAAAAATAACCTGTCAAATTCAAATCAAGTCTTAATAATTCTAAAACCTTATTATCCTTAAAAAGAACAAATTTAACATTCCTTTAAAATTCCCAACTAAAAAAAATAGGTACTTCCGTAAAAGTAAAACAGGGGGCAAACAAGTAAAGTTTTAATATGCAATATTTTGAATTCTATTATAGAACCAATATTGTTTCCGAATTCTTCATTCATCCACATAGAAATGGTTGTAGTTAAGTCTGAACAATTTTCGATATTTGCCATAAATGACTATTTTTAGGGAGGGAGAATTGCATGAAAAAGAGGGCAATTCTAAGCATGCTCTTGGTATTGTCGCTGATTCTGGTCGGCATTCCTGAATTGCAATACCCGGTAATGGCTGCGTCCATCGAGTTAAAAGGGACGGATATTTACAACGGATTAAGAGGGCAAAGCTTTAACGAAGGCTGGAAGTTTTATAAAGGGGATGTAAACAACGGCCAGAGCATTAACTATGATGACAGCAATTGGTCGGACGTCACCTTGCCTCACGATTGGAGTATTTTCAATTCCTTTAATCAACGGTCTCCCGCAGGAGATGGAGGAGGTTACCTGGACGGAGGAATCGGATGGTACAGAAAAACCTTTACCGTACCTTCAGATTATTCCGGCAAGAAAGTTTTTATACAATTCGACGGAGCTTATATGAACAGCCAGGTATGGATAAACGGGACATACTTGGGAATTCGTCCATATGGATACAGCTCTTTTGAATATGACTTGACTCCATACCTTAACATAGGCGGGAAAAACGTAATTGCAGTCAAAATCAACAACAACCAGCCCAACAGTCGCTGGTATTCGGGAAGCGGCATTTACCGCAACGTGTGGCTGACAGTTTTGGACCCGGTTCATGTGGATTATTGCGGAATGTTTATAACCACTCCGAATGTAAGCAGAGATTCGGCTACAGCCAATGTCAGCACGAAAGTGGTAAACCAGGGCAATTCGGAAAAAACAGTTTCTTTAAAAACCATAATTATGGATGCAAATGGCAACCAGGTTGCTTCTGATACATCTTCAGCAGTTAACATATCAGCCGGTAGTGACTATACATTTAACCAAAACCTTACAGTATCAAATCCCAATTTATGGTCTCCTGATTCCCCGTATCTTTACATGGTTCAAACTCAAGTAATTGTTGATGGAAAAGTGGCTGATACCTATAAGTCAACCATGGGATTTCGTTATCTTAATTTTAGCAGCACTACCGGTTTTTCTTTAAACGGCGTTAAAACGAAAATAAAGGGAGTATGTATGCATCATGACTTGGGCGCTTTAGGAGCGGCAGTTAATTACCGTGCTATTGAAAGGCAGCTTCAGATTATGAAAGAGATGGGCTGCAATGCTATCCGCACCGCGCATAATCCTCCTGATCCGCAAGTGTTGGAAATATGCGACAGATTGGGTCTGATGGTTATGGATGAAGCCTTTGACTGCTGGGAAACCGGAAAGACTGCCAATGACTATCATCTGTATTTCAAAGACTGGGCCAAAAGGGACCTTCAGGATATGGTTAAAAGAGACCGCAATCATCCGTCGGTTATTATGTGGAGCATAGGCAATGAGATTCCCAATGCTACCGTTGAAACTGCCACAAAGCTGAAAAACTGGGTGAAGGAAATAGATCCCACCCGACCGGTAACATGGGGTTGTTTTGCTATAAATATGTCGGACGATACATACAAACGGATTGCAAGTGTCCTTGATTTGGTCGGATACAACTATTTCCCCTTTATGTATGACCAGGGACACAAGGAACATCCCGAATGGATAATGTTCGGCAGTGAAACAAGCTCGGCGGTAAGAAGCCGGGGTGTATATAAAACTCCCACCAACCAGAATATACTGACCGGCAATGACAACCAGTGCTCATCTTATGACAACAGCGTGGTTGCCTGGGGTAACAGCGCAGAATCGTCATATTATGAAATCAACAGACGGGATTACATGCTTGGGGAATTTGTTTGGACGGGATTTGACTATATTGGTGAACCGACACCGTACAAATGGCCGTCGAAAAGCTCATATTTCGGAATAGTTGACACATGCGGATTCCCCAAAGATATATATTATTTCTATCAAAGCAAATGGAGCGACAAGCCGATGGTGCATATCCTGCCCCATTGGAACTGGTCGAACGGTACTACCGTAGAGGTGTGGGCTTATAGCAACTGCGATACGGTGGAGCTTTTCTTAAACGGCACTTCCCTTGGAGTAAAGAGTATGGGAAATAACGGGCATGTTTCGTGGAATGTTCCCTGGGTTCCGGGTACACTCAGAGCAAAAGCTGTCAAAGGAAATATAGTGGTTTATGACGAGGTAACCACTGCCGGTAATCCTGCAAAAATTCAGTTAAAACCGGACAGGACAACTATTACGGCTGACGGCAAGGACTTGGTATTTATAGAAACTGATATTGTAGACAGTAACGGTGTTCTTGTCCCGACGGCAAGCAATACTGTGAACTTTTCCATATCCGGACCGGGAGTAATTGTCGGAGTTGACAATGGAAATGCTGCAAGCCTGGAACCTTACAAGGCAAACAGCAGGCAGGCTTTTAACGGCAAGTGCCTCGTGATAGTCCAGGCAACCAAAACCAACGGGACTATTATAGTAACGGCCAGTTCGAACGGATTGGAATCTGACAGAGTGATTATTAAGACAACCGGAGGGGAACCTGAACCGACTCCTGTGCCAAGGTCTGCTTTTACACGAATCGAAGCGGAAAGCTATGATGCTCAGTCAGGAATCCAGACTGAAGATTGCAGCGAAGGCGGTAAGGATGTGGGATATATTGAAAACGGAGATTTTGTCGTCTACAAGGCTATTGATTTTGGCAGAGGAGCAGCAAGTTTTAAAGCGAGAGTAGCCAGCGCTACAAGCGGAGGCAATATTGAACTTAGGATTGACAGTATTGACGGACCTGTAGTTGGCATTTGTCCGGTTGCCGGCACCGGCGGTTGGCAGGAATGGGCTGATGCGACGTGTGAGGTAAGTGACCTGAAGGGAGTCCATGATCTTTATCTGAAATTTACCGGAGGCAGCGGTTATCTGCTTAATGTGAATTGGTTCACCTTTGTTGAAGGAAACAGTGATGAGGATCTGGGTGATTTAAACGGTGACGGAAAAGTAAACTCGACAGACCTTCAGCTAATGAAAATGCACGTACTCAGGCAAAGACAGCTTACAGGAACAAGCCTCTTAAATGCAGATGTAAACAGGGACGGCAAAGTGGATTCTACCGATGTCGCATTATTAAAAAGATATATATTGAGCCAAATATCTTCTTTTGATGATTATGCTCGGTCTTAAATGGAGGTATTGAAAAATGAGAAAGGTTTTATTGTCTCTGTTGATAAGTACTTTGATTATAACTTTTTATATACCGTCATGTTTTGCGGACAATCCGATAGTACAAACAATCTACACTGCTGACCCTGCTCCGATGGTATATAACGGGGTATGCTACGTGTATACCACCCATGATGAGGATGTTCTTATTGATAACTTCTTTACCATGAATGACTGGAGATGCTACTCCACGACAGACATGGCAAACTGGACCGATCATGGAACAGTGTTGTCCTACACTGACTTCAGTTGGTCAAGCGGTAAAGCATGGGCGGGTCAGTGCGTGGAAAGAAACGGCAAATTCTATTTTTACGTTCCTCTGGCAAAGAAAGGCGGAGGAGAGGCGATTGGAGTTGCAGTATCGGACAGTCCGACGGGTCCGTTTAAAGATGCCTTGGGGAAACCTTTGATAGACCGCGGGGGCTGGGGTGAGATAGACCCCACCGTGTTTATCGATGATGACGGGCAGGCGTACCTTTACTGGGGAAACCCTGATCTTTACTATGTGAAACTGAATCCTGACATGATTTCCTATTCGGGCGGCATTGTCAAAGTACCTCTTACCACAGCAGGATTTGGACAGCGAAGCAAAAACGACAGACCGACTTCCTATGAAGAAGGTCCGTGGTTTTACAAGCGTAACAATTTATATTATATGGTGTTTGCAGCAGGTCCGATACCCGAACATATTGCATATTCAACGAGTACGAGTCCCACCGGACCGTGGACGTATCGCGGCGTAATAATGCCGACCCAGGGAGGCAGTTTTACCAATCATCCCGGAATAATTGATTATAAAGGGAATTCCTACTTCTTCTACCATAATGCCGCTTTACCGGGGGGAAGCGGCTACCACCGTTCTGTTTGCGTGGAACAGTTTCAATATAATCCCGACGGAACAATTCCAAGGATTAATATGACCAAAGAAGGGCCCCCGCAGATAGGCACTTTGAATCCATATGTAAGAACCGAAGCTGAAACCATTTGCTGGAGCTCAGGTATCGAGACGGAAAAATGCAGTGAAGGCGGAATGAATGTAGGCTTTATTGAAAACGGGGATTACATAAAGGTTAAAGGTGTGAATTTCGGAACCGGTGCGGCGTCCTTTGAGGCAAGAGTGGCATCGGCAACCAACGGCGGAAACATAGAAATTCGGCTTGACAGCCCAACGGGAAAATTAGTGGGAACGTGTACCGTTACAGGAACCGGAGGATGGCAGACCTGGACTACCAAATCTTGTCCGGTTTCCGGTGCCGAGGGAGTACACGACTTATACTTTGTTTTCAAGGGTGGCAGCGGTTATTTGTTCAATATAGACTGGTGGAAGTTCACTCCGGCAAATCCGGATCCAACGCCAACACCGATGCCGGATAAACGTTTGGGTGATTTGAATAATGACGGAAAAGTAAACTCGACAGACTTTCAGCTGTTAAAAATGCATGTACTCCGTCAAGAACTTCCGGCAGGAACGGACCTTTCAAATGCGGATGTAAACAGAGACGGAAAAGTGGATTCCAGCGACTGTACTTTGTTAAAAAGATATATACTGCGTGTTATATCGGATTTTCCTCAAAATTAAAAAAATGAAAGTCTGGGTGTGGAATTATGGTAAATGGAATTATAGGAATTATGACCAAAAGACATATGATAGTGATAATGGCTTTACTGTTTACGGTATCAGTTCTTTCGGCCGGACTATTATTCATAAATACGGTAAACGCAGCGGAACCGATAACCTATTATGTATCTCCCACCGGTAGTGACAGCAATACGGGTACAATAGATGCACCCTTTAAGACGATTGCAAAAGCCCGGGACGTGGTGAGAACCGTCAACGGCAATATGAAAAGTGATATTTATGTATATCTGAGGGGCGGCACTTATAATATAACCGAAACAATCACGTTTGGCCCACAGGATTCGGGAACAAACGGATATAGGATTTACTATATGGCGTATCCCGGAGAAACGCCTGTATTAAGCGGTGCAACAAAGGTTACAGGCTGGACGAGGCATAACGGCAATATATACAAGGCAAAGTTAAATCGTTCGACTAAACTGCGAAACCTGTATGTAAATGACCAAAGAGCTTCGATGACCAGCAAGAGAGTAACCGCCAGAGGGGGACACGGAACTTACACCGTTACTGCCGGGCAGGCTCCCTGGGCGTGGACCAGCGGAAGCAAAAGCGACGGTGTTCGGTATGATATGTCGGAAGTACCGGAAATTACCCGCAATAAAGATGACCTTGAGATAGTAAACGGTACTACATGGAATGAAAATATTGTGTGTACCCGCGATGTAATTACAGCCAACGGCTACAGGGTGCTTCTTTTGCAACAGCCTTACGGCGCCATAGCGCAGACCCCCGGTTGGGGTGCGGCTTTTACTACTTCCGGTACCCATACAATTTATAATGCCTTTGAATTTTTAAATTCTCCGGGGCAATTCTATTTTGACAAAACCGAACAAATGCTTTATTACTATCTCCGTCCCGGAGAAAATATAGAGACGATTGACGTTCAGGCCCCAATGGTTGAAAAACTCATTGAGATTGCCGGAACATCAACTTCAAACAGGGTAAAGAATATAACCTTCCAGGGCATTACCTTTGCGTATACCGATTACAACCTTGTCGAGGTCGGAGGTTCGCGGGGTAAATCGACATGCCAGGCTGCCCAAGGCTTTATAGCTTTTTTCAACGATAATTGGCACTACACCAAATATGATCTTGTTGATACATTGCCGGGAATGATCAACCTAAGAAACTGCGATTCCATTGATTTTATTGAAAATGTAATTAAGCATAGCGGAGCCGACGGAATTTCCATGGTAAACGATGTTATAAACTGCAAAATCATCGGCAACTATATTACAGATATAACATCAAGCGGCATAACGGTAGGCCATCCGCAGCATGTTTACATTGGAGACGGCGGGAGCCGTGCAAAATTTCCTTCCGGAGTAGAAGGTGTTTGCAAGAACAATACCATTTCAAACAATGTGTTGTACGACATAAGTATGGTTCCGGGATTTGGCGGATGTGCCGGCATTACAGCATACTTTGTGGAAGGTCTGGAAATAACTCACAACCATGTCCAGAAGACGGCCTACAACGGTATACATTTGGGCTGGGGATGGTGCAATTTTAAAGACTCCACAACGTGCAAAAACAACACAATAAGCTACAACAGGGTTGTTGATACCTTGTCCAGGCTACATGACAGCGGAGCAATATATACCATAGGCCAGATGCCGGGTACAAATATCAACGAGAATTATGTAAAGGGTATTCCACCGGCAACATATGGCCCTACTTATGGCTTGCATAATGACGAAGGCACTGCATATATAATTGAAAACGACAACGTCCTGAATATCGACCCGGGAGTAAAATATACCATCAACTGCGAAGATTTCGGAGAAAAACACGATCTGACAATCCTGAGGACCTATGCAACGGTGAGCAAAATGGGAAAAAATCCTCCAAACAGCAGAATTGACCCTCCCGTTGCCGTCCCGGATAATGTATGGCCTTTACGGCAGTATAATGCGTGCCTGAATTCGGGAATTCAGGATGAATACAGAAAAATTATGCCTGAGAGCTTACTTTCAACGCCGGATTATGTATTCCCGGCAAGCTGTGCTGCGGAAGCTGCGTCCATTATAAATATAAGAAGCAGCGGAGATCCTTCAAACACGGTATGGTTTGCACCTCCCGGGACAACAACCTTTGTTGAAGGAGCTACCATGACCAAGGCGGCAGGAGACGCAACTTCCATTATTGCTCCATACACAGCCGGAACATACAAGCTGTACATAGTTAATTCCCAGGGTGTAAAAATCGGAGAGTCGGAATCAATATTGAGAGTGAGCGGCTCTGTCAATCCTCCGCCTAAGGAACCGCGTTCGGCCTTTACCCGGATTGAGGCCGAGAGCTACAACGGACAATCGGGAATCCAGACCGAAAACTGCAGCGAAGGCGGAATGGATGTAGGGTATATTGAGAACGGAGATTATGTTGTTTATAAGAATATAGATTTTGGAAAAGGGGCAGCAAGTTTTAAAGCGAGAGTAGCCAGCGCTACAAGCGGAGGCAATATTGAACTTAGGATTGACAGTATTGACGGACCTGTAGTGGGTATCTGCCCGGTTGCAGGAAGCGGTGGCTGGCAGCAGTGGGTTGATGCCACATGTGAGGTCAGCGGGCTTAAGGGAGTCCATGATCTCTACTTAAAATTTACCGGTGGCAGCGGTTACCTGCTTAATATAAATTGGTTTACCTTTGTTGAAGGAAACAATGATGAGAATTTGGGTGATTTAAACGACGATGGAAAAGTAAACTCGACAGACCTTCAGATATTGAAAAAGCATCTGCTTCGCATAACTTTGCTTACGGGAAAAAATCTTTCAAATGCGGATTTAAACAAAGACGGCAAAGTAGATTCGAGCGATTTGAGTTTGATGAAAAGATATCTGCTTCAAATTATACCTACTTTTTAAGCCGTATTCGTATTATGTCACCTGCAGACAGCTATGGAACGGAGAAAGTGAACCCTACTTTTGATGTCACTGGTTTTGATTAAGAAAAATTTAAATAAAAAATGAAAAGAGGAGGTAAAACATGTTAAGAAAGGTTCTTAGTGTATTATTAATTTGCCTGGTGCTTATAGCATGTTTGGGCACCGCAGTAAACATTTCATCGGCAGCATCGCTGCCAACTATGCCGCCGTCGGGGTATGACCAGGTAAGGGGTGGCATCCAGAGAGGGCAGGTTGTTAATATTTCTTATTATTCCACAGCAACAAACGGTACACGGCCCGCAAAAGTTTATTTGCCACCGGGATACTCGACCAGTAAAAGGTATAGCGTTTTGTACCTATTGCATGGAATAGGGGGAAGCGAAGGCGATTGGTTTGCCGATTGGGGAGGCAGAGCCAGCATAATTGCCGATAATCTGATTGCAGAGGGAAAAATCAAGCCTTTGATAATAGTTACACCCAATACTAACGCAGCAGGACCTGGGATAGGTGATGGTTACGAAAACTTTACAAAGGATTTAATTAATTGCCTTATTCCCTATATAGAATCACGCTATTCCGTTTATACTGACCGTGAACATCGGGCAATTGCCGGTCTTTCAATGGGAGGAGGTCAATCCTTTAATATTGGTTTGACCAACCTGGATAAATTTGCCTATATTGGTCCTATTTCTTCAGCTCCGAACACCTATCCCAATAACAGGCTGTTCCCCGATGGAGGAGCTGCTGCAAGGCAGAAGCTGAAATTGCTCTTCATTGCATGCGGAACCAATGATTCTCTGATAGGATTCGGACAAAGGGTACACGAATTTTGCGTTGCCAATAATATTAACCATATCTATTGGCTTATCCAGGGAGGAGGACACGATTATAATGTTTGGAAAGCGGGTTTGTGGAACTTCCTCCAATTAGCGGAACAGGCAGGATTAACAGATTATAATGCGCCAACACCACCGCCACCGGCTCCAAGGTCAGCTTTTACACGTATCGAAGCGGAAGACTTCGATAACATGTCGGGAATAGAAAATGAAAGTTGTAGTGAAGGCGGACTGAATATAGGTTATATAGAGAATGGGGATTATGTTGCTTACAGTAATATAGATTTTGGTAACGGAGCAAAGGAATTTCAGGCCAGGGTGGCAAGTGCTACCAGTGGAGGAAAAATCGAGATAAGGCTTGACAGTATTACAGGTCCATTAATAGGAACGTGCTCGGTTTCAGGTACCGGCGGTTGGCAGCAATGGGTTGATGTGAAATGCGAGGTCAGCGGCGTAAGCGGAACTCATGATCTCTATTTGAAATTTACGGGTGGCAGCGGTTATCTGTTCAATATAAACTGGTGGAAGTTCACTCAGGCCGATTCAAACCCAACGCCAACACCACCGCCCAATGAGAATTTGGGAGATGTAAACGGCGACGGAAATATAAACTCGACAGACCTTCAGCTCATGAAAATGCATGTACTCCGTCAAAGAGAGCTTACAGGAACAAGCCTGATAAATGCGGATGTAAATAAAGACGGTAAAGTGGATTCCACCGACTGTAATTTATTAAAGAAATATTTACTGCGTGTGATATCTGAGTTTCCTAAATAAGATGTAGTTTTTGAAATTAGTTCTAATCTAGAGCCCGCTACACAAATGCGTTTGCAAAAATGTTTACCGGGCAGCAAAATTTTAATTGGAGGGTTTTGAGTATGTTATTTGCAAGAAAACCGAAAAGAAGACTAGGGATTAAAAAAGCCCTTGCTATTCTTTTGGTATTATGTATGTCACTTTTTCAAAGCATTTTTGTCTATGGCTGGCAGGCCGACAACGGAGACGGGACCTTTAACAATCCGCCGTTGTACGCTGACTACCCGGACCCCAGTATAATCAGGGTCGGCAATTACTTTTACATGGCTTCCTCTACCTTTGTAAATGTACCCGGGTTGGTTATTTTAAGATCGGAAGATTTGGTTAACTGGGAAATTGCCGGTCATTGCATATCTTCCTTTACCGGTGACAGTAAATACAACATGGAAGGGGGTACAAAGTACGGCAATGGCTGCTTTGCTCCTTCCATAGCCTACAAGAACGGAACATTCTATGTGGCGGTTACTCCCAACGGTGAAAGAACCCGTATTTATTACGCCAAGGATGTAGCCGGACCTTGGAATTACAATACTTTAGGGGGTAGCTACTTTGACCCTTGCCTGTTTATTGATGATGATGGCTCAGCATACTTGGCGTATGGCGGAGCTTGGGAAAACCAGATAAGAATGGTGCAACTGAATTCCGATTTGAGTGCTACGGTGGGATCACCACGGGTAATTCTTTCTTACAAAAATGTTGAAGGAACACATCTTGTAAAAGCCAATGGAAGATATTATTTGTTTAATGCGGTACCGGCACAAAGATTGGTGTGTTCAAGGGCAAATAACGTATGGGGACCTTATGGTGAAACTATAACCCTGTGTACTGCCGGAAAAGGAGGACATCAGGGAGGTATTGTCGATTTACCCGATGGCAGTTACTGGGGCTATCTTCACCAAGACGACGGCGCAATCGGCCGTCCCACCAGAATATGCCCTATTACATGGCAGAATGGCTGGCCTATGTTCGGAAGGCCGGGATATATAGGCCAGGTTGAATCGAGATATACCAAACCGATACAGAATAAACCTATAAAAGTTCCGGCGACTTCAGATGAATTCAACTCCGAAACTTTAGGGCTTCAGTGGGCGTGGAATCATAATCCGGACAATTCAAAATGGGCTTTAACCGGCTCAACATTAAGGTTAAAAGCCACCACCGGAAAGGATTTCTGGAATGCCAGAAACAGCCTTACACAAAAAGGTCAGGGGCCCATCAGTACAGGAACCATAAAAATTGATTGCAGCGGTATGCAACCCGGAGATATATGCGGATTGGGAATGCTGGGAGATCCGCGGGGGTATATAGCCGTTACCAGGGATCCCAAACGTATAATAATGACAGAAGAGGATGTTGTAAAGGCAACTGTTAACAATATAACTTCCAATATCCTGTACTTCAGGCTGGAAATGAACTTCATAACCAACAAGGCAAGATTCTTCTGGAGAGATGACAACAGGGACTGGCAGCAACTCGGTCCGGAAATAACCATGGGCTTTGACTGGCAGTTTGGAACATTCCAGGGAGAACAGTATGCCATTCTGAATTTCAATCCTAATGGAAGTAATGGCTACGTGGATGTTGATTGGTTCCGGTTAAATGATGTGCCCGGTCCGACGCCACAACCCACAACACCTCCTGCTCCAAGAGACGCTTTTACAAAAATTGAAGCTGAGACCTACAATAATCATTTGGGAATTCAGACAGAGAAATGCTCTGAAGGCGGAGAGGATATAGGTTATATTGAAAATGGAGATTTTGCTGTTTACAAAAACGTTGATTTCGGCAACGGTGCCGCAAGCTTTGAGGCCAGAGTTGCCAGTGCAACCAGCGGAGGCAAAATTGAGCTTAGGATTGACAGTATTAACGGTCCGCTAATAGGAACATGCACTGTAGCCGGAACCGGAGATTGGCAGAAATGGAGCACTGTAACTTGTGATGTCAGCGAAGTAAAAGGTAACCATGATCTTTATTTGGTATTTACCGGAGGAAACGGCTATCTGTTTAATATAAATTGGTTTACCTTTAATAAAAAAGACAATGATGATGGGCGTTTGGGCGATTTGAACGGAGACGGAAATATAAACTCGACAGACCTTCAGATTTTAAAGAAGCATTTACTCCGTATAACTTTGCTTACGGGAAAAGAACTTTCCAATGCGGATGTAACCAAAGACGGCAAAGTAGATTCAACCGATTTAACTTTATTGAAAAGATATATACTTCGGTTTGTAACGAATTTTTAGAAAAGATGAAAATGAAATAGAATTGAGTTATACTTAAAATATGATTTCATTAAAAGGGAGGAGATTTAAATTATGGGGGCAAGTATTAAAACAAGTATTAAAATTAGAACAGTTGCATTTGTATCAATTATTGCAATTGCTTTAAGTATTCTAAGTTTTATTCCAAACCGGGCATATGCAAGCCCGCAACGTGGCCGGCCGCGTCTTAATGCAGCCAGAACCACGTTTGTAGGAGACAATGGGCAGCCGTTACGCGGTCCATACACTTCCACGGAATGGACGGCGGCAGCTCCTTATGACCAGATTGCGAGAGTTAAGGAACTGGGATTTAATGCAGTACACCTCTACGCAGAATGCTTTGACCCCAGATATCCTGCTCCCGGAAGCAAAGCTCCGGGATACGCGGTTAATGAAATTGACAAGATAGTGGAAAGGACTCGTGAACTTGGTCTTTATCTGGTAATAACCATAGGCAACGGTGCCAATAACGGAAATCATAACGCGCAATGGGCAAGGGATTTCTGGAAGTTCTATGCACCGCGTTATGCAAAAGAAACACATGTATTGTATGAAATACACAATGAGCCTGTGGCATGGGGACCTCCATATTCTTCTTCAACGGCCAATCCTCCCGGTGCAGTTGATATGGAAATTGATGTTTACAGGATAATCCGTACTTATGCACCGGAAACACCGGTATTACTTTTCTCCTATGCAGTATTTGGAGGCAAAGGGGGAGCGGCCGAAGCCCTGAAAGACATACGCGCTTTCAACAAGGCGGTTTTTGGCAATGAAAACGCAGTGTGGACTAACGAAGCTGTGGCGTTTCACGGATATGCAGGTTGGCAGGAAACCACCATTGCGGTGGAGGAACTTTTAAAGGCCGGTTATCCCTGCTTTATGACTGAGTATGCCGGAGGTGCCTGGGGCAGCGGCATGGGAGGATTGGATGTTGAACTTACCTACGAGCTGGAACGCCTGGGAGTCTCCTGGCTTACTTTCCAGTACATTCCGCCAACCGGTGTGTCTGATGATGTTACAAAGCCGGAATATTTCTCAGCATTGGTGGAAAATTCCGGTCTTTCTTGGACTCCCGATTACGGGAACTGGCCGGCGGCCCGCGGTGTATACGGCAACGGTGGTCTGGCAAGGGAAACTGCGACGTGGATTAACAACTTCTTAACCGGTACAACCCGTATCGAAGCAGAAGACTTCGATTGGGGCGGAAACGGGGTTTCGTATTATGACACGGATTCGGTGAATGTTGGAGGACAATACCGCCCGGATGAAGGAGTGGATATTGAGAAAACTTCAGACACAGGCGGCGGTTACAATGTCGGATGGATTTCGGAAGGAGAATGGCTTGAATATACCATAAGAGTTCGGAATCCCGGATACTATAACTTGTCGCTCCGTGTGGCAGGCATCAGCGGCAGCAGAGTACAGGTGAGTTTCGGAAACCAGGACAAGACCGGAGTTTGGGAACTGCCTGCTACCGGAGGTTTTCAGACTTGGACTACAGCCACAAGGCAGGTGTTTCTTGGAGCCGGCCTGCAAAAATTACGTATCAATGCTTTGTCCGGAGGGTTCAATTTGAATTGGATTGAACTTTCTCCGATATCAACAGGAACCATTCCCGACGGAACATATAAGTTTTTGAACCGCGCAAATGGAAAGACATTGCAGGAAGTAACCGGCAACAACAGCATAATAACCGCCGATTACAAAGGAATCACGGAACAGCACTGGAAGATTCAGCACATTGGCGGCGGCCAATACAGAATTTCATCCGCAGGCAGAGGCTGGAACTGGAACTGGTGGATGGGTTTTGGAACTGTCGGATGGTGGGGAACAGGCTCCAGTACGTGTTTTATTATCAGTCCTACGGGTGACGGTTACTACAGAATCGTACTTGTCGGTGACGGTACAAACCTGCAAATATCCTCAGGTGATCCGAGCAAGATAGAGGGAAAGGCTTTTCATGGTGGAGCCAATCAGCAGTGGGCAATACTTCCGGTTTCCGCTCCCGCGTTTCCGACAGGGCTAAGTGCGGTACTTGATTCTTCCGGCAATACGGCCAATTTGACATGGAATGCCGCTCCGGGTGCGAACTCTTACAATGTTAAACGTTCCACCAAAAGCGGTGGTCCGTATACAACTATTGCCACCAATATCACATCGACAAACTATACCGACACCGGTGTGGCAACGGGTACTAAATACTATTATGTGGTAAGTGCGGTAAGCAATGGAGTGGAAACCCTCAACAGTGCGGAAGCGATACTGCAATATCCTAAACTTACGGGTACCGTTATTGGAACCCAAGGTTCGTGGAATAACATTGGGAACACAATTCACAAAGCTTTTGACGGTGACCTGAACACGTTTTTTGACGGTCCTACAGCAAACGGCTGCTGGCTGGGACTGGATTTTGGGGAAGGTGTGAGGAATGTCATTACACAAATTAAATTCTGCCCGCGTTCCGGCTATGAACAGCGCATGATAGGGGGAATTTTTCAGGGGGCAAATAAAGAAGATTTCAGCGATGCAGTGACGCTGTTTACCATTACCTCACTACCAGGCTCCGGTACGTTAACTTCGGTGGATGTAGACAATCCAACCGGCTTCCGCTATGTCCGCTATTTGTCCCCGGACGGCAGTAATGGAAATATTGCAGAGCTGCAGTTTTTCGGTACACCGGCCGGTGAGGAGAATGATGATGTGCATTTGGGCGATATAAACGATGACGGAAATATAAACTCAACAGACCTTCAGATGCTAAAAAGGCATTTGCTCCGCAGTATCCGGCTTACGGAAAAACAGCTTTTAAATGCGGATACAAACAGAGACGGCAGAGTGGATTCCACCGACCTTGCTTTATTAAAAAGATATATACTCCGTGTCATAACTACTTTATAAATCAAGTTCCGAACTAAAAAAATTGCTTTAAAATTAGCAGCTATAGATGCAAAAAGAAAAACATTTTGACAGTTGAGGCGATAAGAGCAGAAAACCTTTTCTTGTCGCCTCTTCCTTTTCCCTATACCCAAGGGAATTTTCTTCCTTTAAAATTTCATAAAATCTTTTACAGAGGAGATGTTATCAATACAATTGAAAAACCAAAATATGTGATATGTAATATATCGGATATTGTAAAGCTGAGATATGGACGGTAATAAACGATACCTCAACATAAAATACCGAAGAGACAATTATGGCAGCAAATTTAATAATATCAGGCATCAGCATGAATATCAATGCATCTTTGTACGAACTATCTTTATTTTACCTCTTTTGAGCTTCTTGCTTAACAGCGAAATATCCTTCCTTATAGCAGTTACTTGCGAGAACTGGACTTTTTAATATGTACTGATGGAGCTTATCATTGATTCAACTTCCGGCAGTAGTTCCAGGAATTCACCTTCATCTGACATAAAAATAAGATCGTATCGTAAATCCCCTTTTTCGAAAGAAATATATAGCGTTTCGCTTTCTATAGATACTGCTTTATAACCATTACATCCATCCACCGTGATATTACTAATATCCATGGTGTTGTCATTTTCAATGTACTGCTCAAATATATTTTTATTTTGATAGTCAAAATTTTTACTTTTTTCAGCCATATCACTTATTACGATAGTGACTTGATTTGGAGCTCTGTTTTTGTTTTTTGTAGGGAGATTAAATCTTATAAAATACTCATAATCTGCTTGATATTCTGTCATTTCCCATGTTTTTGGGAAACGAAACTTGATATTTTTTCCATTGTAATCAGAATACATGCTGTCACTGGACAAAGTTTCTTCAGGCGCTTTTATTTGATTGCCATCAACAGGTGTATTCTCAGGAACAAGTTCGGATTGACTGACTAATTGATTATTATTTCCGGTACAGGCAACAAGGAACAACATAACCACAAGCAATATAGTTGCCAGTATGTTTCTCATATAATTAAACTCCTTTACTTATTGCTTACTCTATAATTCTATTTCTAATTGCGAAATATTTTTACTAAGCATATAAATATTTACTTTTAATATTACCATACAAAGTTTAGTTGTGCAATAAAAACCAAGTTTTTCTAAGAATATACAATAGTTTCAGAAAGCATTTTTAACTATAAAACTTATGGAATTTTTGAACTTAAATATAATATCATGAATATAATATCATGATGGCTTCGTGATATTATAATTGCCACTTCAACCTGGTTGAGAAGCCCGGTCAAAGTGGCAATTAATTAGAGTTAATCCTTCCTGTCAAACCTTGGCTTTAGCACAATTGTTGCAAGCGGCGGAATGCGAAGCCTCATGGAATAAGGTTTGTTGTGCATGCTTATCTCTTCAGCCTTAATAGGCTCGAAGTTTCCGACATTGCTTCCGCCGTATTTTTCCCAGTCGCTGTTGAAAATCTCATCATAAGTGGTGTTAAAAGGCGAACCAATGCGGTAGTCTTCATGGGGCACGGGAGTGAAGTTGCACACAAATATGAGAGAATTATGCCAGTCCTTGCCCTTTCTCATAAAGGAAATAATGCTGTGTTCCGTATCGTTGCAATCTATCCATTCAAAGCCATCATAATGGAAATCAACTTCATACAGTGCTTTTTCGCTTCTGTAAAGCTTGTTGAGGTCCCGTACATAATCCTGCATTTTCTTATGCATGTCATAATCCAGCAGGAACCAGTCAAGGCTTTGCTTGTAGTTCCATTCAATAAACTGTGCAAATTCTCCCCCCATGAAAAGAAGTTTCTTGCCGGGATGGCCGTACAGGTAACCGTAGCTTGCACGCAGGCCCGCAAACTTTTGCCAGTAATCTCCCGGCATTTTGTTTATCATGGAGCATTTGCCGTGTACTACTTCGTCATGGGAGAGTACAAGTATAAAGTTTTCCGAGAAAGCGTACATCAGGGAGAAGGTTATAAGATTTTGATGGTACTTTCTGTATACCGAGTCCATACTCATATAGCGCAAAAAGTCGTTCATCCAGCCCATGTTCCATTTGTACGAGAAGCCAAGACCACCTGTGTAAGGAGGTTTGGTTACTAAAGCCCAGGCTGTGGATTCCTCAGCGATCATCATAACACCGGGGAAGTATTGGAACACGGTTGAATTCAGCTGCCTCATAAACTCAATGGCGTCGACGTTTTCTTTTCCTCCCCAGCGATTGGGTATCCATTCCCCGTCCTTTTTGCCGTAATCCAGATAGAGCATGGATGCCACTGCGTCAACCCTAAGTCCGTCAATATGGTATTTATCGAACCAGAACATGGCATTGGCAATTAAGAAGTTTTTAACTTCATTTCTTCCGTAATTGAATATATGAGTTCCCCAGTCAGGATGCTCGCCTTGTTTGGGGTCGTAATGCTCATACAGGGCTGTGCCGTCAAATCTTGCCAGACCGTGGCCGTCTTTGGGAAAATGAGCCGGTACCCAGTCGATTATAACTCCTATGCCGTTTTGGTGGCATTTGTCCACAAAATACATAAAATCTTTTGGCTGTCCGTATCTGCTGGTTGCTGCATAATATCCTGTAACCTGGTATCCCCACGAACCGTCAAAAGGATGTTCTGCAATCGGCAGAAGTTCAATATGGGTGTAACCCATGTATTTCACATACTCTACCAGCATATCTGCAAGTTCCCTGTATGAGTAAAAGCCGTTTTCATCGTTGGAGACTCTTTTCCATGAGCCAAGATGCACTTCGTATATGGATATGGGCTTGTCAAAGGAATTGCTGCTGTCTCTTTCACGCATCCAGTCTGCGTCATGCCATTCATATCCTTCAATATCATACACGATGGAAGCTGTATTTGGCCGAAGTTCCGAATAAAAAGCATAGGGGTCGGCTTTGATGTAAATTTCGTTGTGAGGTGTCTTTATTTCATATTTGTAAAGCTCGCCTTCACAAACACCCGGAATAAACAACTCCCATACTCCGGAACTTCCTCTCACTCTCATTTGGTGCCTGCGGCCGTCCCACTGGTTGAAATTTCCCACAACACTTACGCGTTTTGCACAGGGGGCCCAAACGGCAAAAAGTGTGCCTTCAACACCGTCAATAGTCATTCTGTGGGTACCAAGCTTTTCGTAGATTTTATGATGGTTGCCCTCATTGAATAAATAAAGGTCATAGTCAGAGATCACGGGCATGAAACAGTAAGGGTCGTAAAAGGTAAAAGTGTTGCCTACGTAGTCGGTGGCCCTCAGGTTATACTTGAAAAAGTCATTCCTGTCTTTTATTACAACCTCAAAAAAGCCCCTCTCGTCGATTTTCTCCATTGGGTATGTGTTGTTTTTGGAGAGTTCCACTACTTCTATTTCTTTTGCATTTGGCAGATATGCCCTTACGACCATTGCATTCTCAGATTCCAGACGGTGCATTCCCAGCACACTGAACGGATCATGATGCTCTGCATTGATAACCTTGTAAACCTCGTCAATATTTGCTGTTGTGTTCATCGCTATCATACCTCTTCTTTGCGTATTTATTTTTGGTAATATTTTTTCTTAAACAAAATCGACAAATTCAAAACAAAACTTTATTTTATTTTCAACAATGCGGATAAAACGCGAATAAAAAGCAGAATAAGTGAAATTGGTACTTATACCTTGGAAAAAAACGCAAATGTTATGATAATATAATACCATAACCGATTAAAATATTACAGTTATTTTTATTCTGAATTATTTAAATTTATTATATGTAAAAATCATAAGAGATAAACCAAACATGAAAAACAAAGGTGGATGTGGATGGAAAAAATGAAGCTTGTAAAAAACGGACTTGTTTTAGACAGTCAAAAAGGTTTTGAAGTAAATGATATATTGATTGCCGGTGGGAAAATTGCAAAGATTGGTAAGAATATTGAAGTTTCGGAAACGGACTATGAAGTCCTGAATGCTGAAGGCTTTTATGTTGTTCCGGGATTTATTGATGTACACATGCATGGAGCGGCAGGTGTCGATATTATAAAGGCAGACCCGGGCCGGTTAAATGAGCTGTCTTTGTTTCTTGCATCCAAAGGAGTTACGTCTTTTCTTGCTACAGTTATGACTGATTCCAGGGAGAATATCTGCCGTGCCGTTGAGAATATCCGTCTTGCCGTGGAAAGAGGATTGGATGGTGCCAAAATAGCCGGCATTAACCTGGAGGGGCCGTTTATAAACCCAAAATACAGGGGAGCTCACCCGCCGGAATATATACTGGAGCCTGATGTGAAATTAATCGATGAACTTGTTGAAAAATCAGGAAATAATATAAAGCTTGTTACGGCTGCGCCTGAATTGGACAAAATTGAGGAAATTATCCGAAAGTTCAAAGAAGACATAATTTTTAGTGCGGGACATTCCGGTGTTGATTTTGCCGGGGCGAAAGAAGCCTTTAAAAATGGTTTTAAACATGTCACTCACCTTTTTAATGCAATGACAGGTATTCATCACAGGGAGCCGGGGCTTGCAGGAGCGGCGTTGGACAGCGACGATGTCACTGTGGAAATAATTCCCGACCTGATACATGTGCATGGAGCGGTAATTCAAATGGTTGTCAAGTGTAAAACACCGGACAGGGTGGTTCTTGTAACCGATTCTATTTTGGCGGCCGGACTCGGAGAGGGAAAACTTGAGTTTGCAGAAAGCATGATTACAGTTAAAGACGGTGCGGCCGTTTTTGAAAACGGTGTGTTGGCCGGAAGTACCATTACGATGGCAGACGGTATCGGAAATATGGTGAAAAAATTGGGATTCAGCCTTGAGGATACAATAAAAATGGCTTCAACAAATCCTGCCAAACTTATAAACATTTTTGACAGGAAGGGAAGCCTGTCAGAAGGAAAAGATGCAGATATTGTAATATTGGACAGAAGTCTGAATATCCATGAAACAATAATACAGGGAATTACGGTTTACTCTACATTTCCATACCCTCAGAGTAGGTGATGACTCGGTTTTTGCCTGCCTGTTTTGCTTTGTACAAGGCTATATCCGCAGCTTTTATCAGGTCATTTTTGTTTTTTGCATGGGTGGGGTAGGTTGAGACTCCGAAGCTGCAGCTTATATTGGGGAGCTGGACATCATTTATTTTGGGCATGGGTTCCGCAGCTATGGATTCCCTGATACGTTCTGCTATGTCATAGGCGTTTTTGGTGTCCGAGGACGGAAGTATTGCTATAAATTCCTCTCCTCCATAACGGGCAACAAGGTCGGTTTGCCTTAAACAACGCAAAATAACTCGTGCAAATGTAACCAGGACGGCATCGCCGGCATTATGTCCGTAAGTATCGTTTATCCGTTTGAAGTTGTCAATGTCCATCATGATGACGCTTAATTTTTGATTTGAGAAGCCGGTAATTTCAAGCTGATTGTCAAGATACTGTTCCAGAAATCTCCTGTTGTAAAGCTTGGTAAGTTTGTCAGTGGTGGCATTCTTTCTAAGCTGGTGCAATGTCCTTTTACTGCTGATAACCGGCTTGGCGACTTCTATGTAAGATTTGACTTTCGATATTAGAGCTTCATCAAAGTAATTTTTTGATTTTGAATAAAGCTGTAAAATTCCCAATGTTATATTTCCTTCGGTTATCGGCAGACAAATGTAGCTTCCTGATTTATGCTCCGGAAGCTGGTTGGCACATGGTATGTCTGTGGCAATGTTCTTTACCAGACATTCCCGCCCATACTTGACCACAGGACAGTTCCTGGGTTCCATGGTGCAAAGAGGGAATCTTTCCTTTGTAAGTCTCTCCCATACTATTTCACTTGAAGATACTTCCCTTCGGTAGAACAGTGTTATGCGGCTGCTCACACGAATTTTTTGTATAAACTCGTAGAGGGTTTGATACGCTTCGATTTCCGTTACTGCCCTGTGAATTGTGTCCGTAAAATCTTTAAAGTTTTTAAGTTCCTTTTCATTTGCACGCTCCACGGAATAATTTCTTATCAATATGCCTGAGACCTGAAATATTATAACATACAAAATTCCGCTGTGTATTGAAGCAAACAAGATTAAAGGAACATTGGGAAGAGGATTTTCAGCGTAATAGGAAAACAATATGTGAGTAGGCCAGACCAAAGCTGCACCGGCAATTATGGAAAAAAGCAATAAAGTAAAAAAACCGGGCTTCTTTTTACTTTTATTTTTATTTGAAGTCTTCTTTGACACGTTTATCTCACCCTTTCCGAAGGATGTATAACAATACAAATCACTTCACAGGTTTTAAGGTTTCAAACGAGTCCAACGAGTTTGGAGTCGTGTTTACAGTGTTGGTGAAATGTCGAATAAAAAGTTGTTGACCAATCTTATTATCACAAACATCTGTTCGTACAAAGCAGTAGGATAACTTATTTTTTAGCTTGAATAATATTCAATTAATAATTTTATACTTATATATAATAATATAATACCATATAACTAGTGTTTTGGGAACAGTTTTTACACATTCAGCTATCGATTTACATTATATTCCAAAGAAACAGAACAAGCGCGTAAAACAGAGAGCCCCTTTGGAACACACTGAATGCGTCAACTATTAAAAATAGTTATACATAAAACAACTAATTATATAGACAAATTATATTGAGAGATTGTTTCAATTATAATAAATCTTTCGTTATAAGTAAATGAAATTTTAATTAATTTAATAATAATTGGGAAGTTGTAAAATAAA
>JAAYXD010000192.1 GCA_012516065.1 Clostridiaceae bacterium
GGGTAGGCTTGTGTATAGAGAAAAAAATAAACATATTATTTTCATTACGGTTACGGCATTATTCTGGTTTTCTTTATATTCCTATGTTCCGATATTTCCCGGATATATTGAAAAATCCGGCGCTTCGCATGGAATGACAGGCATAATAATAGGATCATATGGTTTTGTTCAGATGCTGGTAAGAATACCATTGGGCATTGTTTCAGACAGACTGAACAGAAGGAAAATATTCATAATTCTTGGCATCTTATTTAGTTTGATAAGCGGTCTTGGATTATGGCTGTTCAATAGCGCATGGTCAATGCTTATATACAGGTCAATGGCAGGGATGGCGGCAGCCTCATGGGTTGCATTTTCAATTCTGTTCTCGAGTTATTATAAAAGTGAGGAAGCTACAAAAGCCGTAGGATATATATTAGCCGCAAATAATTCCGGTCAGGTGTTGGCCATGCTTGCGGGAAGCGCATTTGCCGGATGGTATGGAGAAAAAAGCTCGTTTTTGCTGGCTGCCGTTGCTGCTGTTATTGGACTCATTATTGGTGTGTTTATTGTGGAAAATACAAATATTAATAATAAGCCGATGGAAATCAGGCAATTGTTTGCTGTTGCAAAGTCAAAAAGCCTTATGATAATGTCTGTTTTAAGCATACTGTTACAATTCATTACCTTTGCGACTGTTTACGGATTTACACCGATTGTTGCGGAATCCCTCGGAGCAAACAGCAACCAATTAGGTTTATTAACTGCGTTATCCGTTCTTCCGTCAATTCCTGCTGTTGCTTTAAGCGGTTCTTTATTCGGCAGGAAATATGGTGAAAAGAAAACTCTCGTATATGGGTTTGCAGTTACGGCATTAACATGTATGGCGATTCCGTTTATCAGAAGTTTTCCAATGCTTGTTGTAACGCAGTTTGTTGGGGGTTTTGGGAGAGGTATTGTGGCACCTCTCCTTATGGGACTTAGCATAAAAAATTTCGATGAATCAAAAAGAGGATCCGCAATGGGTTTTTATCAGGCCATATACGGTTTAGGCATGTTCAGCGGCCCCGTAATAGTCGGTTTTATAAGCGATATGGCAAGCCTGAATATCGGTTTTTTCATTACCGCTTTTATAGGTTTTATTGCCGCGATAATAGTTAAAATTTGTGTTCCTTCAAATTCAGTTAATACCTAACAGCTGTTTTACCAGATCAACATATGCGGTTTTTTCTTCCCCATAGGGTACATAAATATATAGCTGATATGCGCGGGTTTCTCCCACAATCGGGACCCATGCATATATCATTTCAAACGGGACGCTTTCGTTATTATAATCTTCGTATTTTTCCAGAAGGAATATCTCGCCTTCTCCGACAGATGTAACTCCGGTATACAGTTTTTCTTTTACGGATGAATGTACCGGGAATTTGGACTGGTCAAGCGGGAAAACTGACACGTCTATCAGCCCGAATCTGCCGATTAATCCGGCAGGAGGCAGTGATTTCTTTATTTCTTCGTCTTTCGCGTAAATCGAATAAAGCGCCATATTGTAATAAGTATTATAATAACATTCGGCGACCAGTGAATCGGGGAGAATTATCGCCTGAACAGTGTCATCGCTTTCATTGTAGTTTATAAATCTCATATCCGATAATCCGTATATTACAGAGTCACCGTAAACGGGGAAATATAATGAAAACTCTCTTGCGGGCTGAAAAGGAGCTATCAGTTCGTTTGTCGCAAGGTTTAATTCAAACAATCTCTCACCGCTTTTTATGTAAACAGTATATTTATCCAATACATGCTCGTCAATTTCGCCGATTACACCGAGCAGCATGGCGTTCCCTTCTTTACCGGAATACAGGTAGTTATAATACGGACCTGCCGGAATCCTGTTTCTTTTGCTGAAACATAAGTAATCATCCGTAAACGCAATAAATTCGGAACGGTAATGTCCTTTATAAATGTCAACTTTTTTCGAAGTTAAATCAATAACGGCAAGATCGTTCAGTTCTACACCGGCAAGAATCCGGTTTTCACTTTCAAGAAGCCGGTTTATGTATACATCTCCTTCGTCAAAGGTTTTAAGCACTGTTTCCGTTTTTCCGTCCGAGATAACAATCTGATTTTGCGCAGCGAAAACAAAGTACCCGTTTTTATAGCAAAGAATAGGGTTCGGGGCATATTCGGTCTGCTCATATTTGGAACTGTATTTAAAGTTTGTATTCCTGATTGAATTATCCTTCTTGTCAATTATCAAAAAGTAATGCGTATCACTGTCGCAGACAAGGTTATAGTCATTTCCCTCCTGGCTTTGAAATACTTTGTAAGTTTCTGGGGGAGGGGATATCTGATCCGAAGGTTCTTCTTTTTTAACTTCAGGTGTAGGGGTAGGCGTAGCGGTAGGCTTTGCTGTAATTGTCGGTTTTACGGTCGGTGTCGGAACAGGCGTCGGAACAGATGTTGGTGTTCCGGTAGATTCCGGCGTGCTGTCGGGTGTTGAATCCGGAGTGCCGGACGGGCTCGGTGATAGCGTTGATTCCGCTATACCGGTTGGTTCCGCATAAGTGCCTTTTCCGTTGTCCTTTGAAGAATCACGACTGTCCAGTATTATCAAAACAATCAAAATACAAGCCAGTATGCACGGGGTCAGTATTGCCCAAAAAAGATTTCTCCTCATACTGAATCCATCCTTAAATAAATCTATTTATTTATTCCGACTTCAATTTAATAATAACACTGTTATGCGACAAAAAACAACCATAAAATCACGAAAATCCCCATATCTTGGGTCGCTCATTAACACGCTACACAGCTATCGGAACGCAGTGAGTCGCTGAGCATGTCGCCCTTTGCCACCGAAAATACCCAAGCCACCCGCTTCGTTTTGGGCTTAATTATTACGGGCTACTCGGAAGAACTATTGTGCAATAACGGAAACTATAGCGAAAATGCAGCATAGAGATACACAGTCAGAGCGAGGATAAGCAAGTCGACTGTTTGAGCAAAAATGCTTCCTGCAAAAAATTATTCAAAGCATTTTTGTGAGTTTCGACTTGCCCGAACTGAACTGTGTAGCTCTTGCAAATGAAGCTCCTTGTTGACGTTATTGTACAATAGTTCAGGAAGTATGTCTGCACATTATTTCCGCGGGTCCTGATTCGGGTGTTTCGAATAGTCCGCTGTTTATTCAGCGTTATTCCCGGAAAGATTGCTCCGGGCGCATGTTTCAATGATGCTGCAGGCAATTTGATGGCTGCTGTCACTTCTTGCGGTCAAACCCTGCCGGTATGAGTGAAGCTCATGCCAGCGATCTATGATATCGGTCTGTTTCAGAAAAGTGCTGTAAGAGATCGCTGCGCCTCGGCTTATAAGATAATCGAGATTTTTTTCCTCGGCGCCGGGAAGAGGCTTAAGAAGAATCAAAGGTTTCTTTAAAATCATGGCTTCCGTTACGGTCAATCCTCCGGGTTTTGTCAATACCGCCAGCGCGTTTTTCATTGTGTTGTAAAGCTTGGGAATTGTTCTCTTTACAATTAATCTTCCAGGATATTTAGCCCTTATAATTTTTAAGCGCTGGTACAATTCGTTATTTTCACCCGTAACAACCATAAGCGTGTGTCCGATCTGTCTTTTAAGCAGGCTGACGGTTGTCGCTTCAAGGTTACCAAGTCCCCAACCCCCTCCGGAAACGAGTAAAAACGGTTTTCTTTTCCGGTAAACCTTAAGATCATGCCCGATGTCAGGCGGACACGGAACTCCCGTTACTTTTATCCTGTCCGCGCTCCATCCGAGACGCAGTAAATCTTCCTTCATTTCCGCGCTTGGGACAAAGTACAGGTCAACCTGAGGATAAACCCAGAACCTGTGTATTTTATAATCGGTTATTATTCCCAAAATTAAGGGGGTGTTCGTTTTCAATTCTTTTTTGAGCTTTGAGGCGAGCAGTAATGCAAACGGATGAGTGCAAACAATGCAGTCTGCTTTTATTTCACTGCATATTTTTTTTAACTCGGATACGCTGCTTGAAAAAAACCAGCCGGCTATATGATTAAAAATGCTGTTTTTTTCTGTCAGTCTGTATAGAAACCTGTAAGTAACGGGACATCCGGAAATAAGAAAACGGAACGCTTTAAGTATAAAAGCCTCAAAAGACGAATAACATAACTTTAAAGCATCGGACATATGGATCCGTATGTCCGCGTTTTCCCTTGTCATCGCTTCGGCTACATATTTGGCGGCTTTCAGGTGACCGCTGCCGGTTAAGGCGTATAAAAATAAAACATGCATAAAAACCCCTGGCTCTTTCCTTACATATCCGTTTGAACCGATGGCGCTGTCTGCAGGCCGCTCATGTTTGCAAAAAGAGCCGTTCGCTTCATTATACGGCCGGCCTGCAGCCCGGCCTGCCGTTTCGCTCCATTGAACTTCCCGGCGTTGCAGCAAAAATGCAAAGCAATTTTTTCCGCTGATTCAGTAGTAATAGTACATATTTCATTATGAGCGGATGTCGGTATAAATATGCTGAGGTAAGAAAAACTAAATAATAAAGATTTATAAATTTTATACTTTACCTGGTTTGCATTTTTCGTTTATAAGGAGGCAGAGGTATGACCGAGACAAAAAAATATAAATTAACCATATGGATATCTGTCTGCTCATTGGTATTGTGTGTTGTAACGCCGATTATTTTTGAAACATTAGCGCTTGCTCAAAACCCGACAGCATCCGATGAGCAGCTAATAGCCAGGGCTATCAACGGGGAAGCGAGAGGCGAACCGTATGAAGGACAGGTTGCGGTCGGCGCGGTTATTCTGAACAGGGTTGCGTCCCCCGATTTTCCTAATACCGTGGCGGGTGTCATCTATCAGCCGGGAGCTTTTACCGCGGTGAGCGACGGCCAGATAAATGTTCCGATTGATCCGAATTCAACCGTTTTAAAAGCGGCACGGGACGCACTTAACGGATGGGATCCCACAGGCGGATGCTTATATTACTGGAATCCCGCAACAGCGACCAGCAAGTGGATTTGGAGCAAGAAAATTGTAAAGACGATAGGCAAACATCATTTCGCGAAATGAATTGACAGGTAAACGGTAATGGAGGTGAAACCGTTTGGGTAAGTTGCGTGACAAATTGATTGACTGGAAAAAGAGACTTTCAGACAGGCACATGTACAGTGTTATAGTTGTATTGATCGCTGTTGTCGCGATATGGGGAATATATCAATACAAAAGAGCAGCCGATTTAAGGCAGGAACTTGATAACCAGTATAACAGGGCTTTTTATGAAATGGTTGGATATGTGAGGAACGTAGAACTTCTTCTTATGAAAAGTTTGATTTCATCCACCCCGGAAATGGCTGCGGAAACCCTGCAGGAAGCCTGGCACCAGGCGAATCTGGCACAGACGAATTTAGGGCAGCTTCCTATAACCCAGGAAGTATTGGCAAACACTTCGAAATTCCTTTCACAGGTGGGAGATTTTTCACTCTCGCTCGATAAACAGAATATAAACGGGAGACAAATGAATGAGGAACAGTACAAAACTCTTGAAAAACTTCATGGATACTCCGTTTCGCTTCTTGATGGGTTGAATAACCTTCAGGGCGCTATTTCCGAAGGCAGGATAAAGTGGAACGAACTTGCGAACAAGGGTACCGAGTTTTTTGAAAAGAAAAACCAAAGCTTAGCCGGACAGATGCTGTCGGACATCGACAATTCGTTTCAGGAGTTTCCTACCCTTATATATGACGGCCCATTTTCGGATCATATGACAAGTCTGAAACCAAAAAACCTTACCGGAAACGAAATAGATGTGGAACAGGCAAAACAGAAAATAAAGGAGTTCTTCGGAAACGACAAGGTTGCGTCGGTTGAGCATGTCGGGGATATCACGACAGATACGCTGCCCGCTTATAATATGAAAGTTACGTTTAAGGATCGTCCTGAAGAGGAGTTCGCTACAGCGGATATTTCGAAAAAAGGCGGGCATGTGATATGGATGCTTTACAACAGGGAAACCGGACAGGAAACGATCGATGTGAACAAGGCGAAACAGATTGGGCTGCAGTTTTTAAAAGAGCATGGCTACAGCAGCATGAAAGACACATATTATATGAAAGAGGACAGCGTCGCTACAATTAACTATGCATATCAGCAGGATGGTGTTATCATATATCCCGATCTGGTAAAAGTCAAGATTGCCCTTGATACGGGAGAAATTGTGGGTTTTGAATCGAAAGGCTATATTATGAACCATACCGAAAGGCAGCTCGTTCCTCCAACTTTAACCGAAGAACAGGCAAGAGCGCGCGTAAACGGTAATGTTGACGTAAAATCCGTCGGGTTGGCAGTAATACCGACCAAATTCGGCACCGAATTATTCTGTTATGAAATAAAAGGCAAACTTAACGACAAGGATTTTCTCGTCTATATAAATGCGGCTACGGGAAAAGAAGAGCAGGTTTTGATTATTATCGATACGGAAAACGGGATTCTCACAATGTAGTCGTTAACGGTACTGTGCAGTACAGTATCATTTCTGAAAAAACGCCTGCGAATGATACTGCAAATGCTGCTGTTAAAGAATGAAGATGGGTACCCGTTCTGCCCTGAAGGCGGCGGGTACCTGTTTTTCGCTTTTCCTGCCGTTCAGCTTTGCAAACCCCTATGCGCTGAATTATTGAACAGTTTCTTCCTCAACATAAAAAACTTGTGAAACACATGATTATCTTATATACTATATATGTCAAACTGTAAATGTATTCCGCCGATTAAGCCTTTTGCAAAAAGGCTGTATATTTATTATATTTTGGGAGCCTTTCGAATGAATATAGATGACTTGAAATATAATGAACAGGGGCTTATTCCTGCGATTGTCCAGGACAATGATACCGGAAAGGTGTTAATGATGGCATGGATGAGCCGTGAATCGCTTGCTCTGTCGTTAAGTACCGGAAAGGCGACATATTGGAGCAGGAGCAGGAAAAAGCTTTGGGTTAAGGGTGAAAGTTCAGGCAATTACCAGACGGTTATCCGTATCCTGTATGATTGCGACGCTGATACTCTTCTTGTTATTGTAAAGCAGAACGGGCCCGCCTGTCATACCGGATCGGAAACCTGTTTTTACAGGGAATTGACTTTGGGAGGAGATACTGCCGGTGAATAACACATTTGACATTTTTCTTGAGGTATATAACATAATAAAGGACAGGAAAGAAAACCCGAAAGAGGGATCATATACAAATTACTTGTTCGACAAAGGGCTTGATAAGATCCTTAAAAAAATCGGCGAGGAAGCGTCGGAAGTTATTATCGGCGCTAAGAACAACAATATTGAAGAAACACGGTATGAGATATCCGATTTGTTGTATCATATTATGGTCCTGATGGTACAGCAAGGGCTGACATGGGATGATATTTCCACAGAACTTGAAAAAAGGAGACGCTGAAATCCCGTGTTTTAATATGTATTTTGCCACTCCTGCCGGAATGGCATTAAAGGAGGATGTACATATGTTTTGTCCAAATTGCGGTACAAGCGTACCTGACGGTTCAAAGTTTTGTGTATCTTGCGGCAGCAGCATGCAGCAGCCTGAGGAAGCAAATGAGCTGATAAACGAATCAATACAGCAGCAAGTACAGGAAGAATATCAACCGCAGCAACCTGCGCCACAGCAGCAAACAGAATACCAGCAGCAGTATCAACCGATGCCGCAGCCTGCCCGTACCAATAACATCAATGTGCAGCCTGGCGTGGATGTCAGGGAAAAGGTCTACGGGGTTGGAGGCTGGCTGATAACTTTACTTTTGCTGTGCATCCCGATTGTAAACTTCATTCTGACACTTGTATGGGCTTTCAGCGGAAGCGTAAACAAGAACAAAAAGAATTTTGCAATCGCTTTGCTAATCATGATGGTAATAATGACCGCGATATCAATTGTCGTATACTCGTCATTAGTGTCTATGATTGGAAGTATATTTGATAATCTTGGCGGCGGGTTTGGCGATTTTTGATTAGAAACTCAGATTACAGGGGCGTGACAATGTTTGTGTCACGCCCGTCTTTTGTTCTGACAAAATAAAACTGCTTATCGGAACTGCATCAGGTTATCAGTCAAATTCGGACAGGACATTATCGAGCATTTCAATTAGCCCGTCAATATCCGCCTTTGTTACTATAAGCGGAGGCAGCACTCTTATAATGCTGTTTCCGACCGTACCCAGAAGATATCTGTTTTCGAAGCATTTTTTATTCACTTCTTTGGCTATCGGTCTGCTGAACTCTATTCCAATCATCAATCCCTTTCCGCGTACCTCGTTTATTACAGGGTGCTTCCGTTTTACCGCCTCTATTTTCTCGAAAAAGTAATTGCCTGTTTCTTCTGCATTTTCACACAGTTTATCGTTTATTATTGTTGACAGGACAGCGTATGCGACACTGCAGGCCAATGGGTTCCCGCCGAACGTGGAGCCGTGATCACCGGGTTCAAAAGTTTTTGCAACATGATCTTTCGCACACAGCGCACCGACAGGAAAGCCGCCGCCGAGAGCTTTGGCAAGGGTAAATATGTCGGGTTCAACCCCGTAATGCTGATATCCGAATAATTTGCCCGTTCTGCCTAAACCGCACTGCACTTCATCAAAAATAAGAAGGATTCCATTTTTATCGCATAATTCCCGTAAACCCTTTATGTATTCATATGAGGTCGGATTAACTCCGCCTTCGCCCTGAATCGGTTCAATCATCACCGCGCAGGTATTTTCGCATATCGCTTCTTCCATAGCCTTTAAATCGTTTATCGGCACCTTGAGGAATTTAGGAGTTAATGGGGAGTATGGTTTCTGGTATTTATCCTGGCCTGTGGCGGCAATTGTGGCAAGAGTCCTGCCGTGAAAAGACTTTTCAAGGGTGATTATTTCTATTTTGTTTGAATAGCCTTTTTTCTTGAAATAAAGCCTCGCAAGTTTTATCGCGCCTTCATTGGCTTCAGCGCCGCTGTTTGCAAAAAACACCTTGTCTGCACAGGAGTTTTCGACAATCAGTTCGGCAAGTTTAACCTGGGATTCGATATAATACAGGTTTGAACAGTGAATGAACTTTTTGGCCTGATCACATATTGCGTTAACAACCGCCGGATGCGAGTGCCCCAATGCGCTGACTGCAATACCTGCGAGAAAATCATAATATTCATTGCCGTCCAAATCCCACAGCGATATTCCTTTCCCATGACTGAAGCAAACCGGGGTCCGGTCCCCGAAAGTGTTCATATAATATTTGCGATCTTTTTCTATAATTTCCTGTAAAGTCATATTGCCATCCTCCTGGTTCTGCGCAATAAGAATATTATTTATAATTATACAAATAAATGCATAAAAATACAACACTATTTTTACGCAAATAAAAAAAGCCGTCCAGACGGCTTCTAATAAGCATTGCATATATCAAAACTAATACCCGTTTTCCTGTTTTACGTCGATTAATTTCTTGTCTACCCACTTAACATTGTTTCGACCGGTATGAATAGTAC
>JAAYXD010000193.1 GCA_012516065.1 Clostridiaceae bacterium
ATATTATATTGATATAATTATTTATGCGGCAAAATCGATATTTGTTTCGGAGGCTTTTTTATGACTAAAAGACTTACTGCTGCAATTTCATTAGCGCTTGTATTGTTTTTCTCGCTGCCGGCTTCCGCCGTTAATTCGGAGCCAAAGATTGACGCAACTTCTGCATTGATGATTGAGTTAAGAAGAGGCCAGGTCCTTTATTCAAAAAATCCCGATGAACCATTACACATTGCCGCGGCTTCAAAACTGATGACCGCGCTGATTGCCATAGAAAAACTGGGCGCTAACGCAATGGTCACTGCGAGCAAAGAAGCTGTAAACACCGAAGGCGCTCTGCTCGGTCTCACGGTAGGAGAGAAATACCTTGCGGAAAGCCTGATTTACGCATCAATGCTGAACAACGCGAATGACGCAACAATTGCCCTTGCGGAAGCTGTCGGAGGAACAGTCGAAGGTTTCGTGAAAATGATGAACGATTATGCCGCATCGCTAAATATGAAAAATACCGTTTTTGCAAACCCGACCGGCAAATACAGCGAAAATCAGCGTACAACTGCATCGGATCTTGCGATACTTTTAAGACACGCGCTGACAACCAACTCTACATTCGACACCGTTTTTTCGTCGCAGGCAAAGCCCTGGTTTGATGAAGAAAAGACAATAGTCCTGACGAACCTCAACGACATGTTTTGGAGTTATGACGGCGTCGACGGCGGGAAGGTGGACTACAACGACCCGAAATACCAAACGGTTATAACAACCGTTACGCGCGGGCAGCAAAGGCTTCTCTGCATCCTGCTCGATTCGCCTCCGGACAGCATGTATTCCGACAGCATGAAGCTGTTTGATTACGGCTTTTCGAATTTCAGAAGGGGCATACTGGTATCAAAGGGCCAGACTTTGGACAGCAGAGTGATAGAAGGTCATGAGGTATCCCTTATAGTCGGTAATGATGTTTATTATACATACCCGGTCGGTGAAAACTATATTCTCGAATTCAAAATTGAAACGGTTGAAGAGAATTTTAAGCTTCCGATATATAAAAATACGCTTCTCGGAACCGCACAATTCACGCTTGTCGACGGTACCGTTATCACTGTCGACTTGTTTCCCGACAGGGAGATACTCCCCGAAATGTCCGAATTCGATAAAATAAAGAAAAGGATTATGGAATACAAGGAGATTTTCTATATAGTTGTCGGGCTTGCGGTAATAGAAGTAATCCTGCTGATTATAAAACTTGTCAGGTGGATCGTGAAAAAAAGCAATAAACGGTAACAGGCTCAAACAGGCTGTTACCGTTTATTTTTTTATTGTCTTTTATTTGCGTTTTTTACCGATTGAGAAAGATATGCGCTTATAAACCCGTTTATATCGCCGTCCATTACCTTGTCTATGCTCCCCTGTTCATATCCGGTACGGTGATCCTTTACCAGGGTATAGGGGCAGAACACATAGGAGCGTATTTGGCTTCCCCAGGCTATATCCATCTGCTCTCCCTTCAACTCGCTGATTTTTTGCTGACGCTCACGCTCTTTCAGTTCCAAAAGTTTCGCGTAAAGTATTTTCATAGCGGTTTCCCTGTTTTGATGCTGTGATCTCTCATTCTGGCATGAAACTACAATACCCGTGGGAATATGCGTCAGCCTTACCGCCGAAGAAGTCTTGTTCACATGCTGGCCGCCCGCCCCGCTTGCGCGGTACACATCCATCTTTATATCATCAGGATTGATGTCAATTTTAACGGATTCATCCATAACAGGAATAACGTCCATTGACGCAAACGACGTATGCCGTCTTCCGGACGCGTCAAACGGGGAAATACGCACAAGGCGGTGAACACCCTTCTCCGATTTCAAAAACCCGTAAGCGTATTCTCCTGTCACTTCAACAGTAATACTCTTAATTCCAGCCTCATCGCCTTCGAGAAAATCGAGCACGCGCGTCTTAAACCCGTTGTCTTCCGCCCATCTCGAGTACATGCGAAACAGCATCTGGACCCAATCCATAGCCTCTGTTCCGCCTGCTCCCGCATGAAGGGTAAATATTGCGTCGTTCTTGTCATATTCACCGTTTAGAAGTGTCTTAAGCCTGAATTTCTCAAACCTCTTGCTTAAATCATCAAAGCTTTCCCTGGCTTCATCAAAGATGCTTTCTTCCTTTTCTTCGAGTCCAAGTTCAACAAGGGTCAATAAATCCTCGCACTCTTTCTCCAGTGACATATAATCATTAAGCTTATCTCTTATGTTTTTGCTTTTCTGCAGAATCCGCTGCGAATTATCCATATCATCCCAGAAACCGGGTTCCTGGGCTTTCTCATCAAGTTCCGCGAGCTCTTTCTCCAGCGCAGGCACATCAAAGAGAATCCCTCAATTCAAGTATGTTTTCCCACAGCTCCTTTACCTGCGGGCGGAGCTGTTCCAGCAAAACCAGGCTCATAATGCCTCATCCCTTTCCTAAAATAATTTTTATCTTTTCATAAAAAGGCTGAAAGATATCGGCATCGTCAAATTTCCGAAACATAATGCAGAATACATTATATCATTTGTTTTGCATATGTAAAGGACGCGTATGAAAATGCCGTGGTTCCGATCAATTATTCCGGGATACGGCGGCCCGGATTCCTTCGCTGCGCAGTATTTTTACGCGTATAAACAACGCCGTCAGAATGGTTGACAGCCCCGAAACAGCGAAAACAATCTGGAACTGGGTTATTGTCATGCCGAAAACAATCCCTTTGAAATCTTCCATCGCTCCGACGAGCCACGAAGAAATATTTGAAGATATAAATCCGATTAACCCGCTCAGTGCGGCATTAAAGCCGAGATAAACGGTTCTCCCTTCTTCGGGTGTGTATTCGTAAGGGACGTTAAAAAGTGAAATGCTGACGCCTCCCCACGAAATACCGGACGTTATGTGAAGCAGAACAATCAGCGGGTAAAGCAGAACCGAACCGGGCGAAACAAAAAACCAGCCTGCATGCGTCATGCCGAGCAGAGCAATTGAAAGCATCGCAGAATATGTAAAAGAGAATCGATCGGCCACCCTTCCCCAGAACCTGGTTGCAATAACGTAGCATAATGAATTCAAAAAGCCGTTTATCATAATAAAGGTATAGCTTAGCTCAAGCCTTGATACCATATACACCGAAAAAAACGGTGACGCAAAATTAAGTGCAAAACCCCACAAAAAGAAAAGAACAATGATTTTCGTAAACCTCTTTTCCTTTAAAGGCAGACTGAAAAGCATTTTGAAATTTATGTTTTTTCTCGGAACAGATATCGGCGGCTCTTTTATATTTATATACGAAAAAAGGTTTAAAAGCATTGCGGCAAACGCAACCATGTACATTACGAGGTACCCTTCGTATGTTTTGTTCTGCAGTTTAAAAACATCAAGAACCTTCCCCATGATTATGTTCAACACGCTCGATGTAAATATAAGATATCCTTCCCGAATGCTGAAATATTTACCCCTCATTCTTTGCGGTACAATGCTTATCATAATGTTAGTGGTCGCCGGAGCCACGGCATTAACCACTAAATGCGAGACAAAATACAGCGCCGCAGTTATGTAAAGACGTTCTGTCATTGGTACCGGCAGTAACGGTACCAAAACAATCAAAACAAGCATGAAGCGGTGTATCGCATTAAACCAGGTTACAACCGCTTTTCGTCTGTTCAGTTTTTCCAAGGCAAGCGGAGAAAAAAATTGAATTATTCCTGCCAGGACAGTCAATGCGGAAATTTGTCCGCATAATTTATCATCTGCTCCTATATATTTCAAATAACCGGCTAAAAATGCGCCTGTCGTAAAACCAAAAATAATACGGGCCGAAATGCCTTCAAGTATAGCATAAAAACGGCTCCGTTCATAATCTCTGTCCGTCAGTACATTTGTCTCGACCGGTGGCTTTGTATTAAGTTCTCTCATATATGTTTTCATCCTTACGTGAGTTAAAGGCAGCAAAAAGACTATAGTTTTTCGAATCTTTCAACATTTAAGACAAATACAGTAGCTCCGCCTACGGTTACTTCCAGCGGATATGTCGCACCCATAACACCCATTCCGCCTGACATTTCCAGGTTAGGAATCGCTTTTTTACGGGTCTTGCACTTGCTTCTTATAATTTCTATGGCCTCAGAAATTCTTTCTTCATCAGTACCGACCATTATAGTCGTATTTCCGGCCCTAAGAAAACCCCCTGTTGAGCATAACCGGGTTACACCGAACCCATGCTGGCCAAGTTCATAAACTACGGAATTGCTGTCTTCATCGCTGATAATCGCCAAAATCATTTTCATCGATAGCCACCCCCTTAAAATACTGCCGGGTCAAAAAATAAGCATTATTAATAAGTAAAAGTCAAAAGTCCTATACACATTTTATTATATTATATTTACAGGCAAATTGGAATAGAAGGTATTAAAACGAAACACCCGAAGCAAAGCCGGGTACCTGCCGGTTCGTGCCGGCAATGCCCCGACCCGAGAAGCAGGACTCGCGTGCGAAACCGATAAAAGATTCAGGCCGGCAGAAAAAAACTGTGACAGCCAATGTCACAGTTTTTGGAGCTGGTGGTGGGAATCGAACCCACGGCCTGCGCATTACGAGTGCGCTGCTCTACCTCTGAGCCACACCAGCACATTAAAATACAAAATCCATCTTTTCAACACTGTATATTATAACAGCATTTTTCAGAATTACAATAGCAAAAATTGTGCGGCGATGCATCGGAAGCATTTATTAACCAAAAGGGTTTGCCTTTCCTGATTACGGCAAACCCTGTTCTTGTTCGATGTTTTATTATACGGCAAGCCGTTTAATCTTATCTGAAGCGGTTCCTTTTCAGGAAAACAGGTATATCAAGGCCGTCATCTTCATCCTGCTGAGCTGCTGCGGCGGTTTTGGCCGTTTCTCCTACCGGAGATACATCCAACAGCTTGTTAGGACGTTTCAAAACAGGATTCTTTTCAAAACCGGTTGCAATTACGGTTATTAACATTTCATCCTTAAGATTTTCGTCTATCACCGCTCCGAATATTATGTTCGCCTCAGGATCGGCGGATTTCTGTATCAATTCAGCCGCGAGGTTTACTTCCTGCAAACCGAGATCGGGACCGCCGGTAATATTGAGCAATACACCCCTTGCGCCTTCGATTGATGTTTCGAGCAGCGGGCTTGAAATTGCCTGTTTTGCGGCTTCCTCGGCTTTATTTTCGCCCGTGCCCCGGCCTATTCCCATATGGGCGAGACCGGTTTCAAGCATTATCGTTTTCACATCGGCAAAATCAAGGTTAATAAGTCCGGGAACGGCAATGAGATCGGAAATGCCCTGAACTCCCTGCCTCAGTACATCATCAGCTATTCTGAAAGCTTCAAGCATTGAAGTTTTCTTGTCGGTTATCTGCAGCAGCCTGTCGTTCGGAATTGTAACGAGGGTATCAACGACAGTTTTCAAACTCTCAATACCTTTTTCGGCATACTGCATCCTTTTCCGTCCCTCAAACATAAAAGGTTTCGTAACTACACCCACGGTAAGGATTCCAAGTTCCCTCGCAATCTGCGCGATAATGGGCGCAGCGCCCGTACCGGTTCCTCCGCCCATTCCCGCCGTAACGAAAACCATATCGGCGTCCTTAATCGCCATAGCTATTTCGTCACGGCTTTCATTGGCCGCCTTTTCGCCTATTTCCGGGTTTGCGCCTGAACCAAGGCCCTTGGTAAGCTTTTCGCCGATTTGAATTTTAGTATTGGCTTTCGACATAAACAACGCTTGTTTATCGGTATTTACAGCAATGAAGTCGACACCGCGAAGACCCGCGTCAATCATGCGGTTTACCGCGTTGTTGCCGCCTCCGCCGACACCAACCACTTTAATTCGGGCAAAGTTATCCATATCAATATCAAATTCCAGCAAACCCGTATCCCCCTTTATTTTTCTTATCCTGTGTGAAGGCAGCTAATAATTCCTTTTTTGCTGTTAAATGAGAAAGAATTATCTTCTTAATAATATTATTATATATCAATGTGTCATAAAATCAAGCTTGAGCTATATTTTTTCATCGTTTTTTTCAAGCAGTTTTCTTCTGATTAAGCCGAAATTCAGGAATATTCGGTTGCCGAAAGCAAAGACCGCAGCCAAATGCAGAGATATGCCGAGACGGTCGCCGATATATGCCAGTAATGCGGCAAGCAGTGAATTTCCAAAGAATCCTGACAAAAAGACTTTTATATCGAACTTATTGTTCATTGACGCGTATAAACCGCCGAAAACCGAATCCAGCGCCGCCAATATCGCAACTGCCGCGTAATTTGAATATTCTTTCGGAATATTGTACGGGATCAGTATACCGATAAGCAAACCAATCATCAGGCCGAGTAACGGTATCATAACATATCTCCTTCCTTAAGCGGTATTTATAACAACGGAAACAAAAAATTATTTACATAAACACTCCGGTACGTATAAACGAACACATCGCGGCAAAGCAGAGCGGCCGGTTTTGAAATCATTCGGGAATAAACCTCGCATACTTGTCCCCGAAAAAGTCTACCATTCCTTTTTCTTCTTTCTTAATATGATTGTAATATATTTCTTTCAATAAAGAAAGCCTGTATGTAAGTTCACTGTCCAAATTTACCCTTGCCGCAATCCTGCCGTCCAATGACATATAAAGTTCATCATTTTCGGAAAAATCAATCCAGTCCAGGGCCGCAACCAGGCTCTGTGGTGAGTCCCTGTCCACGTGTTCAAGGCTTCTAAGAAGCTGTACAAGCCATGTTATTCTTTCCGGCTTTTCTATTTCAATAATTTTCCCTATTGTATACTTGTCCGGTTTTAAACCCCTTATTTCCGGATACCTTTCATCCAATTCCGTCGATACTTCGAGTACAACACCTTCCTCGTCCACGAGCAGGTAATTGCCCATATACTTTATCCATGCGATCGCATTTCTTTCGATAACGGAAATATGTACGACTCCGGAGAATTTATACTGTATAACCGCAGATTTAACCCAGGGGAGGTTTTCCACATATTTCTCGGCTTTTCCCATCCTCATCTGCAGCAGATGCTCTATGCTTCCGCCGACGTACTTCAACGCATTCTGGCCTTTTTCTATCCCTGAAACCCTGATTATATCTTCCTTGGTATATTTGGAAATTTCGTCAACCGTAATCTGAGATAACAAAAACAGCGGCGAAAAGATAATTACCGCCGCCAAGCCAAGTATAATCAGCAAAATCGATATTAAAACAGTAAAACCCCTGTTATTCTTTCTCATTTGTTATCCCTGCCTGCAGCGTATCATATACCTGGTTTCGGTTTTTTTGCACGCTGTTTCGCAGTATAAATTATACCATACAGCCGCGTATACCCGCAAGAAAGGCTTTCTGCGCGGGCAATAAAATCAGTCATCCTGAACCCTTTTTATTGCCGCTCCTACGCTTGACAAATGTTCCTCCAATGATTCGTAACCCCTGTCAATATGTTTAACATTGTTAATGATGCTGGTTCCTTCGGCTGTAAGAGAAGCCACAACCAAAGCAGCCCCGCCCCTGAGGTCGCATGCGTCGACAAAAGCGCCGGTCAGCCTTTTAACCCCTTTTATCACCGCTACGCGCTCCCTGACCGTTATATCCGCCCCCATTCTCATTAACTGCTCGACATACCCGTACCTGTTTTCAAAAACCGTTTCTATCACAACGCTCGTTCCGACGGCTTTTGACAATAACGCGACAAGCTGCGGCTGCATATCCGTCGGAAATCCAGGGTACGGCGATGTGCGGACTACTTCAATCGCTTTCGGAACCCGATCAGATTTTACTCTTATTATCTTTTTATCGACCGGTTCAATCTGAACCCCGCAGTTTCTCAGACAATAAACCGTTGAACTGACCGGTTCGTATTCGATGCCGTTAAGGATTATTTCCCCGCCCGCAGCAGCCGCGCAGGTCATATAAGTGCCTGCGACAATCCTGTCGGGGATTACGCTGTACGATACATCTGCCTTTATTTCATCCCTGCCGGTTATATATATTACCCCTGTTCCCGCTCCGCTTATTTCAACTCCCATTTGCTGGAGGAAGTTCTGAAGATCCACAATTTCAGGCTCTTTCGCCGCATTCCTTATAATTGTTACCCCTTCGGCGAGACTCGCAGCGAGCATTATATTCTCGGTAGCTCCTACACTCGGATAATCGAGAAGGATTTCGGCGCCGCGCATCCTGCTTGCTTTACTGTGCAGTATTCCTTTATACAGATCATCAATTTCGGCACCCATCTTTCTTAATGCGCTCAGATGCATATCTATAGGCCTCGGCCCTATTGCGCAGCCGCCCGGGTAACTTATGTAAATTTCTCCGACACGGCCCAGCATCGCCCCCATTAATACTATCGAGCTTCGCATCTTTCCTGCCGACGATTCGGGAATCTTGTTTGTGACAATATTTTCTCCATACACGGTAATTGTTTTATTGCTGCGTTCAACACGCAGTCCCAGTGAAACAAGAATCTCCTGCATCGTCGCAACATCTTCGAGGTCAGGGCAGTTATGAATCGTACTTGTTCCACGATTCAGTATTGTAGCCGCAAGAATAGGCAATACGGCGTTTTTGGCACCCGGTATTTTAAGCTCGCCGTTAAGCCGGTTGCCGCCTTCTATTATGAATCTGCTCAAGAAAAACACCTCCGCTTAGTTGTCAAAGATAACGGGGTAACAATTGGTTAAGCAAACACCTTAGGAAATGCCGGCTGAATTCAGTCTGGGATTTTTCATAATTCATTCTATGCGGCATTGGAAATTCTGTTACTTTGACAACAGCGGAATCAGACCTTTTCCCTTTTCAGCCTGTACTGGGTTCCGACAGATCTGGAAATGTTAAGCAGTATTCCTATCCCGACCATTAAAAATGCAAGAGAACTGCCGCCGTACGTAAAGAAAGGAAGCGGCATACCCGTGGTCGGCATCGATGACGTTACAACAGCGACATTAATGATAACCTGGACTGCAATCAAAGATGTAATGCCGACGGCTATCAGGCTTCCGAGCATATCCGGGGCATACATCGCAATCCTTATCCCGCGCCATATGAAAACTATGAACAGCAGAAGAACGGTTACCGCGCCGATAAAGCCGAGTTCTTCGGCCAATATGGAAAAAATGAAATCGGTGTGCGGTTCGGGAATATATAAATTCTTTTGTATGCTCTGACCGATACCTTTGCCGAAAAGGCCGCCCGAACCTATCGCATACAATGAATTTACTATCTGGAATCCTCTGTCGGTGGGATCCTCAAACGGGTTAAGAAATGTAAGAACCCTTTTCAGCCTGTATTCCTCGGTCACTATCAAATATATAATAAGAGGAATTGTAGGCACGGTAATAACGAGAAAATGCCATATTTTCGCTCCCGCGCAAAAAAGAATAATCACTGCAACCGACGATATAAGAATAGTCCCGCTGAAATGCGGCTCTCTCATAAGCAGAAAATCAATGACTCCGATTATCAGAAGGTATGGAACGAGTCCTTTCCAGAAATACTTAAGTTTCTCGCTGTTCTTTGAAAGCGTGAATGAAAAGAACAGAATAACCGACAGCTTCGCCATCTCGGACGGCTGGAAAGAAGCAAATCCGAAATTGAACCATCTCCGTGATTCATTTACTTCCGAACCTATTCCCGGTATCAATACAAGAATAAGAAGAACAATGCTCACCAGAATAAGGATTGGTGAAAACTGTACTATTCGATGGTAATCAAGGCGTGAAACAAAAAGCATTGCACATATGCCAATTACTGACCATATAAGCTGGCGTATCAGGAAATATTCCTTGCTTCCAAACATTCTGAGCGCATAATACGAACTTGCGCTGTAAACCATACTTACGCCTATAACAAGAAGAATTAATACCGTTATGAATATCCATATATCAAAATCCCTGCGCCTCAATAGTTTCACCTCAAAGCATAAAAAGCTATTGAACAGAAAATTACAGTTGCAATAAGGAAAACTATTACAACTTTCGTTTCTTTCCATCCGAGAAGTTCAAAATGGTGATGGATAGGCGCCATTTTGAAGATTCTCTTTCCTGTTTTCTTGTAGTAAGCAACCTGCAGGATTACGGATAAGTTTTCAATAAAATAAACAAACCCGGCTATAAACAGAATAAACGGCATCTGCAGCAGCAGCGACACCGAAGCAACGGCACCGCCCAGTGCGAGGGAACCCACATCTCCCATAATCACTTTTGCAGGATACAGGTTATATGCCAGAAATCCGAGGCATGCCCCGGCAAGGATGGCACAGAACAGCTTTATCGAATTCCATTCGCTGTTCATCATTGCAACAACGGTGAAAAAAACCAGTACTATCATCGTTATGCTCCCTGCGAGACCGTCAAGGCCGTCGGTGAGATTGACCGCATTCGTATAACTTACAAGCACAAAAAAGCAGAACGGTACAAACAGGGCTATCGGAACATTAACAGGGTTGTCAATGCCGACAAAAGGTATTACCGTTTTTTCTCCTGCATTTGTCATTAAAACGATATATGCCGTGAAACACGCGGATACAATCAGAAGGCCGAGCATTTTCTGTTTTGGTTTCAAGCCTTCATTGTTTCTCCTTTTTATCTTCAAAAAATCATCAACAAAACCAACAAGGCCAAATCCTGCCGTCGTTAATACCAAAGCAGCCATATTCGTATCTTCCAGGGCGTAATAGCCGCCGATAATTAACAGCGGAATCAAAAATATAAAACCGCCCATTGTAGGAGTACCCTGCTTGACCAAATGTGTTTTAGGACCGTCTTCTCTTACCGTCTGTCCGAATTTTAATTTTCTCAGCAGCGGGAGCAGTATGGCTCCTGATATCAAAGCCAGAATAAACGCGGCTATAAATACGGTAATCTGGGAAGGGATATTGTTTATCCACGCCATATTTTTTCCTCCGGTAAATTTTTTATCGCGTTATCGCTTTCGGCGGGCCAGGTATCAATCCAGGTCAAAAACGGCTTTTAACAGACGGTCCATGTTCATCCCGCGGGAACCTTTAAAAAGAACCACGTCATCGGGACAAATAATGCTTTTAAGGTACGGAACGGCATCATCAGCATTTTTGTAATGCCTGACATTTTTTTCGTCCATACCCGCTTCAATGGCACCTGTGCAGTAATCTCCCGCAAGCTCTCCCACGGCGACAAGATAATTAACGCGTTCATGCACAACCGCCCTGCCCACTTCTTTATGGGCTTCACCGGCTATACTGCCCAATTCGTACATATCCCCGAGCACCGCAATGCTTCTGTTTTCTCCCGCCACTTCTCTCAAAACCGATAATGCCGCCTGCATTGAAGAAGGCGCGGCATTATAAGTATCGTTAATTATTTTTACTCCTTTTGTACTGACTATATCAAGCCGCATTTTTTCCTGTGAATAGCAGGAAAGTCCTTTTATAATATTGTCATTCTCAATCCCGAGTTCTATACCGCATGCAATAGCCGCAAGCGCATTTGAAACCTGATGAATTCCGGGAACAGGGAGAACAATCTCGACATCCTCATTGCGCAGATTAACAGTAAAACGTACTCCCTTTTCACCCATTGTCTCAATTCCGATCGCGCGGAGCGGAACATCTTCATTTATTCCGTAATAAACAACTGGCATGCTGAGCAGTCCGTTAAGCCCGGACAACAGCTTATCATCGCCGTTCAGAATAAGTACGCCGTTATCCTTCATGCCTTTTGTCACTTCGAGCTTAGCGCGCAGTATATTCTGCCGCGAACCGAGCTTCTCATAATGCGATACGCCGATATTCGTAATTACGGCTATATCCGGATGTATAATACGGGAAAGGTACTCGATTTCACCAAGAGCGTTCATGCCCAGTTCAAAAACAGCCGCAGTGTGCCCTCGTTCAAGCTGAAGGACGGACAATGGGAGACCTATATTGTTGTTATAGTTGCCGGTCGATTTATGGACATTATACTGTGTTGACAATATTTGAGCAGTCATTTCCTTTGTTGTCGTCTTCCCGACGCTTCCCGTTACCGCTATTACCGGGATGTTAAATGTTTCAAGATATTTTTCTGCCAGACGACCAAGCGCCAATACGGTATCTTCTACAACAACGGCTGCCTTTCCTTCCGGCGGCGTTATGTCAATATTCGATACAGCTATCACTGCTCCGTTTTCATAAGCCTTATCTATAAAATCGTGCCCGTCGAAATTTTTGCCGCGAATAGCAAAAAACATGCTTCCAGGCTTCAACGTCCTTGTATCTGTGCTTACCGCATCCGTTTCTATACCCGGATTTCCTGTAAGTTTACCGCCCATCCATGCGGCGATTTTATCGGCGCGCATCCTGTCCATTTAATCACTCCAGTTCATCGAGTATTTCCCTTACTATTTCCCGTTCGTCGTAATGAATGGTTCTGTCACGGAATATCTGATATGTTTCATGACCTTTTCCTGCAAGCAGAATAATATCTCCGCTTCCGGCAATGCTCATCGCATAGCGGATGGCTTCCGTCCTGTCTTGGATAATAATATATTGCCCGTCCGTTTGTTTTATTCCTTGTTCAATGTCCTTTATAATACCGGCAGGGTCTTCCGTTCTCGGATTGTCCGATGTAATTACAGTCAAATCGGCAATTTCTCCCGATATTTTTCCCATTTCAGGCCTCTTGCCCTTATCCCTGTCGCCGCCGCATCCGAAAACGCAGATCAGCCTGTTCGGAACAAACTCTTTTATTGTTTTCAATATATTTTCAAGGCTGTCCGGAGTGTGAGCGTAGTCAATCATAACAGTGTAAGGTTTTCCGGGCGTCGGAACGATTTCGGCGCGTCCCGGGACATGTATGTTTTTCAGCCCGTTTACAATATGGTCGGGATTTATGTTCATCATCCCCGCGACGCCTATAGCCGCGAGGGCGTTATAAACGGTAAAACGTCCAGGTACGGATACCTCAACGGTACGATCGAACCACGGGGTATGAACATCAAAACGGACTTTATCGGCATACGTTACAATATTATCGGCCGTAATATCTGCCCTGTTTTCTATTCCGAATGTCAGGCACGGGCATTCGCTTTCTTCAAGTATGCGCGCGGAATAGGGCGAATCGATATTGACAAGGCCGCGTTCGGCCATTTTAAACAGTTTCATCTTTGAATTCAGGTAATCCTCCATATCGGTATGCTCATTGGCACCGATATGATCTTTTGAAAAATTCGTAAATACACCTATTTTAAAATGCGACGCAGCCACCCTGCTGAGCTTCAGCCCCTGTGACGAAACTTCCATAACAACCGAATCGGCGCCTTTATCTCCCATTTTGTCAAACAATTCCTGCAGATCATATGATTCGGGAGTCGTTCTCTGCGCCGGTATTTTTTCACTGCCTATGCTGTTTTCAACAGTGCCGATTAAGCCTACCGTTTGGCCCGCCTGCTCGAGAATGGACTTAACCATGTATGTCGTCGTAGTTTTACCTTTAGTACCCGTGACGCCTACCAGGTTGAACCTCTTCGAAGGATGTCCGAAGAAAGCCGCAGATACATGGGCCAGCGCGTATCGCGTATCCGGCACTTTTATTACGGTCGCATCGTCGAATATCGTTATATCCTTTTGGACCAAAAAAACCGAAGCCCCGTTATCGGCGGCGGACGGCGCGAACTTATGCCCGTCTGTTTTAAAGCCGTCTATGCAAACAAACAAAGCTCCGGGCACCGCTCTTCTCGAATCATAAACGACACGCGTGACATCTTTATTTATCGGTCCTTCAATGCTTATTACTGGAAGCCCTTCAATCAGTTTCGCAAGTTCCATAATACCCCTCCGGTTAACAGCCTTTCCGCTTTATTTATTATTAATCCGCAACAGTGTGCTCAAACCATACGGTCACAACCTGGCCTTTGTTAAGTTCCGCTCCCGGTTCAAATTCCTGCCTTCGCGCTTCCCCGATGCCTTCAACCTTTATGTTCAGCCCGGCTTTTCTAAGCGATTCAGCCGCTTCGCTGATAGTTTTGTTAAGCACATCGGGCATAATCACGGTTATTTCCTTTTCGGGTTTGTATGTATAAAGTATCACCGTAGAACCGCTGGGAACACTGCTGTTCGGTTTTGGTGTCTGCTCCATTATTATCGCGTCATCTTCCCTATATTCGCCTTCGATTATATAATTCAGTTCGTAGTTTTCGAGTTTTTTACGGGCATCAGCGAGCGTAAGGCTGCGGACCTCCGGAACGGAAACTTCCTTCAGCATAAGCTTCCTGTCCATCTCCGTATACTCGCGCTCAACACGCAGGTAATCAAGGATCTCTTCCATCAGTTTGCCGGCAACGGGTGCCGCGAGCATGCCGCCCGAATGCGGATATACCTGCGGGTGGTCAAGTATTACGAGAAGTACAACCTGCGGATCATCCGCGGGCGCAAATGCCGCAAACGAAGCTATATAGCGTCCTTCCGATTCCGTCTGCTCCGTTTCCGATGTTCCCGTCTTGCCCGCTATCCTGTACCCGCTTACATAAGCGTTCCTTCCCGTGCCCTCCGAAACAACGCCTTCGAGAATTTCCCGCAGTGTATCGGAGGTTTGCTTTGATATAACCTGTCTTACAACCTGGGGTTCAAACTTCTCGATTATGTTTCCCTGGCTGTCGCTGATCTGTTTTACTATCAAAGGTTTCATAAGATAGCCGCCGTTTGCGATTGCACTGTACGCAGTAACGAGCTGCAGCGGAGATATCGTAAACCGCTGTCCGAACGAACTGACGGCAAGGTCCAGTTCCATCGGCTTTTTATGCCATAAGTACTGCGAATCGTCCGGCTCGCCGTTCAGCGTGATTCCCGTTTTCTGCATAAAGCCGAAATTCCTGACATAACGGTAAAACTTGTCTATACCGAGTGCAAGGGCGGTTTTTACAAAAACCGGGTTGCACGAGTTGTAAACACCCATCCGGAAGGTTTCGCCTCCATGACCTCCCGCTCTCCAGCAGTCAATATCGTATCCGGCCATATGAACCGTATTGCAGACAAATTCGGTTTCAGGAGTCACTATTCCCTCTTCAAGCGCCGCTGCTGCGGTTATTGCCTTAAAAGTTGAACCGGGTTCATATGTATCCATCAAAGCTTTGTTTCTAAATACAGTCTGGAACAAAAGGTTTACGTCTTCAACGCTCGACTGTCCTTTCCAGTCTTCCTTTTCTATAAAATCAGGCTTTTTAAAAGGATCGTTCGGGTTATAATCCGGTTTTGAAGCCATCGCGAGTATTTCCCCTGTTTTCGGGTTCATCACTATAGCCGCGGCACCGCGTTTAAGGTTATAGTCGAGCATTGCCTTTTCAAGCGCTTTTTCAGTAAAGTGCTGTATTGTTTCATCAATTGTAAGATAAATATCATACCCGTCAACAGGTTCAATATAACGCTCAGGACTGTATTTTACCTGTCTGCCGCCCGCATCAACTTCAACCATAACTATTCCCGGTTCGCCGCTGAGCATTGCGTCATAATACTTTTCTATACCGTTCAATCCCTGGTCGTCAACGCCCGTGAATCCCAATACATGCGATGCCAACGTGCCGTTCGGATAGAAACGCTTTGAGTCTTCATCTACGCATACACTGTCAATACCTTGCTTAACCAGGTATTCACGGACCTTTTTCCCAATCTCCTTGTCAACCTTTCTTTTTATGTATGCCCATCTTGAGTTTTCGGTAAGCTTTGCCTTAACTTCATCCGGCGTCATGTCGAGTATTTCGGCAAGATCGGACGCAATTTCGTCTATCTTCTCCGGCGTATCTTTCATTTTATCTTTAAAATCCTGCGGGTTTACCGATATTGTTTCGACCGAGCCGCTTATAGCAAGCCCCTGCCCGTTCCTGTCATAGATTGTTCCCCTTTTCGGGCTGATGATACGATTGCGGGTTTGAGCAAAATAAGCCTGCCTTGAATACTCTTCGCCTTTTACAATCTGATAATAACCCAATCTGATGATAAGGGCAATCAAAAGAACAAAATATGTAAGCATTAAAAAAAATGATCTTCGCTTTACCTTTTTGTTATTGGAAACCAATCCAATCCCCCTTTTTCGGGCAATAAAAACGTCTTATATTGCAAAAAAGGACTTTAGATTGCCGCTTTAACATAGTCTCGTTTAGCTGCCCTTCAATCTATTGTCCCATATATTTCTTACTATAATTTATATTCGCTGCAAACCACATTTTGACTGTATAATTAATTTTTATTTGGCAAAATATGCCGTGATCAGGGATTTTAACGTTTTCTCTTCCTTTTCCTGGATAGTTCCCGTCACTAAGCTGTAATTCACTTTCGGTACTTTTACGGGTATTCTCTGGTAATTGTCGGGCATCTTCATACCCAGTTTTTCCTCGGCAATCCTGCGGACATTTTCCAAATTAATCTGCGAACCTATTTTTGCCTGAAGTTTTCGGTTTTCATCCCTGAGCTGTTCAAGCCTCTGTTTCTGAGCCGCCAGTTCGCAATTCAGTTCGGTAAGCGCGCTGAACCTGAAAATAAGCGTGAAACATATTGCAAAACCGATAAGAATGCAGAATATTATCTGCCCTAACGGAACAGACCTCTGTTCAGGCTTAACTTCCGTTTTTCTTTTCGGTATTTTTATTACTTTTTGACTCTCTTCTCTTTGAGGTTGGTAAGGAATTTTAGGAGCCGCCGTACCATATACATAGTATCTGGCCTTCATGCTCTCACCTCTTTTCAGCACATCGTACCGCAGGATATTCCGCCGCTTCAGTTACGTGAATTAAATACACTCCGTTCCGGACATAAAACTGCCGCAATCCTGCATTTTTCATGCAAATAGCCTGTTAAGACAATAAACCCCCGGGCTGGATTAACCAAGCCGCGGGTTTCGATGTAAGATAAAAGCTCATTTGTTCTTTAGATTTTTTCCTTCGTAATTCTTATATATTTTTCTTTTGTAAAACCTTAAATATTTTATCTTTTGTATTTTGTCTTTTGTCGGTTCCTGTTTTATCTTTTGTTAATCCCCCGGCCGCTTTCTTGCGTGATCTTATTTTTATTCTTTTGTTACTTAAAATTTTTTCTTTTGTGCATTAATTGTTTTTCCTTTGTATGATTATGTTTTACAATTTTTCGATTACACGTAGTTTCGCGCTGCGCGCCCTGTGGTTTTGTTCCAGTTCATCCGCGGACGGCGTTATCGGTTTTGAAGTAACCTGTTTAAGTTCCCGTACCGCATTGCATACACATTCCGGAAGTCCCGGCGGGCATCTGCATCTGCCCGACCTTTCAATTATGAACTGTTTAACTATTCTGTCCTCAAGTGAGTGAAATGTTATTATGCACATCCTGCCGCCGGCATTAAGCAGATAGAACGCTTCCGGAAGCACATTTTTCAGTGCTTCGAGTTCCCGGTTAACCGCGATCCTGATAGCCTGGAACGTCCTTTTTGCCGGGTGGGGGCCTTTTCGCCTTGCTCCTGCCGGAACAGCCGCCTTAATGATGTCAACCAACTGCGATGTAGTACTGATTTCGGTCTTTTCCCTGGCATTGCAAATGAACTCGGCAATCCTTTCCGCCCACTTTTCTTCCCCGTATTCACGGATTATTCCGGCTATCCTTTCCTTCGGCCAGGTATTCAAAAGCTCTTTCGCAGTGAAGCTTTCGTTCCTGTCCATCCGCATATCCAGCGGCGCATTCTCCTGATAATGGAATCCTCTTTCCCTCGTGTCAAGCTGATGGGATGAAACGCCGAGATCAAGAAGGACTCCATCCAACGCTTTTATCTTTTGTGCTTCCAGTATTTGTCTTATGTTTTCAAAGTTCGAATGTATTGTTATAAATTTTCCTTCTGAATCAACATTTTTTAGTTTCTCCGCGGCCGCGTCAAGCGCATCCCTGTCGCGGTCAACTCCTATCAGCAATCCCCGCGGACCAAGTCTTTTCAATATTTCCACCGAGTGTCCGGCTCCGCCGAGGGTACCATCGAAGTAAATTCCGTCCGCCTTAATGTTCAATCCTTCAATACATTCCTTCAGCATTACCGGTTTATGTGAGAAAACCATCCCTGCACTTCCAGTACTAATACTTAATATTCAGCTCTTCAAGAATGCTTCCGATTTCTTCAGCCTCACTGTCTTCGTAATTATCCGGGTTCCATATTTCCACCTTATTGAACCCGCCGATAAACAGCAGTTCCTTATCGAGCCCGGCATACTCGCGCATTTTGTTCGGTATTAGTATTCTTCCCTGTTTATCCAATTCACATACGGTGGCATTCGACGAGAAAAAGCGTATCGCTTTTCTGTTTTCCTTTCTGGAGGATGGCATAGCAGCCTGCAGTTTCTGTACAAAATCAAACCATTCTTCTTCGGGGTAAATATTCAGGCATTTTTCAATACCTTTCGCGAGGATAAACCTGTCACCGAGGTCATAACGGAATGCAGCCGGTATTATAACTCTTCCCTTGGCATCTAACGTATTCCTGTATTCACCGATCAGCACCGTTTTTCACCTCGCCCTCTGATAATATTTTTCCCCCACTTTCCTCCACTTTCCTCCACTTCACTTGTATTTTACCCCATAATGTTATCTTTAGTCAAGCATTTACTTAACCAAAAAAAATAAAAAATAATCCGCCCGGATATGCGGTGCCGGTCATGCAGTGTAATTTCACAACATATAGTGCGTCCGGATAACAGGATATACCAGATTTACTTAATTACTCAAAAACGAAATTTTTGTCTATTGACTTTTTGTAATAAAAATTTAATATTTGTCGAAAACCAGGAAGGCATGAGTTTGCTGCAATACTTTACACCTGCCTGAATTAGGGGTAAAATAGTAAATATCGTTTTCCGGCGGGCAAAAAACCGTTTTGGAGGTGCAATCAGTCATATGAAAGATATTCCGGGGTTGTTCGGAAGCATGGTGTTCAATGACAGGGTCATGTCGGAACGGCTTCCGAAAGATACTTACAAGTCACTGAAAAGAACTATTGAAACAGGAAAACATCTTGATCTCGATGTCGCGAACGTAGTAGCGAACGCTATGAAAAACTGGGCGATTGAAAAAGGCGCAACCCATTATTCTCATTGGTTTCAGCCTCTGACAGGCGTGACCGCTGAAAAACACGACAGCTTTATATCGCCTTCCGGGAATGGAAATATTATTATGGAGTTTTCCGGTAAAGAACTGGTTAGAGGCGAACCTGACGCGTCCAGTTTTCCGTCGGGCGGGCTCCGCACGACATTCGAAGCAAGAGGCTATACAGCCTGGGATCCCACGTCATATGCGTTCGTTAAAGACGGGACATTATATATTCCTACAGCCTTCTGCTCTTACAGCGGAGATGCGCTGGATAAGAAAACACCGCTGCTGAGATCGATGGAAGCAATTGACAGGCAGGCTCTGCGCATTCTCAGGCTTTTCGGCAATAAAGACGTTAAAAGGGTCGTTGCAACCGTCGGCGCCGAACAGGAATATTTCCTGATAGACACCGAAATGTATAAAAAACGCCCCGATCTTATATACTGCGGAAGGACATTGTTTGGCGCAAAACCGCCTAAAGGCCAGGAAATGGAAGATCATTATTTTGGAGCAATCAAGCCGAGAGTATCGGCATTTATGAAAGAGCTTGAAGAAGAACTGTGGAAGCTCGGTGTCCTCGCAAAAACAAAACATAACGAAGTTGCACCTGCCCAGCACGAGCTCGCCCCAATCTACACCACCGTGAATATCGCCACCGATCATAACCAGCTTACAATGGAACTTTTAAAAACAGTCGCAAACAAACACAACCTTACATGCCTTTTGCATGAAAAGCCTTTTGAAGGCATAAACGGAAGCGGTAAGCACAATAACTGGTCGCTGTGCACGGATACTGGAGTCAACCTGTTTGAACCCGGGGATACCCCGTCGAGAAATGCACAGTTTCTCCTTTTTCTCACCGCAGTGATAAAAGCCGTTGATGAATACCAGGATTTGCTCCGCATATCCGTCGCAAGCGCGGGAAACGATCACAGGCTCGGATCAAATGAAGCTCCGCCGGCAATCATATCAATATTCATAGGAGAAGAACTGACCGAAATTCTTGAGTCGATAGAAAACGGAACACTTTACAGAGACAAGCAAAGACGCCAGATGGAAATAGGCGCTTCGGTGCTGCCCCACTTCCCGCGGGACAACACCGACCGGAACCGTACATCGCCTTTTGCTTTCACCGGCGATAAATTTGAATTCCGGATGGTTGGTTCAAACTTCTCGTTAGCTGATCCGAACGTAGTGCTTAACACAATAGTAGCAGAATCGCTTTCGGAATTTGCAGACATACTTGAAAAAAGCGGCAACCTGAAGGAAGATTTAAATAATCTTGTAAGAAACACAATTAAAAAACATAAGAGAATCATATTCAACGGAAACAATTATTCTGAGGAATGGGTAAAGGAAGCCGAAAAAAGAGGGCTTTTAAATTTAACCACCACGCCGGACGCACTGCCGTATTTCTTAAGCGAGAAAAACGTGCGCCTGTTTACGAAGCATAATGTTTTTTCAAAAACCGAAATGATTTCAAGGTATGAAATCCTCCTTGAAAACTACAGCAAGACAATTCATATAGAAGCGTTAACGATGCTCGATCTTGTGAAAAAGGAGGTCATCCCTTCGGTTATAAAATATCAAAACGCCATTGCCGACACGATAATAAAAAAGGAATCGCTTAATTTATGCGTTGACCTGGAGAAAAATCTTATTACCCGAATATCCGATCTTTCCGGTCTGCTTCACAAGCGGCTGAATACGCTTGAAAACTCCGTTTCTAGGCTGAAGAACAACTTTTACTCCCTTGAGATGGCTAAATTCTGCTCCAATACAATCCTCAGGAACATGCAGTCCCTGCGTGTTGTCGTGGACGAACTGGAAACACTGACCGGAAGGGAATACTGGTCTTTGCCCACTTATGCGGACTTGCTGTACAGTGTATAATGCAGCGGAAGACATACAAATCATAAAGATATACTGAAAATAAAAACCCCGCCCTCATTCCAAAGGGCGGGGTTTTGCTTCGGTATAACGCAAATGTTACAGCCCGAAGAAATTGCTTAATAAGCTCTGCGGAACGTATGTGTGATATCCCATCGAGGATATTGTGGTCCACGCAATAAGCAGCGAATTAATCGCGGCTCCGAGCCAAATGCTGTTCGATATCTTGTACATTTTCCGATTTAAATAAGCTATAACGGGAACCAGGATCAGCATCGCGTACGTGGAATTCCAGTTTACAAACGCCTGCGGAGCACCGGAGTGCAGAACGATGTAGTTGATCAGACAGCACAGCCATACACCGAGAGAACTGGTAACCACGCTGATCAGGGTATCCTTCCATTCAGCAATATCCTTCCGAATCGTATAATTTGTCGTTGCGCCTACCAGCAGCAGGAGCGGGAATACCAGTATCGCAAGTCTCCATACATAGCCCCAGTACTCAACCTTCATTGCCGTAAAGTATGCGGTAAAGAACTGGTATTCTTCAAGGAATACATATTCGATAAACACAAGCGAAAGGTATGCTAATGCAAGCAGGATGACCGACAGAAGAATTGTCTTTAACACATTGACAGCTTTAATTGTAACATTGAGGTTTTTGAAACCGGATAAATCGTTTTTCTTCTTCCCGGCAAACCAGAAGTACAGCAGGAACAGCACCGAACCGCCTGCCATGATTGCCAGGTACACAGGCGCATGATACCATGCCGTCCATATCGGGAAGAATTTCCAAAACGGCAGGAACGGTGTATTCATACTGCACGAAATGTAAATAGCTATAAAGCTGATAATAACTGTGATAATATTGAAAATCCAATAGGTTTTCTTATCTACACCTTCTGCAGCGCTGCTTTCGTAACTGCCGACACAGGGTGCAAAGAACTTGCTCTTTATGAGGAGACCGGCCAGCGGAATAAGCATGAACAACATCGCGAGCATCGCAATGCCATTAAATACTTCACGCCAGATAAAAATAATGTTGCGTGCGTCAAGCGGTTTCGTGGCGGGATCGGTAAGTTCGCCGCGGTTGTAACCAAGCGTCTGTTCAAAATACTTAACAAAATCCGCAGCCGTTTTACTCGAGAAGAAGTTTCTCGAATGTGTTTCCGGATTTGTCATGAAAATTCTTGCGGTCCGGTTGGTTATCGCTTCGGCAAGAGCCGTGTCTTTCGTAACATCCATATCATAAATATTGCCAAGAGCCGTACTCTTTTTACCGATATCGTCTATCGAATACCAGAGCCTCTCGGTAAGAGCTGTATCGGTATAATAAGACTCCATTGTGGATTCATCCGAGATATAAGTAGCATAACCAAAGTCGAAATCACCGATAATAATTCCGAAATTGGTCTGGCAGTTCCTCTTCACCTCATAACCGCCAACATTTACCGTCTGAAGCGGAGAGATCAGCGGAGCGTTTCCGCCGAGCATACACAGTGACTTGATTCGGGTATCATAGATTTCGCGCTTTTGAGCTTTGATTGTATTATAGTGTTCAAGCTGATCGGGATTAAGCCGTTTTGCGGCCAGTTCATCGGCATTCTGGGTGATTTCTTCCTCGGTAAAACTGAGTCCGAAGGTCTCATGCAGCACATTAATCATAATATCGTTAAATGTCAGATAACCGCAGTCAATAGCAGTTGCCATCGAGGCACGCCGATGCCCCTGGGAATGACCGGAAATACCGATTCGTGTCTGATCGACGAATTTTAATGTCCGGAGAAAATTTACCGCGTCAAGCAGCCCGCCGGGCGTGGTACGGGCATTATAATTCTCTTCACCCATACCTATTTCATCCCTCTGCGGGAATTCACTAATACCCGCGCCATACGCGCTGAGATTTAGGACGACAAACCCTCTGCGTGCAAGTTCCTGAGCAAGCCCTCTTGTAACAACATGCGTAACCCCTGCGCCGTGGGTTACGATAACTGCAGGCAGGCTATCCTCGTCTGTCGTTCCGACCGGATAGTACAATTCACCATCCATTGTCGCACCGCGCGCATCAATTTTAATAAGGGATACCTTAACCCTCCCGCCGGAAGTCGTAAGAAGATGAGCAATACAGCTAAACACGAGAATAACTGCAATGCTGATTGCAAGCAGCATTCTGCAACCGCTTGCTGTCTTTAGCGTCAGCCTTCTTTCTTTCTTTTCTCCCATAAAAAATACCCCCTCAAAAATTTAAATGCAGGTTTTCGCTCATTATTTGCTTTTCACTTTCTCAAAGAGTACACCTCACAATTCATGCCGTCCGTCAGGCTCCCTTTGCAAAGCTCCAAACTCTTAATGAGCCAAAACCATATATCTTCAGGCATCTGGTCCGGTATACTTTTATCCGGAAGTCTGTCATTGCGGGACCGCTTTCTCCCGAATTCCGTAAAACCGTTACCGATTGCCGGAAGCTTCTTATATTGTTATCAGAAGGATTGTTTAAGATGAAACATTTTTAACCTGTATTCAACAGCAGCATAGAACCTAAGTAAATAAAAAGAGCCAACATAAAATTTAAGAAGGAAAACCTTCAGTTATTTTATGTGGCTCCATTTCTCCTCACACATATTTTTTTATAATTTTATCACAAATTATTATATATTGCAATCCCTTTATTTGCAGATAATGCACAATAACTGGCGGCAGTGCCTGTGTCCCGGCAGCTGCCGCAATTTTCAGATAAACGGCACGTATTTTATTGTTTTTGTTATTGCATATGCTCTTTTTTTATTATATACTCTATATTATTAGTTGAA
>JAAYXD010000194.1 GCA_012516065.1 Clostridiaceae bacterium
AGGTATTTGGGTTGCAGCATTATCTTGAACAGGAGTTTGATTATAATGATGAAAACCTGGTTTCGGCATATGACGAACTGCCGTTATGGTCCTCTCCGTTCGGACTTTTATTGCTGGAAAAAATCAGGTTCCGTCCGAATATTATTGCGCTGGATGTGGGCTGCGGCACGGGATTCCCATTGCTGGAATTATCACAGCGATTTGGATCGTCATGCCGGTTTTACGGAATTGATTGCTGGGAGAGAGCGGTAAAAAGAATAAAGAGAAAAATTGAAACTTATGGTTTGAAAAATGTTTCGGTCGTTCACGGTGATGCCGCAGACATGCCGTTCGAAAATGATTATTTTGATCTGGTTGTTTCAAATCTTGGGATAAATAATTTTATCGATTTTGAAAAAGTGCTGAATGAGTTATATAGAGTAACCAAACCGGGCGGCCGGCTTGCTTTTACTACAAATCCGCCCGGAACAATGAATGAGTTTTATGAAATCTTTGAAACGGTGCTACTTAAGTTGAATTTACATGATGAAACAAACAGGTTAAGATCGCATATTTCCCAATCAAGGAAATCATTAACGGAGATAACAGGATTATTAAAAAAGACCGGGTTTGATAATATCAATACCTGTGAAAGTACATATTCAATGAGGTTCCTGGACGGCAGTTCGTTTTTAAACCATTATTTCATCAAGCTGGCATTCATAGCTGAATGGAAAAGTTTAATAACGGCCCAAAACCTGGAATCGGTATTCAACAACCTTGAAAACGAATTAAATGAATATGCGGTAAAGAACGGGGAACTGAAATTAAGCATACCGGTGGTTTATATTGAATGTGAAAAGCGGTATGAATATTGATAAGGCAGGAAAGGTTTATGGACCTGCCTTCGGGTTTTTGTTGAAGATGAGTCGAAACTATACGATTTATAACGGAGCGAAAAACGATGAATCAGGATAGAAAGATAGAAACAATGAGCGATTTCTTTGACAATCGCGCCGATATATACGATGATCATATGATTAACGAGCTTGATTTGAATGTGTTTTATGACGAAATTGCCGATTGCATACCAAAAAACAGAACGAATATCAAACTTTTGGACTTAGGCTGCGGGACAGGCCTGGAACTTGAAAGAATATTCAGGATTTATCCTTTCGCCGAAGTAACCGGCGTTGATTTGTCAAGTAAAATGCTGGATATACTCAAATCAAAATATGAAGACAAAATGAGCCAATTAAAGCTTATATGTAAATCCTATTTCGATATTGATTATGGAAAAAGTATTTATGACGTAGTTTTGTCAACATACTCGCTTCATCATTTCGGCAAGGAACTGAAACTGTCCCTGTACAGAAAAATATATTGCTCGCTTAAAAAGGATGGCATATATATTGAGGGCGATTATACGGTAAAAACAACAGATGAGGAAAACCGTTTTATCGAAGAGAGCGAACATATACGAAAAGCCGGCGGCATAACTGACGGGATATATCATATCGATATCCCGTTTGCTGTAGAGACACAGGTAAACCTGTTAAGACAGGCTGGTTTTATAAATGTTCAAATAAAGAAACAGTGGGATAAAACAACTATTTTTGTATGTGAAAAGAATTAGAATACGAGGTCTGTTTTATGATTAATCATGTCGGAACCCTGAATATTGAAACAAAAAGATTGATTTTAAGAAAGTTTACGATGGATGATGCCCAAAATGTATTCGATAATTGGGCGAATGACGCCCTGGTTACTAAATATCTGCAGTGGAAGCCGCATGAGAGTATTGATGTTACGAAAAGCATTCTTAATGATTGGGTAAGATCTTATGAACGGCTTGATTGTTATAATTGGGCAATAGTTTGTAAAGATAACATGCAAGTTATAGGTTCTATATCATTGGTTGATTTTTCCAATTTACATAAGTGGTGCGAAATAGGTTATTGCCTGTCCAGGAATTATTGGAATAACGGGATTATGACCGAAGCTTTAAAAGCAGTAATAGATTTCTGTTTTACAAAAATCGGATTTAACAGGGTACAGGCTTTCCATCATGCTGAAAACCGGGCTTCCGGCAGGGTTATGCTGAAGTCGGGCATGAAATATGAAGGAAGGCTGAGGCAGTACCGCGCAAACACACGGGGAGAATTTGTCGATTGTGATATGTATGCAATTCTGAAAGACGATTATAGTAACCGGGATAATTCATAAACTCCATAATTCTTTTTTTCCTGTGGAAATGGCAAGGGCGCCTGAACCGAGTACTTTTATTACATCATCTTTTGTTTCGACAAAACCGCCTGCTATAACGGGCATTGGAATCTGTGCACTGATACGCTGTATAATGCCGGGCATGATTCCGGGCAGTACCTCTACCATATCAGGCTGGACCGCCAGAATGGACTTAACGGAATTCTCGTAGGATTGACTGTCAATCAGAAATACTCTCTGGATTGCAAACATACCTTTTCCCATAGCGTATTTTATATGGTTGTTTTTTGTGCTTATTATGCCGTGGGGTTTTATTTGCTCGTGGATGTAATCAATCGCCCTGTTATCCTTGCCTATTCCTTCTAGCATATCCATGTGTATAAATACGTTTTTACCGCTCTTTTTAACTTTGTCAACAGCGGGATAAATGTTAAATATATCGGCATGCAGAAGAAAAACGGTGGATACCGGCGCGTTAATTGCATCCTCCAGGTCTTCCTCGTTCCTGATAGCGGCTATTACAGGGTTTTCTTCAATTTTTCTCAAGATTTCATTCTTTTCCATAAATATGTCCTTTTTGCCGAAAACAAATTAAAAATAAAGACATCTTCCATTACAATATTACTTTATACTCCCCTGCGCGTCAAATTAAAATGCGATTATCATTTTTATGTTAAGAAAAAACCTGTGTTATGCATTTGATTGTTTTATGCTTATACCGGATAAAAGAAACCCCTGTTGATATTTTGCATAGTTCGGTATATAATATGATTCCGGCATGTTTATAGAAAAGAACCGTTTTAACAGATTAGACGCAATAAAACTCTTTAGCGAATGGTGCGGTAAGTTGTGATAATTTTCTGCGTGAAAAAATGCGATAACCGTCTATACTGTTAATTTGAATGGAATGAAGCTGTTATGGCGAAGGAAACGATAAAACCGGTTGCACAAAACAAAAAGGCAAGACACGATTACTTTATTGAACAGACTTTCGAGGCCGGTATTGTATTGGCCGGAACCGAGGTGAAATCAGTGCGTCTGGGAAAAGTAAACCTGAGGGACAGCTATGCGTATATAAAGGATTCCGAGGTTTTCATCAGCGGAATGCACATAAGCCCGTACGAGAAGGGAAATATATTCAACAGGGACCCAATGAGAGACAGAAAGCTCCTTCTGCATAAATATGAAATCAATAAGCTGATAGGGTATACGCAGCAGAAAGGGTTAACACTTGTTCCCCTTCAGGTATATTTTAAAAACGGGAAAGTAAAAGTAGAGCTTGCTGTGGCAAGAGGCAAGAAATTGTATGATAAACGCCGGGATATTGCGGAACGTGCTGCAAAACGGGAAATGGACAGAAAAATAAAAGATTACAACCGTCAGTGATTGTTATTGTGCAGTTGAATATACATTTTTGTCAATGGCATAACCGTGATAGATATGGTATAATAAATATGTAATTAAATATGGGGG
>JAAYXD010000195.1 GCA_012516065.1 Clostridiaceae bacterium
GAGATATGCTCTATGAACAGGAATAAAATTGGTGTGCATATTGTTTTTATAATACACCTGCTTTCAGTTATCATTCCGGTTATTGTAATTCTTGCTTCATACTTTACGGGTTCTCCGCTGTTTAGTGTTTTATTGATAGTGTCGGCTGTAATAATATTCGCAGGGACACTTTTCCAGTTTAATATATCGAGAAATATGTCAAAAATCTTCAGGCTAACGTCTGAAACGATAAATAAAGCGAAAAACGGAGATTTGAAGGTTAGAATAAATGGTAAGAAAAATGGCCAGGCCGGTGAAATAATTAACGGGATAAACAGTTTTATCAGCACCTTTAATGATGTGTTTTCAAATGTCGACAGGTCGGCGAATGAGGTGAAACATCTCGTCAATACCGTGAAATTGACGTCAAAAGAAGCTTCCGATGTCGCGAATCAAATAGCGGCTTCCGCCGAACTTGTATCAAAAGGGGCAACGGAACAGGCTGAAGATGCCGAGGACAGCGCAAAAGTAACAACAGAGCTTATCGAAAAATTTGAAGAAGTTGAAAATTCCGCGGAACTTATGACTCAAAAAGCGGATCTGACAAAAGAAATGGCCGAGTTCGGCAAGGCGAATATTAATGACTTGCTTGAAAAGAGCAGACAGACAGAAGTTAATATGGAGGAAATAAATAAAAGGATCACCGAGCTCAATGAAATGGCGGGCAATATAAGTCAGATCACGGCCACAATATCTGGTATTGCAAGCCAGACCACGCTGTTATCGCTGAATGCTTCAATAGAAGCGGCGAGGGCCGGTGAAATGGGAAGAGGATTCGGAGTTGTCGCGGAAGAAATTAAAAAGCTTGCCCAGCAAAGTGTCGCTTCGAGCGAAGAAATAAACAAGATTATTATTGGAATCCAGGAGCAGGTTGATATTACGACAAAAACGATTGTATCAACAACGGAAACGTTGAAAGCACAGACGGAGTCGGTAAATAAGACAAACGAGGCTTTCAACAAGATATCCGACGCGGTTGACGAGTTGTTTGCCCAGCTTCTTGAAGTTAAAAAGGGAATTAAAGTTCTCGATGAATTCAAACAGACGCTGTACGACTCCATTGCGAATATTGCTTCGGTAGCGCAGGAAACTGCGGCTTCCACACAGGAGATAACCAGCCTGATGTATTCCCATATAAATTCATCAGAAATACTCGTGCAGCTTTCCGAAAGTTTTGATCAGATCATAAAGAATCTTGAAGATATATTGAACAAGTTTGACTTTGACAGGATTACCGCAGAAAAAAGAGCGTTTGCGATAATACCCTGCAGCGATATAGAGTTTTTCTCCGATACAAGGGACGGCGCAATGGATGCGGCTTCCAAGCTTGGGGTTGACGTGATATGGAGTGCGCCGAGCAGCTATGATCCGGTATTGCAGGCGAAAATTATCGATGATGTTGTGGAAAAGGGCGTTGCAGGAATAGGCATCGGTCCGATTGACGATCCGCTTGTGAGAGAAAGCCTTAAGAGAGCAATGGATAAGGGAATTAAAGTAGTTTGTTTCGATACCGACATTCCCGATATAGGAAGGGACGGGTTTATCGGAACCGATAATTATAAAGCGGGCGTGACATTCGGAGAACTTGTCGCTAAAAAACTCAACGGCAAGGGAAGAATTCTCGGTACACAGGCGGTTAAGAACACACTGAACCAGATAGAACGGCTGAACGGGTTTATGGATGCAATAAAGAAATATCCCGGGCTTGAATTCCTTGGCATGCAGCAGACGGAACATTCCGCCGGAGAAGCCAGATGGCAGGAAGTTAAAGAAATACTCAAAAAAGCGCCGCCGTTCGATTGTTTTATCTGCATGGACGCTTTCGGCAGCTACATAGCGATGAAAATGAAGGAAGAACTCGGCATGACGCCTGTTTGCTTCGTATTTGACAAAACGGAGTATTCGGCAAAACCGTTGGCAGACGGTTATACCACGGTCCTGGCACAGCGGCCCAGGCTGTGGGGCGAATTGTCGGTAAGAAGGCTTAATGAATTATGCAACGGCAAAACAATACAAGACAAGGAAGATACGGGAACTTACGAAATAAACAAGGGAAATATGAAGGTATTCATAAAGGATTGACATAAAGTTGACTATTGATTCTTGATAAAGGATAGAATATAATGTCTCTGTAAAATAATACAGGGTCTCTCGATGAGCAGAGTAGGCAATTGCGCGTTAAGTGCCGGATGAACGGGGAGTTGACATCCGGACGAAAAGCCGTAAGGCTTGCGGTGCGGTTGCCGCATCCCGCTGCTGCATGAGAGAGGTTTCCTCTTCATGTAGCACGTATTATTTTCGGTGCGCTGAAGGGTATTCGATTTCAGCCATCGATCCCGAAAAAGCAAAGTGCGGTGAGGAGGTTTTTTTATGAATAAAAAAGGCTTGTTTTCTTTTATAAAAGACATACATTCGCTTGTGCTGATGTCTTTTTTTATTGCGCTGTACGCTGTTTTTTCCTGGCTTGCGATATATATTACTAACGATCTTCGTTTTAATCTGACCTTTATGCCAACTGCCTGGGCGGGCGCAATTTTCGGGCCTGTCGCGGGAGGCATAACGGGAGCGTTCGGGGATGTTCTCGGCTGGATTTTAAGGCCAAGCGGACCTTTTTTCCCTGGGTTTACGATAAGCGGATTTACAACAGGCGTTATTTTCGGACTGTTTCTTTACAGAAAGGAAATCACTTTAAAAAGGGCTGTATTCGCTGCTGTATCGGTTGTATTAATAGTTGAGCTCGGACTTAATACAATCTGGATTATGATATTATACGGCCACGCATTCAAGGTTATTGCTGCGGGAAGGATTATCAAGGCGCTTATTATTCTTCCGGTCCAGGTAATGGTGCTTTACGGTACAGGGTATTTTTTGAAAAGAATGCCCGGATTTTCACTTGATAAGAAATTTTAACCAAACAATCACAAAATATTACCTTTACAACCGCAAACGGAACAAATATAATTTTATTAAGGTTAATTAAAAACTTAATAGCAGGGAACCGGGTGAAAATCCCGGACGGTCCCGCCGCTGTGAGGATGAGAATATATGCATTATGCCACTGTCTTCGGATGGGAAGGCGCATATATTTGATGAATCCGAGTCAGAATACCTGCCTTGGAAAGTGAGGATAACTACGAGAGATAGGCCTCACTGAGTTTATGGCTTTTTACCGGCATAAACGAAGTCAAGCCTTTCCTCGCGGAAAGGTTTTTTGTTTGCTTTTAAAAAGATATGGAAAGGATAGTTTGACATGAGAAGAAAAATCGGATTATTTACCATTGCGGCGTTTATCACTGTTCTGGTCATTGCTTTTAACGCTTGCGCAAGCAATGTGCCGGCAGAGGAATCAAAGCAAGGCAAACCCGACGATACGTCGGCCGCAACGTCACATGCGCCGGAAAACGGCGAAGATGCCGGACAGCCTGCCGGAAATTCGAATTATCCCATCGCGGTAACGGATTCAAAAGGGCGTACCATAAGGCTTGAGAATGAACCGGAGCGCATTATATCCATCGGACCCGATATAACCGAGATTATATTTGCTCTCGGAAAAGGGGACAAGCTCGTCGGACGCTCGGCGTTCTGCGATTATCCGCCGGAAGCTCTTGAAATAACCGCGGTTGGGGATTTTTACGAATGGAACCTTGAAATGATTGTATCGCTTGAGCCCGACCTTATATTTGTCTCCGCGATGAATACGGAGGAAAACGAAAAGAAATTGATGGATTTGGGGATAAACATTATATTCATAAACAAAACGGAATCATTCGGAGGAGTATATGAAACGATAGGGTTAATCGGAAAAGTGCTGAATTCCGAAACCAGGTCGGAAGAGATAATCAGCCGAATGAAGAATGATGTAGAAAAGGCGAAGAAGGCTGTTGATGGGCTTGACAGGCCTTCGGTCTATTATGTTGTCGGATTCGGTGAATACGGCGACTACACCGCAACGGGAGAAACGTTCATTGCCAAAATGCTTGATATGGCGGGCGGTGCGAATATTGCCGCCGATATCACGGGGTGGAGCTACAGCCTTGAAAAGCTTATGGAAAAGGACCCGGACATTATTATCGGTTCCGAGGACGCGGTGAAATATTTCAGGGAGGCAAGCGGTTATAAGGAACTTAGTGCCGTTAAGGAAGGCCGCATTTACGCAATAGATCCCGACCTGCTGGAAATCCAGGGCCCCAGGCTTTCCGACGGTTTGCTCGAACTCGTAAAAATACTGCATCCCGGTAGTTTGCAATAAGTCCTGGCTGCAATTTCATTTACTGGTTGCCTGAATGTTACAATTGGGAGGATAATTGTGTCTTACCTAGCGAAAAGAAAGTTTTATTATTCAATTCTTTTGATAAGTGTTATCGTATTGCTGCTGCTTGGGATTTTTTCGTTGTTTGTGGGCACGGCAAATATCGGATTTCTCGATGTTTGCCGCATCCTTGCCTCAAAGCTTCCGGGCATACAAAAGCTTGTCAGCACCGATAATATAAGAGGATCATCTGCAGACATTATCATTAAGCTCAGGCTTCCGAGGGCAGTCCTTGTGATTCTCGTGGGTTCCGGTTTGGCGGCGGTGGGCGCGGCGATGCAGAGTGTTTTCCGTAACCCTATGGCTGAACCCGGGATTCTCGGATTATCTTCAGGAGCCGGCCTTGGAGCGACTATTGCAATTGTTATCGGGCTTGACAAAACCGTGCTCGGTTTGAGCGCAGCGGCCGCATCCGCTTTTATCGGTGCCATTGCGACTGTTTTTATCGTATATAATATATCGCGGACAGGCCACAGGATTTCGCCGACCGTCCTGATCCTTGCCGGAACTGCGATAAGCTTTATGAACAGCGCGGTTATACAGCTAATAATGATTTTCAGAAGGGATCGGATGGACTATATTATTATGTGGACAATGGGTTCGTTCAGTTCGCCTTCATGGAACAAGATTGCTGTACTTCTTCCGTTTCTCCTGCCGGGTCTGGCCGTTATTCTGTTTCATGCCAGGGATCTTAACATAATTTCAACGGGGGAGGAAACGGCCAAAACACTTGGTGTTGAAGTTGAACGGACAAAAAAATTCGTTCTTGCGTCGTGCTCAATTGTAACTGCGGCGTGTGTTGCGACAAGCGGAATAATAGGTTTTGTCGGACTGATTATTCCTCACCTGCTGCGTCTTCTTGTCGGAACCGATCAAAGGGTCTTGCTTCCGTTTTCGATTGTTGGAGGAGCAGCGTTTTTACTTGTATGTGACACCCTTGCAAGGGTTGCGGCTCCGCCTGCCGAGATACCGGTCGGCGCAATAACGGCCGTGTTTGGCTCGCCTTTTTTTATCGCGCTTTTGATAAAGGGAAAAAGGAGTGTTATGTAATGGAAGCCAAAAATGCCGTTGATGTGAAAAACCTTGATTTTTCATACGGGGACAGGAAAGTGCTGGAGGAAATATGTGCGCGGTTTCATCCCGGAATGGTCTGCGGGCTGCTCGGACCCAACGGTTCGGGAAAGACAACCCTTTTGAAGAATATTGCCGCTATCCTTAAACCGCAGAAAAATACCGTATATATAAACGGCACAGACATTACGGATATGACCGCTAACGAACTGGCGAGAGAAATATCCGTTGTTCCGCAGAATACGTATATAGAATTCGATTTCAGCGTGCAGGATATTGTTATGATGGGAAGAGCTCCGTATATTAAAAGGTTTTCATCCGAAAGCGAGGAAGACATTGAAACGGCCCAATGGGCTATGAGGATTGCAGGAATAGAGGACCTGGCCGAACGAAGCATAAAGAACATAAGCGGCGGTGAACTGCAGCGAGTAATAATTGCAAGGGCGCTTGCCCAGAGAAGCAATATCATTTTGCTCGATGAGCCGGTATCACAGCTCGATATTTATCACCAGCTGTCAATAATGGAAACAGTCCGGACGCTCGCATATGAATACGGAATGACGGTTGTGACCGTCCTTCATGATTTGAACCTGGCCGCGGAATTCTGTGATTACATATATCTCCTGAAAGACGGTGTTATCGCGTACAGCGGTAAGCCGAAAGACGTACTCACATACGAAATAATTGAAGAGGTTTATAAGATCGTGTGCCTCGTTTACGAGAACCCCGCATCAAAAAAACCGCATATTGTTCCGGTCCGAAGCATGCAAGAAGGGAACGGTTCCTGTTAGTCCCCATATCGAAAGGAAAGAAGCCGCTCCCTTTTGTTACGCTATTTGCACAAGGTCAGAGCTTTTTCAGCAGCGGAGGCTGCATCGGGGGCATAAGCGTCCGCGCCGATGCTTGCGCGGAAATTATCGGTTACCGGTGCGCCGCCTATCATAATCTTAACTTTACCCGACAATGGAGAACTGTTAACCTTATCGACGACATTTTTCATTTCGGTCATCGTTGTGGTTAATAGAGCCGAGCAGGCTATGATATCTGCGTTGTGTTCAATCGCGGACTCAATAAATTTTTCAGCCGGAACGTCAACACCCAGGTCGATGACTTCAAGGCCTTTTCCTTCCATCATCATACGCACAAGGTTTTTACCGATATCGTGCAGATCTCCTTTTACCGTTCCGAGGATGACCGTGCCCTTTGCTTTAACACCGGCATCTACGAGGAGAGGCTTTAACAGCTCGGTTCCGGCATTCATTGCACGGGCGGCAATAAGTACGTCCGGAACATACACTTCGTTATTTTTAAACTTTTCGCCGATTATTCCCATGCCGTGAAGCAAACCATCTTCAAGTATTTCATTTACGCTGTAGCCTTCATCGATTGCTTTCTGAACAAGCTCCTTAACATTTTTAGCTCTGCCCTTTTGCAGGTTTTCGGATATTTCCATTAAAATACTCATAATGTATCACCTCTATAATATTTATGTTTATTTCTTGCCTTGTTCACGAAATTTTTTCGGGCTCTGCCCCGTCATTTTCTTAAAAACCTTCGAAAAATAACTCTGATCCTCAAACCCAACTATATTGGCCACGTCAACTATCGCAATAGACGGATCCGCCAGCAGCTTTTTGCTCATTTCTATACGTATATGATTAAGGTAGGTATTGAAGCTCATCTCAATTTCCTGCTTAAAAATCTTACTGAAGTAAGAGGGGCTTAAATATACGCAGGCTGCGACTTCATCAAGCGTTATTTTTATCATATAGTTTTTTCTGATATAGTCAATCGATTTAAAAATAACATCCTTGTGTTTTATATTTGTCAGGTTGAATACGTGATCCGTGAACCTCTCCATTATGCGCGACAGCCAAAGCGTCAATTCCTCAATGTTGCGAAACCTGTTTATCTGTCTAATATACTGGAAGTTTAAACCGAATATCTGCTTTATATCGGCTCCGCCTTCCAGCGCGGCACGGGACAGGATAACAACCAGTTCCAGTATCCGCGCGCGTATCAGTTCAAAATTATTCCCTGAGGCAAAGTATATATGCCCAAGGATTTCATTAAGCAGTTTCTGCGATAATTTTTTATCACCTATCGCGATTGCGTGCTGCAGTTCTTTTTCCTTTTCGAGCGAGTAAGCCAATATTTCTTCATCGTTTACGGTCATCTGTTTCAGTTTGTGTATATAGTCAGAAATATCCGCGGCCTGTTCCTGTTCCTGGAGGTTCAGGCCGTATTGGTGCCAGGTGGTGTCTGACAGATAAAAAGCTACTATGCTGAGGAGCTCACAAAGGCTGTTTACCCTGTCCGTGCTTACAATCGGTATTTTTTTTGAAAGCGAAATAGCTTTCGAAACCAAACCATTGTTGTCATATTTCCTGAATAACTCTTCAAGCAGAAATTCTTCCGGTTCTATCATATGAACCGGACCGCCCAGCAACGCGCCCTTCATAATCCCGTCGATTGTTATCGGACAAGCCCAATGAGCCATTCCAAACGGGCAGAAGAAAACATACTTGCCGCCAAAGCGTTCAGCCTGGTAACTTCCGTATAAATGCGCATTTCTGCATTTCATTCCATGGGGCGTATCAGGTTCCAGTTCATAACATAAACGGCAGAAGTCATTATCACTGTTTGTGCTGAACAAGGTCTCTCCGGTATCATCAATAAGCATTGCGGACACTTGCGTCGCATTGCTGTAATGTTTAACGGCTTCAATCGCTTTATCGATGTCAAAACCCGTTTCATGAACCATAATAATCCTCTTCCATGATAATACACCCGCAGTAATTTCAGGGTATTGAAATATTTTACGTTTTTTTGTAATTCCTTGCGATTTTAAAATTTGTTGGTTATTTATAAATCAATCGAAAAACATATTATCGGTATAACTGTCGACAAACAGCGGATCAGCCGACAGTTCAACGTATTTTATCCTTTTCGCTGTTTCGCGGGCGGCAATGTATTCATCTTTCGACAGCATAACACGTATCGCTCCCGCTCCTGCTGCGTTGCCTACGGCAGAAATCCTGCCGGACAGTTCTTTGGGCAGCAAACCGATACGAAGGGCGCTGCTTATACGCATAAAACTTCCGAAACCGCCGGCCAGATAAACATGCTTTATATCACTGATATCAATTTCGGTTTTATCTGCGAGTATTTTTATACCGGCGGCTATTGCGGCTTTAGCGTTCTGTACTTCCCTGACATCCTTCTGAGTTATGAAAATCGGTTCGCCGGAAGCTGTTTCGCCGGCATTTAACAGGATAAACGCCGGTTGATTGTTTATTTCAATAACCCTGTTTCTTAGTCCGGGCGGAATGAGTGAAGTATTATCGGTTATCCGGCCTGTTTCGTCAATTATACCCGCGTCTAGCATGCATGCGATAGTGTCGATAAGGCCCGAACCGCATATTCCAACAGCTTTTTGGTTCCCTATAGTATTTATGCCCAGTGTCCCTTCGGTTGTAACAAATACCTCGCTGATTGCTCCTTCAACACCTCCGGTGCCGCATGAAATGTTCGCGCCTTCAAACGCGGGACCTGCAGCAGCGGAACATGAATAAAGAAAAGATTTGTTCCCGAGGACAATTTCGCCGTTCGTGCCGATATCAACAAGCAGGGAAATATCGTTACTGTCATGCATGCCTGTTGACAAAACGGCGCCCACCGTATCGGCGCCGACATATGCCGAAACGGAAGGCAGAACTATGACCCGGCCGTATGGGTTTATTGAAAGATTCAGTTCGGTAGGTTTCAATAAAAGGCTTGACAGTGTTGCGGGTATAAAAGGGGCAATGGAAATATTTCGGGCGGGAAGCCCGAGCGCGAAATGAAGCATTGTAGTGTTCCCGCACAGCGATACGGCATAAATGTCGGTATGCCTGATTGAAACCGATATGGCCAGTTCATTGATAAGTTCGTTTAGTGCCGAACGTATCAGGGACGACATTTTCTTTAAATTGTCTTCATTCCTCATTGTGTATTCAATCCGTGAAATCACATCGGCGCCGTATTTGCTCTGCGGATTCAATAAAGATGCGACAGACAGCAGTTTTTTGTTTCTAATGTCGTATAAATAAGCGGCCAGCGTTGTTGTTCCGATGTCCACTGCGATTCCATAAAGCGTGTTTGCCGTGTCGCCGCTTTCGACGCCCGTAATTTCGTCCAGCACTTTAATTGCGGTAACATTAAAACCGGAGTTTCTCATAATTTCCGGAAGAGTTTGAAGAATTTCAAGCGGCAGGTTGTTATAAGCGGATCTATCACTAAAACTGTCATTGTTTTTTATTATGTTGTCTGTAGTTTCGTATGCCGTGCGAAAAAGACGCGTATCGTCGGGTGACTGATCGCTTAGCGAAGGAACGGGAAGCGAAAAAAATTCCTTTGTGACCGGCGGCATTCCCGGTACTTCCGTTAATTCCGCCGATGTCAGTATGGATGCTTTTTCCGGGATATCGGGCAGAGTTACTTCTATATCATCGTTTACGTGGATCATGCATGACAAGTGGATGCCTTTTCTCATTTCTTCAGGTGAGAGAATCTTATTTTCCTGGTCCGTGTAAATGTTTATTCCGCGGTTTACAATAACACGGCATTTTCCGCAGCTGCCTCTTCCGCCGCATGGTGACGGCGGGGGATTTCCGGTCATGCGAAGCGCTTCCAGCAATATAATACCGGCCTTTACTTCTTTTTCTGTTGTATGCCCGTTTTTATGAATAATAATCCGAGGCATCGCAAACCACTCGTTTCTTAAAAATTATGTATTCCTTCCACTGCTTTAATTATACAGGAATTTGTCAAATATGAACAGAACAAGCCTCAAAGGGGATCCATATCACGGGTTGTTCATTTTCCCCGAATTCATATTTGCCTGTAAGCAGCAGGATGCCGCGTCGTCGCCGGAAGCACCCGAATCAGAGCCGCGTACCAACAGGAACGCGGCAGCAATGTATCGACCCGTTAACCACCTGCCGGTTATCCGGCATTATTACCCGCGGGCCCTGGTCCGGATGCTGAAGAAGTCACGCGGAAGCCTGTTTCTGAGCTTCGTTGAAATCATCAAGCGCTTTATATAGAGCATGGATATTCTCTAAAGGCGTTCCAGGAGGTGTATCACAGCCAGTTGACAGTACAAAATTTTTATAAGGCTTCATTTCTTTGAGCAGGGTCAGTGTTTTTGCCCTGACTTCGTCAGGACTTCCGTTTTTCATAATCCCGGCCGGATCGATGTTCCCGAATGCGGCTGTTCCGCTTGGTATCTGCGGCATAATTTTTTTCATATCAACGGCATTGCCGAAGTGAAGCCCGATACTGCCCGTAGAAAGCATGGACTTAACGAGGTTTTCCGTGTTTCCGCAGTTATGCAGTATAACTATAAAATGATCATCCTGCACGGAGTCTACAACCCTTTTCACATAATCCGATGAAAACTCCTGGCACTGGTCAGGCGAAAGAAGCCCGGCAGCAGGCTCTGCGATTATTATTCCGTTAGTCCCCGCTTTTTTGAACGCCAGCGCATAATCAATAAGGAACGCTGTTGTTTTTGCCAGCAAAGCATGTACCGAATCCGGCTCCAACATTAACGCAACCATGATTTCACTCATGCCGGAAAGCCTTCCCGCGAGGGAGTACGGGCCTATTATCCCGCCGAAAACAGGCCTGTTGTTTATATATTTCGAAGCAAGTTCCGCCGCCTGGATATAAACACCGGTTCTGGCCGTTCCCACCGGTGGTATTGTCAAACTGTTTATCTCATCAATACTATTAACTATATGTCCGGAAATTACCGGAGTCTCGGTTTCGGAAAACCGGACAGGGCTTCCGAATGCTTCCGCTTCGACGGATAAATCCATAACCATTACAGCCGCGGCAGAATTAAAAGCCGAACTTATTGCTTTTATGCATTCAAACTGGGCCTCGCCGTTTTTGACGATATCAATAACCTTCTTCTTTGCCAATTGTGCGCCCGGATAGGTTATCAGCGGCATAATGGCCCTTTTACTGCCGCTGCAAATATTATTAATCCATTCTTTCATGTTTCTGTGCATTAAAACTCATCTCCCGCGATGAATTAAACAATGCGGAAAGCCCTTGACAAATTGAGCCTGCATTGTTTATGTTAATTATAGTTCGTCCGGAAAAGACAGTAATGTATTCTTTTAAGTTTTCTTGTAAATTTTTAATACCTTTACATGTAAAAAAATATATGATAAACTGTTTCGGTATCTGGAATAACCTTTAGCTCGGTTTAACGGATAACTCCGGCCGGAAACTGGGTTAAAGGAGGTAATATTTGAAAGGAGTAAATAATATGACGAAAAAAACAAAACAGGAAATAATTGATGCTTACAAGCTGCATGAAAACGATACGGGTTCGCCTGAAGTGCAGATAGCGCTGTTGACCGAAAGAATAACCCATTTGACCGAGCATTTGAAAGTTCACAAAAAGGACCATCATTCAAGGAGAGGCCTTTTGAAAATGGTCGGGCAGAGAAGAGGGCTGCTGAATTACCTGATGAAGAAAGACATTAACCGTTACCGTGAAATTATTTCAAAACTTGATATCAGAAAATAAAAAAGCGGAGTATAATCCGCTATTTTTATTGGAAAGCGGTATATGGAACCGGTAAAACGGTATGATCCATATATAAATAAAATAACAATTACTGTGAAATAATGAATAAAGATTTGGTTTAAGCCGATAACATAAATAAATTCAAAAACTGTGGGCGAGGATTACAGAAGATCAGAGAAGAGTGTTCCGTAGATGTTTTGATGACGGTACATTCTTCCCTGACCTTTTGTCCCCGCTCACAGAATAAACAGTATACGAAAGGATGTTGATTGATGACAAAAACCTACTCAATTGATGTGGCGGGAAGAACACTGACAATTGAAATCGGTAAGTATGCGCAGCTTGCAAATGGTTCCGCGCTCGTGCGGTACGGTGATACCGTAGTTTTGTCGACCGCGACGATTTCTCCCGAACCGAGGGAAGGAATAGATTTTTTTCCGTTGAATGTAGATTATGAAGAAAAACTGTATTCTGTTGGGAAAATACCCGGGGGTTTCATTAAAAGAGAGGGAAAACCTTCCGAGAGCGCAATATTAACCGCAAGGGTTATCGACAGGCAGATACGGCCGAGGTTCCCTAAAGATCTTAGAAATGACGTGGCAATAGTTAATATGGTATTATCGGTCGAGCAGGATAATTCCCCGGAATTTGCCGCGATTATCGGAACAATCGTATCATTGTGCATTTCCGATATTCCTTTTAATGGCCCGATAGCAGGAATTATTCTTGGATATGTGGATGGCAAGGTTGTTATAAACCCGACTGCCGAGCAGCGTAAGAACAGTCGTATGTACGTCACTCTTTCCGCCGATAAGGAAAAAATTATAATGATTGAAGCAGGCGCAAATGAAATACCTGAGGATGTGATGCTTGAAGCGATAAAAATAGGGCATGAGCAGATAAAGCGGCTTATTGCTTTTATTGAGGAGATAGTCCGCGAAGTCGGAAAAGAAAAGATTACCTATACTCCGATAGTTGTGCCCGAAGAAATCCTTAACAGGGTGGAAAGCCTTTGCAGGGAAGAATTGACCGAAGCTTTAATGAATAACGACAAAACGGCCAGAGAGAAAAATGTTGCCGAAGTTTCCGCGAAAGTCCATGAAAAGCTGGATGCGGAATATCCCGATTCAATTCCGCTTATATCGGAAGCATTTTATAGCCTTCAGAAAAAGATAGTCCGCGAAAAATTATTATATGAACATAAGAGAGTCGATGGCAGAGGCTTGATGGATATACGGCCTTTGTACGCAGAAGTGGGCATACTGCCGCGGACGCACGGCTCCGGTCTTTTCCAGAGAGGCCAGACGCAGGTCCTTACGAATGTGACACTTGGCCCGATGGGGGATGTGCAGATGCTCGACGGTGTTGACGAAGAAGAAGAGAAACGGTATATGCACCATTACAATTTCCCCGCGTTCAGTGTTGGTGAAGCAAGGCCGAGCCGCGGCCCGGGAAGACGTGAAATAGGTCATGGGGCGCTGGCCGAAAGGGCGCTCGAACCTGTAATACCGAGCGAAGAGGAATTCCCGTATGCAATCCGGCTTGTTTCGGAAGTCCTGATGTCAAACGGTTCAACTTCCCAGGGAAGTGTATGCGCAAGCACTTTGGCGCTGATGGACGCAGGTGTTCCTATCAGGGAGCCTGTGGCGGGAATTTCAGCCGGTCTCGTTGTTGATGAAAAGAACCCCGATAATTTTGTTACTTTTATGGATATACAGGGTATTGAAGACTTTTTCGGGGATATGGATTTTAAAGTGGCCGGAACAAAGAACGGCATAACGGCGATACAGGTTGATATAAAAGTCGACGGGCTTACGTACGAAATGATCCGTCAGGCTTTTGAAATTACAAGGCAGGGCAGGCTGACAATTTTAAATGATGTGATCCTGAAGGTCATAGATAAACCGAGGCCTCATTTGTCGCCATATGCTCCTAAAATATTCACGACCACGATAGAGGTCGATAAGATACGCGACGTTATAGGCCCGGGCGGTAAGATAATCAACAGGATTATCTCCGAAACAGGTGTAAAAATAGATATAGAGGACGATGGAACGGTATTCGTTGCAACTTCTGACGAAGCCGCAGGCAAAAAGGCAATCTCGATGATCGAGGGAATAGCCGGTGATATTAAGGTTGGACAGCAGTTTACCGGTAAGGTAATGAGGATAATGAATTTTGGAGCTTTCGTCGAGTTTCTGCCCGGAAAAGAAGGAATGGTCCACATATCAAAGCTTTCGAAATCCCGTGTCAACAGGGTTGAAGACGTTGTCAAAGTCGGCGATGAAATACCGGTTAAGGTTATAGAAATCGACAAGCAGGGAAGGATAAACCTTTCTTTGAAAGACTGTATCGAATCCTGACGCGTATTATAACCGGCAACTCCGTTATACGGGGTTGCCTTGTTTTTTTGAATGGAGGAAAATATGGGCAAAAAGCTGAAAATATTATTTGTCTCCGCTGAAGTTGCGCCGTACGCAAAAACAGGAGGACTTGCTGATGTTGCAGGGTCGCTGCCGCAAAAACTGGTTGAGTTGGGTCATGACGTCCGCGTAGTTTTACCCTGCTATAAGGAAATCGATTATGAGATGGATTATGTAACGGATTTCCAGGTAGAACTCGATAAACGGAACGAGACCTGTATAGTAAAGCGGATAAAAAATGCCCCGGTGTTGACTTACACTCTTAATAACTATCATTATTACGGCAGGTGCGGTATATACTGCCACCATGACGACGGGGAGCGCTTCGCGTTTTTGAGCAAGGCGTCGCTGGAACTGATAAAGGCCATAGGATTCAAACCCGATATCCTGCACCTGAATGACTGGCATGCTGCGCCCGCGGCTTTATTGTTAAAAGAGCATTACAGGAAAAAAGACCCGTTTTATGAGGGTATTAAAACTCTGCTTACAATACACAATCTCGAGTATCAGGGCCATTTCGGGAAAGAAATACTGGATGTTCTGGGCCTGCCCGAATCATTCTTTGTGCCGGAAAGCGTCGAGTTTTACGGGATGTTCAATTTCCTGAAGGCAGGGGTTGTATATTCGGATAAAATTAATACGGTAAGCAGGACATATGCGCAGGAAATACTCACGCCGCAGTACGGTGAAAGGATGGAAGGCATACTGAAAACGAGGGAAAATGATCTGCACGGTATTGTTAACGGCATCAGCTATGAGGTTTTCAATCCCCTGACTGATCCGCTTATATATTTCCCGTTTAGCGAAGATAACCTGGCTGCGAAGACTAAAAACAAATATGCGCTGCAGAGGGAAATGGGGCTGCCTGAATCCGATGTTCCTCTTATTGGCGTAGTCCACCGCCTTGTCGACCAGAAAGGCCTTAATCTCGTGTGTGACTGTTTTGAACGGATAATCGAGCTCAATACGCAGTTTATCCTGTTGGGTTTGGGTGATCCGTTTTATGAGAATGCCTTTTTAAGGTTTATGGAAAGATACCCGGACAGGGTTTCGGTTAAGATTGCGTTTGACGAGAAATTGGCGCACAGGATTTACGCGGGCAGCGATATTTTCCTGATGCCGTCCGCGTTCGAGCCGTGCGGCCTCGGCCAAATGATAAGTCTACGGTACGGCACCATACCGGTTGTGCGTGAAACGGGAGGCTTGAAAGACACGATAACAGATGTTAATCATGACTTTGAAAACGGAAATGGATTCACTTTTAAGGATATGGATTCCGAAGCTTTTCTCGACGCTCTGGAAAGGGCCGTGCTGACATACCGGAATGAGCCCGGCACATGGCTTGAATTGGTCAGGAAAGGTATGAAAAGCGATTTTTCGTGGAATAAGGCCGCGAACGAATATGTCGCATTATATAATAAAATCCTTGAGGAGTGAGGTCATGAAAAAAAAGGAAAGGGTTCTGAAGATAATAGAGGAGTTAGGCACTCTTTATCCGATGGCCGGTTGTACCTTGAAATACAGCGATCCTCTTCAGCTTTTAATTGCAACCCAGCTTGCTGCACAGTGCACCGATGAAAGAGTGAACATAGTAACAGAATCATTGTTCAAAAAATACCGCACCGTTGAAGATTTCGCGGGAGCGGACATTAAAGAGCTTGAAGACGACATACGTTCCACGGGCTTTTATCACAACAAGGCGCGGAACATCATAGCGTGCTGTCAAAAAATTATCTCCGATTACGGAGGCAAAGTCCCCGATACGATGGAAAAACTGCTGACACTTCCCGGTGTCGGCAGAAAGACCGCAAACGTCGTACTGGGAAATGCGTTCGGAATTCCCGGTGTAGTTGTTGACACTCACGCGAAACGGCTTTCACGCCGCATCGGCCTGACACGCGAAGAAGATCCGGTAAAAATCGAATTTGATTTGATGAAAACAGTGCCGAAAGACAAATGGACCATCTTTTCTCATATGCTTGTCTTTCACGGCCGCACGGTATGCAAGGCGAGAAATCCCGGGTGCGGTTCATGCACAATAAGGCCGTATTGTGATTTTGGCAATAAAATTTTTGAAAAGTGACGTAATTGGAACAAATATTGCGTTATCTGGTTAAAACAGCTAAAATAATCATTAAGAAAAATTATAGTGCCGGAATAGCCCATACAGGATGGTTTTGAATACGGGCGTAGGTTTATTCCGGCTTGTAATATGATTTTTATTAATGGAGTGTATATCGGTTTGCCTGAAAAAAGCGGTGCTATTATGCAAAACGATGGCATTAACAGTCCAATATCCCGGGAACGCGAAGAAAACAAGTCTATAGGGCTTAATCCCGACGATCTTATTTTTGCGTTGGATATCGGTACGCGCACGGTAATCGGAATTGTCGGTGTTCCGCAGGGCGATGAATCCTTCCGCGTACTTGCGGCGGAAATTGCGGAACATGAAACACGGGCAATGATTGACGGGCAGATACATGATATAGAAAAAGTCAGCGATACCGCAAAGAAAATAAAAGATAGCCTTGAAAACAGGCTTGGGATAAAATTGACAAAGGTTTCGATAGCCGCGGCCGGGCGTGTGCTTTTGACATGCCAGGTAAAAGTGGAGAGAGATATTGAAGAAGACGCGGTTATTGATGAAAACATTGTCAGCGCTTTGAACATGGAAGGCATTCAAAAAGCGCAGCACCACCTCGAAACGGAAATACTGAAATCCGAAAGAAACCAGTTTTATTGTGTGGGTTATACAGTCGTAAACTATTATCTTGACGATTTTATCATCTCCGAATTGGTAGGGCATAAAGGGTTTAAAATAGGGGCGGACATGCTCGTCACTTTTTTGCCTCATATCGTTGTCGACAGCCTTTACGCCGTTATGGAAAGGATCGGCCTTGAAGTGGTAAACCTTACGCTTGAACCGATAGCGGCGATAAGTGTTGCGATACCTAAGGATTTAAGACTTCTTAACCTCGCATTGGTTGATGTCGGAGCGGGAACGTCCGATATTGCGATCACCAGGAACGGAACAGTATGCGCATACGCGATGGTTTCGATTGCCGGTGATGAAATAACCGAAGCCATAGCACAGCATTACCTCGTTGATTTTAACACTGCCGAACGTATAAAGGTTTCAATGAAGGGCGAAAATGCTCCGATAACATTTACCGATGTTTTGGATAATGAAGTTACGGTATCATATGAAGAAGTGCTTGAAGCAATCAAACCGGTAACGCGGCAGCTTGCAGAAAGCATAGCTGAAAAAATCATCGAATATAACGGCGGAAAACCTCCGAACGCTGTATTTCTTGTCGGCGGCGGCAGCCAGACCGAAGGTTTAAGCGAAATGCTGTCGGAACTTCTCGGTTTGCCTAAATCAAGGGTTGCGGTGCGAAACAGGAGTATTGCGAAAAACATTATATACGACGGTGATATTCTGACCGGGCCTGAGTGTATTACACCCTTTGGCATTATGGTAACGAGTTTTCAACAGCGCGGGCAGGATTTTTATTACGTTACGGTTAACGGTAAAAAGGTAAAGCTTTTCAATGCGCGCAGGATGACTGTTTCAGATGCCCTTGTCATTTTGAACTATACTCCGGAACAGTTAATTGCCAAGAGCGGAAAACCGTTGAAATTCATATTTAACGGGCAGCCAAAAACCATTAAAGGCGGTTTGGGAAGCCCGGCGAAAATAGAAGTTAACGGAAAGGCGGCAAACCTGGGTACGCATCTCCGAATCGGAGACAAAATAACAATAAAAAAGGCCGTGAACGGACGCGACGCAGTTCTTAGGGCAGGCGATTTGAGCGATACCGTGCCGTCGCTCAGCGTAAAAATAGGCGACGATAAGTACAATCTGCCTAATAAACTGTTCATAAACGGAGAACCGGTCAATCCTGATGCAAAGGTTAACGAGAATGATGATTTGCGGATATCCAGTTCTTACTCGGTTGAAGAAATAATTAATATTTTAAAAATAAATACCGATGAATATATAATACTGGTCGATGGAAAACAGGCGGCTGCAGATAAAAAAGTTAACGCATCCAATGATGTGCAGTGTGTCAAAAAGGAGAAGACGGAAGTCCAGGAATCCGGTGGTATATATAAGTATATCGAAAAACCAATGCAAACGGGAATAAAAGCTGCTCATCCATATGAGAAAGACAGCAGCGCCGGCGAAAAAGGGGAAGGCGGACAGGAAGGGTTTTACATTTCGGTAAACGGTAAACCCGTGTTTATTGCAAATTCCAATAAATATCATATGTTTATTGATATATTTAATTATATTGATTTTGACATATCCAGGCCTCAGGGCAGTATTGTATTGAAACTGAACGGTAAAGATGCAAGATTTACGGATCCGATAAAAGCAGGGGATATTATACAGATATATTGGGAGAAGTAAAAGTATTGAAATGAAAAAAGAATCGAAAATTGGAGACCAAAGGAATGCATTATTGGATGACCTTGGAAAGTATGAAGAAGTAATTTCCAACTTTCTGTGGGCAGTTATGCTGTTCTTGATAACCGCCGATACTTTGACGGGTTATGTTATAGGACATATGCCGTTCAAATGGAATGCCTTTTTTGTCCAGCTCGCGGTTTTTGTTTTTGTTATCACCATTTCTATATACAGAATGTTGAAATTACGGAAGGAACAATTAGGACCGGGTTTTGAGTATACTCTGCTTAAAATATTTGATATTGTATTTGTTGTTATATTGTTAAGCACGATGAACTACGGCCATTATTTTTACTTTATCGTGCTTCTCCCAATCATAAGCATATGCGTTACGAGAGGTTTTTCAACTTCTCTTCCGTATTTGTTCATAGGTTTTGCAGTACAGGCGTCGTTATTTTTCCTGTCAAAGAACATTCCCGGCGTATTGGGAGAATACGAAGCCAACGGTTATAATCCGGCTTTCTTTATTCTTATCGTAAGTGTATACATAGCATCGATGCTGTTTTTAAGACTGCTCGGCGTATTTTATAAACAATTCAGGCAAAGCGAACAGGATAACCAGAATCTTGTCGCCCAGCTTGGACGAAAATATGCCCAGCTCGAACAGGCAAGAATCGAAAAACAGGAACAGTTTGAAAAGCTGAAGGAGATTAATATTCAGCTGGAGGATACAAACAAGAAATTAACTTCAAGCCTTGCCGAGTTTTTTACATTGCAGCAGATATCCCAGGCTATCAGTTCAATATTCGATATGAATGAACTGCTGCAGTTTGTAAATGATGTAATAATCGGCGTTATGGGAGTGAGCACTTCAAACATAGCTCTTTACGGCAACAATGGGGAACGGTTGAAGGTACAGGTTTCCAATATACGGAATAAACGCGACCTTGCTATATTAACCGACAATATAAACAGCCCCGCACTGAAGGATGCTATCGAGGAAGGACGGACAATTATTAACAACGCCGTTAATCCCGACGAATTTGATTTTACGAGGGGAAGAAATGTAAAGTCATTTTTGTGCGCTCCGTTGAAGGTAAAGGATAAAACGCACGGTCTTGTGCTGATCGAACACAGCATACCCGATGCTTTTGATGATGATAATGTAAGGCTTCTTGAGATTATCACGCAGCAGGTTAGTATTGCGATAGATAATGCGAGCCTGTACGAACAGCTCCAGGAGTACGCCAATACGGACGGGCTTACGCAGGTTTATAACAGGATTTACTTCCAGAAACGCCTGAAAGAAGAACTTGAGCGCGCCGAAGAGAAAGGTTACGAAGTATCTGTTATTTTGTACGATATTGATGATTTCAAGATGTTTAATGATTCTTACGGGCATCTTTTCGGGGATGTTATATTAAAATCGATAGCGCAAACGGTGAAAGAGTCCGTTAGAAAAGACGATGTGGTTGCGAGGTTCGGAGGAGAGGAATTTATTATTCTGTTGTCCCATACCGGAACGGAAAAAGCTTATGAAAAAGCCGAGGAACTGAGAAAACAAATAGCTTCTCTGACCATTGAAGACAATAATGTTACCGCTTCGGTAACCGTAAGCATGGGGATTTCCACTTTCCCGGCATTGGCCGATACCGATGCGTCTCTTATAAGCAGCGCGGATCGTGCATTGTACGAAGCAAAAAGAAGCGGTAAAAATTGCGTCAGGATAGCCTCCTGCTCAAGAAGCAAATAACCGGGCAGTCAAATAAAACTTATTTCAGGCAATACGGCGGCCTTTTTTATTCTAAGAGATTTAAACATCCGCTTAAAAATTCTTTTATACTGGGGTTTGTAATCGGCAGCCATAACAAACATTGAAAAACGGTACATTTCGTTTCCGTTTTCGAGAAAAGCTTCAAGCCCTTTTATATCGTTTTTTGTGTCCATAAAGACATATTCCCACATAAATCCGTTAAGATCCTGGACCTTGATAGCCGATTCGCTGAAATTAATGAAAGTCATTGAGGAGTATTTCTTTGATTCATTTAAAAACTCTTCTAAACTCCGGTCCAGTTTCCACACCTGAAAAAAACCGTGTACTTTATTGTTTGCATGATGGAAATTCATATGAACTCTGATTTCCTGGCCGAGGCCAATAATTTCATCGAGCCTTAATGCGTCAGGGTACTGAAAAGTTATTTCCGACATATCGTACTGCCGTACGGTCGCTGTCTTCCATTTGTCCTCAAAACGCAGGCCGGTTTCGATTATCGGTGAGTCCTCTTTCGATGACATGTATATGTCCGACATCTTTGTGGAATTCGGAAGGATCAACGAAATACGGCGCGCTATTACAATCTCCGTTTCGGGCAGAATGTGCCGGATAATAACGGCCAATGTGTATGCCAGTACAAAGAAAATGAATATGACGGTAATCAACAGATATTTTTTGCGTGTCAACACGAGGATATGCATTATTAAACCTCACATGCACCGGAAACACGGTATTTTAGTCTCTTATTAATTTATATGCCTGAAAAGGATAATAAAGAATAAAAGCCGGCGATTATATTGCCGCCGGCTTATTCCATATACTAAACTACTGTTGTTCCAACACCGAATCTTTATTTTCGTCAATAAATTCCTTAATATCGTTTTCCTCGTCGGGCGAAAGTACATTTTCCAGGTCAAGCATTAGAATGAGCTTCTCACCGACTTTTGCAACCCCCGACAAAAAGCGTCTCTCGAAACCGGTAATAGACGGCGGGGTATCCTCTATATCTTCATCAGGCACTTTTACTATTTCAGATACCATGTCAACTGTGAAACCAACAAGAAAATCTTTATAGCTAACAACAATTATCTTGCTGTTTTCATCAAAATCCTTGTCAGGCATTCCCAGGCGTTTCCGTAAATTGAAAACCGTCAGTACTTTGCCCCTAAGGTTAATGAGCCCTTCAATGAAAGGAGGAGTAGTAGGAACCTTAAAAAATTCCTGCAATTTGTTGATTTCACGTACCTGTCTGATATCAACACCGAATTCTTCATCCCCAACCCTGAACTTGACAAATTGACGGATTGCCATGGTATAACCCCCTATTACTGTGTTCTGTGTAAAACAATACCACTATACATTTACCATTTTATCAATAACATAAACAAGAAGCAATAACGAATAATCCGGCAATAGCGTCAATTTTGTCGCTGTCCGGGCATAAATGACATTGTGCAGTGACAGAAACAAGATCTTTTTGTTTCCATACACTGCACAGTATCTGCAGCACAAAACAGAATTATCCGAAAAGCAGCCTACGATCGATAGCTGCTGTTTATTTTTACGTAATCATACGAGAGATCGCAAGTCCACATAGTATCGGAAGCAGTGCCCATTTTCAAATCAGCGGTAATTAATATCTCATTCCTGCTTAATATTTCAGCGGCTTTTTCTTCGTCAAAAACGAGACCTGTACCGTCTTTGCACACCTGCAAATCCCCGAGCCAGATATCAACCGTTTCGGGATTGAACGACGCTCCCGAATACCCCATGGCATTTATGATTCTTCCCCAGTTTGCATCCTGGCCGAATATTGCCGTTTTCACAAGCAGCGATTTGGAAATGGTATTTGCAATAACATGCGCGGTATTGTCATCCGGGGCATTGATTACGCGGATTTCAATCAATTTCGTGGCGCCTTCTCCATCCTTCGCGATCAATTTTGCCAGGTAAATTGCGGCTTTTTCGAGTTCTTCGGCAAAAATCCTGAAATCATCATTTTCATGCTCTATTGCAGGGTTTTCGGCTTTCCCGTTTGCAAGCATCAAAACCATATCGCACTCGCTTGTATCACCATCTATCGAAACCCTGTTGAATGATTTGTTTACTGCGCGGGATAAAGCTTTTTGAAGCATAACACCGGATATCGCTGCATCGGTAAGGAAAACCACTATAAGCGTTGCCATATCGGGATGGATCATTCCGGAGCCCTTAGCCATTCCATATATCGTCGCGGTCTTGCCGGAAAGGTTTATATCAACCGATATTTCTTTTTTTATCGTGTCCGTTGTCATAATTGCGCTTGCGGCGTCAGAAGCGCCGTCCGCGGATAACTGCCCATACGCTTTGTTTATTCCCGCTTTTATATTCTCTGTTGGAAGGCGGAAACCGATTACGCCCGTTGAACCGAGTAAAACTTCGTTTTTATCGCAGCCAACGATCTTTGCGGTGTAATCCGCAATTAATTCCGCATCGGCATCACCTGCAGGACCAACGCAGGCATTCGCGTTACCGCTGTTTATCGTTATTGCCCTGATGGGGCTGCCATTAACATGCTGCATTGTCCATTTCAGAGAGTGGCCCTTTACAATGTTTTTTGTATATACGCCGGCTGCCTGCGCGGGTATATCGGACACAATCAAAGCCAGATCCCTGTTGCCGTTTTTCTTTATTCCGCAGTGTACTCCTGAAGCTTTAAAGCCAAGCGGGAGTTTAAATTTTTTATCAGACATACGAAAAACCTCCGACGCAGTTGGATTATGGCAAGCGTAATAACGCCTGCCGGCATTTTTCTGCCATGTTTTACAAACAGTATAAATTACGCCGGATAATAAATCAAGTATAAAACAGCATGTCGCCCGTCGTCGCAAATTGCAAGTTAAAATGAAACACTTTTTCCCTCTGTTAAAATGTAACTCCTTATACTGTCCATACCAAGATCTCTGTTTTCCTCCCCTAGGGGAGGAAC
>JAAYXD010000196.1 GCA_012516065.1 Clostridiaceae bacterium
ATTATATAATGGGGTGTTTGCTTGGACGCATTATTGGATAAGCTGAAGGAAGTACTTGCATCGGTTCTGCCGGTAACGGCAATAGTGCTTATACTCCATTTTACTATAAGCCCGCTTGAACCATCAATGCTTTACTCTTTTTTACTGGGTTCTGTTCTGGTTATTATCGGATTAACGGTATTTTTATTCGGTATAGATCAGGGAATTGAACCAATAGGCCATGATATCGGTAATACGTTGACTCACTCGAAGAGTGTTGCGGTAATTATAACGATTTGTTTGGTCCTGGGATTCTTCATTTCCTATGCCGAACCGGATCTCCGCATTCTTGCCGGCCAGGTGGACAGTGTGACAGGAGGCCAGTTTAATCAGACGCTCATGGTGGTTGTTGTTTCAATCGGGATTGGGGTAATGATGACACTCGGAATGCTTCGAATACTTAAAGGCATTCATCTGAAGTATGTTTTTACCATTGCCTATGGTTTGATTTTCACATTATCGTTATTCTCTTCATCCGATTTTATCGCTATTTCATTTGATGCTTCCGGAGCGACTACAGGAGCGATCACTGTTCCTTTTATGCTGGCTTTGGCTGCCGGAATCTCGACATTGAAATCGGCCAGCAAGTCAAGCGAAGCGGATAATTTCGGACTCGTCGGCATTTCGTCAACGGGCGCGATTATCGGAGTTCTCGCTACGGGCTTGATACTTGGCGTAGACAAGCTTAACGGTGTATTACCTGAACAGACTATCGCGAGCTCAAGTCTGCACGATATATATGGTTCAAAACTTCTGCCGATTGCATGGGAAGCATTTATTTCTCTGTTGCCGATAATAGTGGTTTACATATTATTTCAAATCTTTATATTAAAGCAGAGAAAAAGCCGTGTGTTTGATAACGCGCGCGGTTTGTTCCTGACATTTTTCGGTCTTGTAATATTTTTGCTTGGAGTAAACGGCGGTTTTATGGCGGTCGGCACACAGCTTGGCATAAGGCTTGCGGGAATGGAATCAAAAGTTCCCGTAATGGTTGTATCGCTTCTTCTCGGGCTGACAACCGTGTTAGCTGAACCTGCCGTCCACGTTTTGACAAACCAGGTCGAAGAAGTTACAGGAGGATATGTAAGGAGGTCGCTTGTTCTCGTTTTCCTCTCAATTGCGGTCGGGCTGTCGATTTTCATGTCTGCTTTGCGAATTTTACTGCCAAACCTTAATTTATGGGTATATTTGCTGCCAGGCTTCGGTATTTCCGCCATTCTTGCATATTTTGTGCCCGAATTGTTTGTCGGTATGGCTTATGATGCCGGCGGCGTTGCATCCGGTCCCATGACCGCAACCTTCTCGCTGGCTTTCGTTCAAGGTATTGCGGCCCAGGTTCCTTCGGCTGACCTGGTAACTGATGGATTCGGGATGATTGCGATTGTCGCCATGATGCCGATAATTGCAATCGAATTGTTAGGTGTTCTCTATCGTGTAAAAACACGAAAGGGATCAAAAACTAATATTTCAAAACAGGAATCAGGTGGAGGTATTTATGGATAAGCAAAACTGCGCTCTGAACAACGAAAGTGTTCAGATGCTGACTTTAATCCTTAGCGAGAATCAATGCCATAAATGCGCCCGTCTTGCCAAAGAACAGGGAATAACAGGCGGGATAGTGCTCATCGGAAAAGGTACTGTTAGCAGTATGGTTTTGAATATGCTCGGGATTAAAAACCAGAAAAAGGAGATTATAAAGCTTCTGGTAAGGAAAGAGAATGCCAGGGAAGTTCTGGATTATTTTAATGAAACACTGCAGCTTAACAAACCCGGTCACGGCATTGCTTATATTACACCGGTTATTAGTGTTGTAGGACTTCCCAAACAGGGAACGGCTCATGAAAAAATTGCCTCTGAAGCAGTTCAGAAAACGGAGGGAGAGTATATGTTCAAGAAACTGACTGTGATAGTTGATCGCGGCATGGCGAATGATGTAATGGATATAGCGCGTAATGCGGGTGTCCGGGGCGGAACGATTTTACATGGCCGGGGCGTTGGCTCGGAAGTTGAAACTAATTTGTTCGGAGTGGAAATCGAACCGGAAAAGGAGCTTGTGATAATCCTGACACCGAACGAACTTGTTGATAAAGTGGTAAACGCGCTGACAGAAGAATTTCACCTCGATGAACCCGGAAAAGGAATTCTGTTTATTGAACCGGTTGAGGATACCCGCGGCCTGGTTGAATTGAGTGAAAAGTAGTAATTAAGGCATATTTCCTTACACAACCGGATAAAATAAGTTACCGTCCGGGCGCCTGTGCATTCCTATGAAACATGCAAATCACGCAATAGCGTGACTGTTTCCCGGATCAGGCACCCGTGCGGTATGTTAGTCATAATAAGCTTCCCATATATCCCCATTCTTCGTATTCGCCAAATGTTAAATACAGGTTTTCGGGTTTTATGTCCAGCAATTTTTCAAAAACTTTGAATATTTCCGCGGTAATTTCTTTTTTTGATTCCTTTGAGGCTTTTCCGAGTAATTTTACATCAACGTATGCGGCTTTTTCCTTTTTTGCTCCCCCGATGTAAATATCATATCCGTCACAGATTCCAACCATCAAAGAGCTTTCCGTTTTTCCGGGTATCAGCGTAATTGCGTTCCCGAGCGCGGATTTTATCTGCTCCTTTTTCTCATCCGGTACGTTAAAAGACAGGTTAACGCTTATATACGGCATATTTATAACCTCCTTAATTTTTTGTTGGTTATATATTATATCATTAAATTCTTCGTCCATGCATCGGCTGAAGAATTTTATGATACAACCCCTGCGAGGTATCCGGCAGTTAATGAATGGATCATTGATTTGAAAAGAAACAGTCAAAATGGTATCTTATTAAATAACAGAAAAGAGATTTTTAAAAGGAGATGCCTGCATGTCAATAGAAAAAGTCAGAGAATATTTCAGCCAATGGGGTATTGAGGACAGGATACGTGAGTTGGATGTTTCAAGCGCTACAGTTGAATTAGCGGCTATTGCCCTGAACTGCGAGCCGAAAAGGATAGCGAAAACGCTGTCGTTCAAACTTGACGGCAGATGTATCTTAATTGTAGCCGCGGGAGACGCGAAAATCGATAATCCGAAATACAAACAGAAGTTCGGTGCAAAAGCAAAGATGCTGACACCGGAAGAAAACATTGAAATGGTCGGGCACGCAATCGGCGGGATATGCCCTTTCGCCGTGAAAGAAAACGTGGAAGTGTACCTTGACGAGTCGCTTAAAAGGTTTGAAACGGTGTTCCCCGCATGCGGCAGCAGCAACAGTGTGATTGAGCTCACTATCAAAGAACTTGAGGAGTATTCAAATTACAGGAAATGGGTTGATGTCTGCAAAGACTGGAAATAATGCTTCATTCCTATGTTTTGAAAACGGGGTTTAATATGGAATGCAGAGTGGGTTGTGCAGCCTGCTGCATAGTGATATCAATATCTTCTCCGATACCCGGCATGCCTGACGGCAAACCTGCCGGAGTCAGATGTGTGCAATTAACTGAAGACAACAAATGCAAACTTTTCGGCAAAAAAGAAAGGCCGAAGGCATGCGTTGATTTTATGCCTTCAAAAGAAATATGCGGCTCAACCGCCGAAGAAGCAATTAATAATCTTATGAGGCTTGAAAACATGACAAAACCTTATTAATATGACATGACTGTGACCGGGAAGATGCGCAAAATCGGCATCTTCTTTAAATTGCCCCATTTGCGTTGAAAGTTTTCAAATAATAAATAAATGCACACATTGGTGGTATATCTATAAATAACGAACCTGTCTTTTTTTAGTAAGAAATGAGGTTGCACCGGAAGGAGGGGACAGAAGATGCAGCAGAAAGTATTAAAAATAAAAGGAATGTCATGCGCTTCCTGCGCAAGGGCAGTAGAAAACAGCGTCGGCAAACTTAACGGCGTTGTTTCGGCTGCAGTTAATCTGGTAAGCGAAAAGCTTGACGTGAAATTTGATGAAAATGTAACGGATATTGCAGATATTATTGAAGCGGTAAAAAAGGCGGGTTACGATGTTGATCAGGAACCTGACGGAAGGTTCGCGGAAATACTTGTGCATGTTTCCGGCATGTCTTGCGCTTCATGCGCGAATACCGTTGAAAAGGCCGTAAAGAAGCTTCCCGGAGTCAAAGACGCAGTCGTTAATCTCGTATCGGGAATTGCCAAGGTAGTATATGATCCTTCGGTAACCGGAATGCGTAATATAAAAAATGCGATAGAAAAATCAGGTTACGGTGTATCAAAAATAGAACAGGGCAAGATATCACAGGATGAAACCGAACGCGCCAAAAAAGAAGCGGCTTCACTGCGGACAAAGCTTATTGTTTCCGCGGTTTTTTCGATACCACTTTTTTATATATCAATGGGTCATATGCTGGGGCTTCCCGTACCGGGCATAATCGACCCGCATATGCACGCGCTTAATTACGCGCTGGTACAGCTTGCGCTTGTATTACCCGTCATAATTACAGGGCGAAGGTTTTATACCGTAGGGTTCGGCAGGCTTTTCAGGCGCGAACCGAATATGGATTCCCTTGTAGCGATAGGAACAGGCGCCGCGTTTGTATACGGCATTTACGCGGTTATGATGATACTTAACGGCAATGATGAATATGCCGGCAACCTCTATTTTGAATCGGCCGGTATTATCATAACGCTTATACTGCTTGGAAGATATCTTGAAACGCTCGCAAAGGGGAGAACGTCCGAAACAATTAAAAAACTTATGGGACTTGCCCCTAAGACGGCCACAGTTATTAAAGACGGCAGGGAACTCGTAATTCCGATTGAGGAAGTGCAGGTAGGGGATATAATTTTAGTCAAACCCGGGGAGAGAATCCCTGTGGACGGTGAAGTTGTAGAAGGAAGGACATCGGTTGACGAATCAATTTTGACAGGCGAAAGCATACCCGTTGAAAAAAATGTCGGAAGCCAGGTTATCTGCGCAAGCATAAACCGGAACGGCACGATAAAGTTCAAAGCGACAAAAGTCGGCGAAGACACGACGCTTTCACAAATCATTGCGCTTGTCGAAGGCGCGCAGAACACAAAAGCCCCTATAGCAAGGCTTGCGGACGTAATTTCAGGGTATTTCGTCCCTGTAGTTATTGTAATAGCGATACTGGCCGGGGCAGCATGGTATATATCGGGAGAGTCGGCGGCATTTTCGCTGACGGTATTTATTTCGGTTCTCGTCATAGCGTGCCCGTGCGCGCTTGGTCTCGCGACGCCGACCGCGATTATGGTGGGAACGGGAAAAGGAGCGGAATACGGGGTGCTGATAAAAAGCGGCGAAGCCCTTGAAACCGCGCACCAGGTAAACACGGTCGTATTTGATAAGACCGGGACGATAACCGAAGGGAAACCTGTCGTTACCGATATAATACCGGCAGGGCGTCTTGACGAAACCGAACTGCTGCGGCTGGCAGCTTCTGCCGAAAAAGGTTCCGAACATCCTCTGGGAGAGGCAATTGTAAGCAAGGCAGCTGAAAAGAACCTGGAATTGTATGATGTTGAAAGTTTTGAAGCGATTCCGGGGCACGGAATAATATCCCACATACACGGAAAGGATGTTCTTCTCGGGAACAGTAAACTGATGGGCGACAGGAGCATTGATATAAAAGGACGGGAAGATTCCGGCAGGCTGGCCGCCGAAGGCAAAACTGCGATGTTTATAGCCGTTGATGGAGAACTCGAAGGAATAATAGCGGTTGCAGATGTTATAAAACCCGGCAGTAAAAAAGCGGTCGAGCAGCTTCGCAAAATGGGTATTGAGCCGGTTATGATAACAGGCGACAACCTGCAGACGGCGCAGGTTATTGCGAAGCAGGCGGGTATAGACAGGGTAAAAGCTGAAGTTCTGCCGGGTGATAAGGCTAACGAAATTAAAAAGCTCCAGGAAGAAGGGCTGAAGGTGGCTATGGTCGGCGACGGAATTAATGATGCGCCGGCACTTGCGCAGGCTGACGTAGGCATAGCAATAGGTTCCGGGACGGACGTGGCAATGGAGTCGGCGGACATCGTGCTTATGAAAAACGAGCTTACCGATGTGCCTGTCGCGATACAGTTAAGCAAAAGAACCATCCGCAACATAAAGCAAAACCTGTTCTGGGCGTTTGCGTATAATGTTTTGGGAATACCTATAGCCGCAGGGCTGCTTCATATATTCGGCGGGCCCCTTCTAAATCCAATGATTGCTGCAGCCGCGATGTCTTTCAGTTCGATATCCGTCGTAACGAATGCTTTAAGATTAAAAAGGTTTAAACCGCATCATATCAACTGAATAATAAATGTATTAAACAACTCGTTCAGCAAGCCGGAAAAAACGGCTTGCTTTTTTATTTTCAAAAATAATAAATTTGCATACTGATATTTTCCAGGATAGCAGCAAAAATAATAATTATGCAGGAAAAAGAAGGAATCAGGGAATATTTGTCGAATAACTATAATATGGAACGGCATTATTCTATCAGTATAGGAAGACCGCAGGATTGAAGAAAAGTTTACGGCTTATATAATATTCTCTGGTTTATTGCGTGTTTATGCCGTAAAAAGGAGAGAAAAAGCATGCATATATGCATCGAAATGACCGGAGAGAAAAATCTGATCCTTCCAATTCACTACAACCATATGGTCCAGGCTTTCATATACAAAACAATTGATAAAGAACTTGCGGATTTCCTTCATAATGAAGGTTATGGAAACGACAGGAAGTTTCGTTTGTTTTGTTTTTCAAACCTTTCAGGCAAAACAAAAGTTGAAAGCGATAAGGGTATTATAGAATTTGAACTTCCCGTTTCTCTCGAAGTTTCGTCTCCCGACGATAATTTCTGCGAATCTTTCGCAAACAGGATATTGAAAAAATCGATTACGCTTAATTCGCAGCTGCTTGAAATTTCGAGCATAAAGGTTGACAGGCAGGATGTAATGAAAGAGGACATCACAGTAAACACGTTATCACCGGTAACGGTGTACAGTACATTGAAAAGGCCTGACGACAGCAAATACACGTGTTATTTCCAGCCCGGTGAAGACGATTTCAGCAGGATAGCGGATGAAAACCTCAGGAAAAAGTACCGGGCTTTTACGGGCATGGAACCGCCGGACGGGAAAGTCAGCTTTACTCCGCTGCACCAGCCGCGGCTTCACATTGTCATATACAAAGGATTTGTTATAAAAGGGTACAGCGGGAAATTAAGGCTTAAAGGCCCGCGCGAATTGCTCCAGATGGCAGTTGACGCAGGGCTCGGAAGCAAAAACAGCCAGGGCTTCGGATGTATAAAAATGGTATAAACCGTTGTTGAAATGACCTTATTAAAGGAGGAGTTAAAGATGATATATATTTTGCTGTTTATTCTTTTATTGCCAATCTTCATTCTTTTGGAATGTGCGCGTCGGTCCTGATTTGGCCGACATTTTTTTGTTTATAAATTCTATTATTGTATTAACCTATCTATTTACAAAAAATAGATTAATTTGTATCTTTCCTCTTTTTGTAATATAATACGAGTAGTCTCATTAATTCGCAATATCATTTGCTGATCAGCCGTTTCTGAATTTGAATTGCCTGGTTTATTACCGTGAATAAAATTTGTGCATATCATATTGCAATTGAAAGGGAGCATCTGTATGGATGTTGTCCGGGTTGGAATTGATATCGGCTCTACGACAATTAAGATAGCGGCTGTAGATGAGCGAAACCGGTTGATCTTTTCAAAATACACAAGGCATTTTTCCGATATAAGAAAATGTTTGAAATCCGTTATTGAATACGCGTTGGAAGGGCTTTGGGATATACCCGCAGCCGTGGCGGTTACGGGTTCGGGCGGGTTATTGCTCGCCCGGAAGCTTGGAGTCAGCTTTGTCCAGGAGGTTATTGCGCAGATCAAGGCACTCGAAACGTATGCCCCGGACACCGATGTCGCGATTGAGCTTGGCGGAGAAGACGCGAAGATTGTTTACCTTACCGGCGGTCAGGAGCAGCGCATGAACGGTACATGCGCAGGGGGTACGGGCAGTTTTATCGACCAGATGGCATCTCTTCTCGGAACGGACGTGCAAGGACTTAATGACCTTGCTGCAAAGGCAGAAACTATTTATCCCATAGCGTCAAGGTGCGGCGTGTTTGCTAAAACCGATATCCAGCCGTTACTGAATGAAGGCGCGAGGAAAGAAGATATCGCGGCTTCAGTATTCCAGTCCGTAGTTGTGCAGACAATCAGCGGGCTTGCATGCGGCCGGCCTATCCGCGGAAATGTAGCATTCCTTGGCGGCCCGCTTACGTTTTTGCCGCAGCTAAGGGCGCAGTTCATAAAAACGCTGGAACTAAAGCCCGAACAGGTAATATTTTCACAGGACATGCATTTGTTCGTCGCCTGCGGGGCGGCAATGCTCGCTCCGGCAGACAAAACCTCTTATTTAAGCAAATTAGCGGAAATACTTGATAAGCCTGATATTTCTGACGAAATGCAGATAAACAGGCTTCGCCCGCTTTTCTGCAATGAGGACGAATACATTGAATTCAAACAGCGACATTGCAAGGAAACGATTCCGAAGGGCAATATTGCAGCATACAAAGGAAAAGTATACCTTGGAATTGACGCCGGTTCAACGACAACAAAAGCCGTTTTAATTGGTGAGGACAAATCGATCCTTGAATACTGGTACGGCTCGAATAACGCGGATCCTGTCAGGTGTGTCGTTGATATACTTACCGATTTGTACAGCCGCATTCCTGACGGTGTGAATATCGCTTCTGCAGGGGTTACCGGTTACGGCGAAGAACTTATAAAGGCAGCGCTGCGCGTTGATACAAGCGAAATAGAGACAATTGCGCATTACAGGGCGGCCAGGGAAATTGTGCCCGATGTCGATTTCATACTTGATATCGGCGGGCAGGATATGAAATGCCTGCATATACGAAACGGCGCGATAGATACGATATTTCTTAACGAAGCATGTTCGTCGGGCTGCGGTTCATTTCTTGAAACGTTCGCGTCCCAGCTTAATATACCCATAGAGGAATTCGCGAACCTCGCTGTTAAGTCAAAAAACCCCGTGGATTTGGGATCGCGGTGCACGGTATTTATGAATTCGCGCATAAAACAGGCTCAAAAGGAAGGCGCAGGGGTTGAGGATATTTCCGCCGGGCTTGCGTATTCGGTTGTGAAAAACGCGCTTTACAAGGTAATAAAGATAAGAAATCCGTCCGATATGGGCAAAAAAATTATGGTCCAGGGCGGTACTTTTTTGAATGACGCGGTTCTTCGCGCGTTTGAAATCGTATCAGGCAGGGAGTGTATCAGATCGGATATCGCCGGGTTAATGGGCGCGTACGGGATGGCGCTTATCGCGCGTGAACGCTGCAGCGGGCAAACCAGTTCGCTGTTAAGCCCGGAAGAAGTTAAAAACCTCGTAATCCGGAAAAAATCATACCGCTGTTCGGGCTGCACGAATAACTGCTCTGTAACCGTGAACATTTTCGATAACCGCAGGTACATAACGGGAAACCGCTGTGAAAAAGGCGCAGGCGGCGATATTAAAGCAAAACAGGTTCCGAATATTTACCGTGAAAAGTACAAACGTCTGTTTGAGCACTACGTTCCTCTTGAGCCGGAAAAAGCCAAACGCGGCAGGGTCGGTATTCAGCGCGCGCTGAATATGTTTGAAAATTACCCGTTCTGGTTTACTTTTTTTACTGAACTTGGCTTCCGCGTAGAGTTATCCGCCGAGTCGAACAAAATGATATATGAAAAAGGGATTGAGTCGATACCAAGCGAGTCGGTCTGTTATCCGGCTAAATTATCGCACGGGCATATTGTCGATTTGATTGAAAAGGGCGTTGATTTCATATTTATGCCGTGCATTGAAAAGGAGAAAAAGGAAGATCCGAATTCGGATCAATGCTTTAACTGCCCGATAGTCACGGGCTATTCGGAAGTTCTCCGTAATAATGTGGAGCAGCTCCGTTCGGGCGGGGTCCGGTTAATTAATGATTTTATACCGTACAATAACCGGGAAAAGCTTATCAGGAAGCTTTGCGGAATATTCACGGAATTTGGGATTTCCCCCGCGGAAATACGCCGCGCGGTTTATATTGCCGATGAAGAAGACAAGGCCTTTAAGCGGTATATTCATAAAATGGGCGAAGACACAATAAAATGGCTTTATGAAAACAATAAAAAAGGGATCGTGCTTGCGGGACGGCCGTACCATATTGACCCGGAAATAAATCACGGTATTGCGGATATGATTTCATCGTTCGGCATAGCGGTATTAACCGAGGATTCGATCGCACATCTCGGCAGCGTGAGACGTCCCCTGCGTGTGCGCGATCAGTGGATGTTCCATACGCGTTTATATAATGCCGCCGATGTTGTAGCAAAGGAACCTTGCCTGCAGATGGTCCAGCTTAACTCATTCGGATGCGGGATCGACGCGGTTACGATTGAACAGGTGCAGGAAATACTTGAGACTGCCGGTAAAATACATACCGTTATAAAAATAGATGAGGTCAGCAATCTCGGTGCGGCTAAAATAAGAATACGTTCTTTGCTGGCAGCCATGAATGAAAGAGAAGGCAACTTACAGCAAAATACTGCCGCATATACACCGAAAATAGCCGTGTTTACGAGAAAAGACAGGATCACGCACACAATTCTTGCGCCACAGATGTCTCCTATCCATTTTGATATTCTTGAACAGGCATTTAACTCAGAGGGATATAATTTAGAAGTTTTGCCAGAAGTAAAATACAGTACGATAGAGGAAGGTTTAAAACATGTTAACAATGATGCATGTTATCCTTCCATTATTGTCGTAGGACAGCTGCTGCAGGCACTTAAAAGCGGCAGGTATGACCTTGACAGGACATCTGTTATAATGTTTCAGACAGGCGGCGGATGCAGGGCATCAAACTATATCGCGTTCATAAGAAAGGCATTGAAAGACGCCGGTATGGAGCATATACCCGTTATATCGCTGAATACGATGCGTCTGGAAAAACAGCAGGGATTCCGGTTAACCGCACGGCTTCTGCACAAGGCGCTTCAGGCGATTGTGTACGGTGATCTGTTTATGCGGGTTTTATACGCAACAAGGCCTTACGAGGCTGTTGAAGGTTCCGCCGAACGGCTTTACGGCAAGTGGGCGAATAAATGTAAAACTGCGGTATCTGACGGGAAATGGTCCGATTTTGTCAGGAACATAGAAAATATTGTTCGGGAATTTGACAATATACCACTCTTAAAAGTAAAAAAACCGAAGGTCGGAATTGTCGGCGAGATACTTGTCAAGTATCATCCGGAAGCAAACAACAATCTTGTCCGTTTCATCGAAAGCGAAGGCTGTGAGGCAGTGGTTCCCGATTTGGCGGGCTTTTTGCTTTACTGCCTTTATAATGGGATCGCAAGATTTAAGTACGGAGCGGAAAATCTCGCCGTATGCCTGATTAGAAAGGCCGCGATTTCAATACTTGAACTGTACCGCAGGCATCTTGTGAAATGCCTTCAAAACAGCGTGAGATTTTCTTCGCCCGCAGATATTTACTCGCTTGCGGGATATGCCGAAGAGATTATTTCAACCGGTATCTGCATGGGCGAGGGCTGGCTTTTAACTGCGGAGATGCTGGAACTTATCAAGGAAGGGGTTGATAACATAGTATGCGTACAGCCTTTCGCGTGCCTTCCGAACCATGTCGCGGGCAAAGGAATGATAAAGGAAATAAGGCGCCGGTATCCCGGAAGCAATATAGTTGCCGTTGATTATGATCCGGGCGCGAGTGAAGTAAACCAGTTGAACAGGATAAAGCTCATGCTGTCCGTTGCGTTTAAGAAGCTGAAGGATGAAGCATCGGGAACTGTTGTTGACACTGTTTCCGTGTAAATGATATGCTTCAGATATATGAGTTGTCTATTTTTTATCCGGAGGTAAAAGAAAATGAAACTTAATTACAAGCGAACTTTTATTATCGGACTTGCATTTTTGTCAATCTGCGCGTTCTGGCAAATTTACGACAGCCTTGTCCCGCTGATATTAAAAAACACGTTTAAAATAGGGGATACCGCCGCAGGCGTGGTGATGGCGATGGATAACGTTCTTGCGCTGTTTATGCTTCCGCTTTTCGGCGCTCTTTCTGACAAGGTTAAAACGCCGATTGGAAAAAGGATGCCGTTTATTCTGGGAGGAACAGCATTGGCGGTTACATCAATGATGTTCATGCCTTACGCGGATAATATAGTCGCCTTTCCAATGTTTATTACAGCTTTGTTCTTTTCTCTCGTTTTTATGGGTACATACCGTTCCCCTGCCGTCGCGCTTATGCCCGATGTAACCCCAAAGCCATTAAGGTCAAAGGCAAACGCGGTAATTAACCTCATGGGTGCGATAGGCGGCGCGGTATCGCTCGGGCTTATAGCGGTACTGGTTCCAAAGACGGGAAAACCTGACTATTTCCCGATATTTGCAATTATCGGGGCGCTTATGGTTGTATCCGTTGTTATCCTCGCTCTTTCGGTAAAGGAAAACAAGCTTGTTGCGGAAATGGAAAAAATCAACGGTCACGGAACGACAGAAGAAGATACCGGTTCGGGAGAGAAAGCGAAACTGCCTCCCGACGTGAAAAGAAGCCTTATATTCATTCTTGTTTCGATATTTATGTGGTTTATGGCATATAACGCCGTTACCACCGCATTTTCAAAATATGCGCAGAGTTTTCTCGGAATAGCGGGCGGCGGTTTTGCAAGCAACCAGCTTATTGCAACGGTCGCAGCTGTTATAGCGTTTATTCCTGTCGGTTTTCTTGCTTCAAAAATAGGAAGAAAGAAAACCATTCTCATCGGACTTGTTTTAATGTTCTGTTCTTTTGCCGGGGCATTTTTCCTGACATCATACCACCCGGTTTTAACTGTTTTTCTTGTATTGATAGGAACCGCTTGGGCTGCGATAAACGTCAACTCGTACCCGATGGTCGTGGAAATGGCAAAAGGGTCGGATGTCGGGAAATATACGGGATATTATTATACTTTTTCAATGTCCGCTCAAATACTTACTCCGATATTATCGGGAGCCCTGATGGAATATGTTGGTTACAGGACGTTGTTCCCGTACGCGGCGGTTTTTGCCGCGGTTGCGTTTTGCACTATGCTTAACGTGCGGCACGGCGACAGCAGGCCTATAATTCCGAAAAGCAAAATTGAAATGATGGATTCGGGAGATTAATCATGGCAGCGGCAGTTGTTATACTTATAATTTTATTTGCGGTTATTCTTTATCTCATTAAGCCGAATAAAAGACGTGCCGTAAAATTTCCATGCGTGCTGTTCGCCCACAGGGGCCTGCATGGAAAAGGCATTCCGGAAAATTCTGTTGCCGCTTTTAGAAACGCTAAAGAAAAAGGCTACGGCGTGGAATTGGACGTAAGGTTCACAAAGGACAAAAAGCTCATTGTGTTTCATGACGACGACCTGAAAAGAATGTGCGGTGACGAAAGAAAGGTAAGGGATGCAGATTACGCAGACCTGGAAAGCTGCCGGTTATGCGGTACCGATGAAAGAATACCGCTGTTTTCGGATGTTTTAAAAGTGCTTGATGGAGCGCCGGTAATATGTGAGATAAAAGCGGGCACCGATGAACCCGCCGCGGAAATATGTGAAGCCGTGTGCAGTGAAATAAAAAATTATACAGGCTTTATCTGCATTGAATCATTCAACCCGTTCATACTGCGGTGGTTAAGGAAAAACCGCCCCGACATAATAAGGGGCCAGCTTTCAATGAATTTCATAAAAAACGGCGAAGGGTTAGGATTCCTGCAGTCCTTTCTCATGACCAATCTTTTTGTTAATGTGTTTTCCCGTCCCGATTTTATCGCTTACCGATTTACAGATAATTCTTTCGGATACTCCATTTGCCGCGGCATATTCAAACCTTTGCTTGCCGCATGGACGGTAAAGGGCGGGCAGGATCGCAGAAAGGCTGAAACTTTGTTTGACGCGGTCATATTTGAAGAAGAAACGGAATAAGATATACTGAAGAACAGCCGCTCCGTTTGAGGTTAGCTTGTAAATGTCCGGAATTTTAAGCATAACTTCATAATGGAGCGGTTGTTTATTTGTTGCGAAACACCTGAATCACCCGCCGGTTTTATGACATTATTTCCGCGGGTCCTGGCTCGGGTGTTTCGTTTCCTCGGGCGACAAAGCACATACAAATAACACGCTTCCGTTACTGAACTGTTTTCACACAGCGGTCTCCATATCCCGGACCGCTCATTAACACGCTCCAAAGTTGCTTATAGGCAGCAGGGCATTGCAGCATGTCGCCCGGCGTCACCGAAAGCACCCGAACCACCCGCTGGTTATTAGCACGCTTAAGAACATTGAAAACTATTGAATAACAGTTCAATAAAACCTGAACGGTAACATTTATAACATGCGATGACGATAGTTTTATTGGAATAGTTGCAGCCAGACGTATGTAATAATAGAATAAAGATTATTGGAGTAAACAGGTTAAGCGGAGGAAACATGAAAAGCGGCGGTAAAGAGCTCGGAGGCATTGCGGGCGCTCTCGCAAAAGTGTTCATTAAGAACCATAACGATATTGAAAATGTTAAAGTACGCGAGCAGTATGGAAGGCTTGGATGCATCATCGGAATAATCGTAAACATACTTCTTTTTGCCGCGAAATTTACGGTCGGAACACTGTCCGGCAGCATTTCGGTAGTCGGTGACGCGATAAACAATCTTTCCGATGCAGGCTCTTCAATTATATCTCTTATCAGCATTAGAATGGCGGCAAAGCCTGCTGATAACACTCACCCGTACGGACACGCAAGAATAGAGTATATTTCTTCTTCGGTTGTCGCCGTTGTGATAATGTTTATAGGTTTTGAACTTATAAAAACGTCAATTGTTAAAATTATCAGACCTCAGCCGATCGATTTCAGCAATGTTGCGCTGTCGGTTCTGGCGCTGTCAATCTTTGCGAAGCTGTGGCTTTTTTATTTTAACCGGAAAGTCGGCAGGCACATCAATTCAATGGTCATGAAGGCAACCGCTGCAGACAGCATGGCCGATGTGCTGGCTACTTCCGCTGTTTTTGTTTCCGCAATAATAAGCCGGTTTACAAGGATTAATCCCGATGCTTATATAGGTATTGCGGTTGCGCTGTTCATAATTTATTCGGCGATACAAATTTTACGCGAAACTATGAACAGGATTATAGGCCAGGCTCCTTCAGAGGAACTTATAAAAAAGATCGAATCGTTCATTCTTGGATATGACGGCGTTATTGGGATACATGACCTTGTCATCCACGATTACGGCCCGCATAATACATTTGCTTCGGTTCATGTGGAGGTTGACGCGAATACGGATGGTCTTGTAAGCCATGATTTGATTGATAATATCGAACGCGACATATCCAGCAGGTATAACCTGAACATGGTTATACATATGGATCCGGTTGTAACGGACGATCCTTTCGTGAATGAGCTGCAGAAAATGACCGAAGAAGTGGTTTCGGGTATCGACAGTACGCTGTCAATTCACGATTTCAGAGTCGTAAAGGGTCCGACTCATCACAACCTCATTTTTGACGTAACGGTTCCTTTTGATTGTAAGATAAGCATACAGGAAATAACCGATCAGATAAAGCGGAAGATAAATGAAAAGGACAAATCACTGTATGCGGTAGTTACAATCGACAGATCTTATGTATGATTTTGTGCAACGGGAGAAATTTTTTGTTTCAGCGCGCTTTTTTTCAATAAAGCGGGGCATAAACATTTTTTAGAAATATCAGGAAATAATTTCCCTAATATCCTGAATATTTAATTTTGTCATGGCGAATTTGAGCTTAATATGGTAAAATGAGATATAAAATAACGAAAAAAGCACTTACGGAGGCATCTATGTTGGAAAATAAATTATATCCGTTAACATCCCCGCAGTTGTCAATCTGGTATACGGAAAAAATGTATTCCGGCACTTCCATTTCAAATATTTCGGGCACGATAAGAATTAAGGACGACAACATTGATTACGGACTTCTCGAAAAAGCTTTGAAACTTTACATAAAGAATAATGAAAGCATCCGCCTGCGTATTTGCGTTGACGAGAACGGAGAACCGCGCCAGTATGTTCATCCGTATCAGGACAAGCCCATTGATTTTATTGATTTTTCAAAGTATGAAGATCCTATCTCTGCATTGTATGAGTGGAATGCTAACGAGGCAAAAAAGCCGTTCGAGCTGATAAACAGCGATTTATACCGTTTGATCCTGTTGAAGATTAGCGACAAAGAGGGCGGAATATTCTCAAACTTTCACCATATTGTGTTTGACGCATGGTCCATGGCTTTGTCATGCAGCCTGGTAATGGGGTATTACAAGGCGCTCAAAAACGGTGATGCGATTAAGGACGAACAAATGGCTATACCGTCATACTTAACATACGTAGAAACCGAAATGGAATATTATAAATCAAACCGCATGCAGAAAGACGAGGCTTACTGGGAAGAGGTTTATAATGAGCCGATAGAAGCGACTGTTCTGAAAACCCGGAAAACAAATCTCGTATCAACGGAATCAAAAAGAAAGACATTTGTCGCTCCCAGGAAATTCGTCCGGAAACTGAGGCAGTACTGCGCAGAAAACAGGATAACCCTGTATCCGTTATTTTTATCCGCTTTATCGATGTACATAAACAGGGTAACGGGAAAAGAAGATATAATTATCGGCACTCCGATACTTAACAGGCTTAACCAGGTGGAAAAAAACACGGTAGGCATGTTCGTCAGCACGGTTCCTTTACGCATAAAAATAAATGACGAAGCAAGCTTTACCGAGTTCAGCCGCAGCATACTTCAGGTATGCTCTTCTTCGTACAGGCACCAGAGATATCCATATGAGCTGATACTTAAGAAAGTCCGGGAAAAGCACGATTTCCCCGGCAATTTATATGATATTGTGCTGTCGTATCAAAATACGAAATATGAAAAAACCGATATCGACTATTCAACGAGATGGCATTTCAACGGGCATCAGTCCAATTCGCTGACAATCCATGTGAATGACAGGGATGACGAAGAAACCGTTATTATCGATTACGATTACCATAAAGACCTTTACTATGACAAGGAAATAGAATTCATACACCACCATTTGTTAAGCCTGCTGTGGCATGCTCTTGATAATCCCGCGAAAAAGATAAGCATGATTGAAATGCTGCCCGAGAGCGAAAAAAGAAAGGTTTTGTATGAGTTTAACGACACAGAGGCGGATTATCCGAAAGACAAAACCATTCACGAACTGTTTGAACAGCAGGTAATGAAAACTCCCGATAACATTGCCGTTATCTGCGATGATCAGAGCATTACATACAGGCAGTTGAATGAAAAGGCAAATTCACTGGCTGCACTTTTAAGGGAAAAAGGTATAAAACCCGGTGATGTTGCAGGAATTTTAGTCAGCCGTTCGATAGAGATGGTTATCGGAATGCTCGCAGTGCTGAAGGCAGGCGCTGCTTTTCTTCCGATAGA